>JBBDXA010000130.1:0-130348 GCA_040902585.1 Phycisphaeraceae bacterium
GGCGAAGACATCCTGCCCGCGCAATTCTGCTTCGATCACGTCGCCTTCTGGCGCCACTCGCTGGCCGTCGCCGTCGCCGCTGAACGCATCGCTGCCGCCCATCCAGGCGATCAGACCATGAGGCCGGCCGACGCCTTCGTCTGCGGCCTGGTTCACGACATCGGCAAGCTCGCCCTCGAACGCGTCCTGCCCAAGAGCTACCAGCGTGTTATCGAACTCGTCGAGATCAACCAGGGCAACATCGCCCAGTTCGAACGCCGCATCGTCGGCATGGATCACCACACGGCCGGCAAACGCCTCGCCGAGCAGTGGGAACTTCCGCACCTGATTCAGGATTGCATCTGGCTGCACGGTTCGAGTTACGAAACGGTTCCGCCGCTGCCGCATCGCCGCATGATCGGCCTGATCGCACTGGCCGACCTGATCGCGCGCCAGCAACACGTGGGCTTCAGCGGCAATCTCTCCTTCCGCCAGCAGGTCGCGCCGCTCGTCGAACAACTCAGCCTCGACCAGGCCAAAGTAGATGACGTCACGCACGATCTTCACGAGCTCGTCGCCGCCCGCGCAGCCGCCCTCGGCCTCGATGACACGCCTTCGCAAGGCTCCTTCCTCCGCGCGATTCAGCAGGCCAACGAGATGCTCGGCCGGCTGAACAGCGCCCTGGCGCGGCGCAGTCAGCTCTGCACCCGTCAGCAGCAGGTGCTCGAAACCATCGCCGCGTTTCACAACAGCGCGACCCCCGGCCGCAGCGTTGAAGATGTCATCACCACGGTGATTGACAGCGCCATCGGCGTGCTCGGTTCCGGATATTACGGTGTGGTCTACCCGCTCGCGTCGCGCAGGCAGTGGCAGATCAATGCGTATCACGAAGGCCGGGTCGTGGGCAGTCACGTCATCGACCCGCCGCCCGGTGCACCTGATCTTTCCACGCTCGATCCGAATCATCCGGCGATGCTCAATCAGATGGGCATTCTTCCGTGGCTGGCGGATTATCTGGGCAATGAAGTGGATGTCAGGCAAGTGCGCATGCTGCCTCTGGGCTGCGGCTGGGGCACCGCCGCGATCCTGCTGCACGATCGCCCCGTGCTCCCCGCCTGGCAACTGCTCAGCGCGGTGACCAACACCTGGGGTGCCGCGATCGCCGCGGCCGCCCAGCATGAGGGCGCGCGACGCCTGGGCGAGCAACTCGCCGATGCCAACCACGCGCTCGCCGAAGCGCAGGACCGATTGCTGCGAAACGAATCCATGGCACGCCTCGGCGAAATGGCCGGCGGCGCGGCTCATGAGATGAACAACCCGCTCGCGGTCATCAGCGGGCGCAGTCAGCTCCTGGCCCAGTCGCTGCCTGTCAACTCCGACGAGCAGAAGGCGGCGCAGACGATCGTGGCGCAGGCTCATCGGTTGAGTGATCTGATCACATCGCTTCGTCTGTATGCTGATCCGCCCAAGGCCACACGCCGGCCGACGGATATCGCCGCGCTGCTGGATGACACGGTCAAGCGACTGAGCAAGGGCCTGCCGCGCAACTTGCACTGCCCGATCAATCTTCAGGTGCGCAAGGAAATGCCCACCGTCTGGGTGGATGGCGAGCAGATTCGCCTCATCATTCTCGAACTGCTTACCAACGCGATCCAGGCTTCGCCCAGGACGGGCGTGCATCTGAGCGCACGCATCGATCCGGTGCGATCCGCGCTGGTGATCCAGGTGACCGACGACGGCTCAGGCATGGATGCACACACCTTGGCGCACGCGATGGATCCCTTTTTCAGCGCTCGCGCCGCGGGGCGCGGCGTAGGCATGGGCCTGCCGCGTGCGGGGCAGTTCGCCGCCGCGCACGACGGCTCGATCGAGCTGCGCAGCACGGCCGGCGAAGGAACGCTGGCAACTGTCATCCTGCCACTCGATTCGCATCGCTGATTGGTCGATAGCGAGTCAGGACGAGTGGGCAGTTGCGATTCAGAGCGTCGGTCCCGCGAGTTTGCTGATCGATCGGCTCTGTTTGGAGGGTCTTGTGACAGAGAACATTCAATCGACAATCAAGGCCCGCGCCAGGAGGAGACGGCGCAGGCCCTTCCGCGTGATGCTGGTCGATAACGACCCGCGCACGCGGGACGCCTTCACCTCGGCGATCACCGAACACCACACACATCAGATCGAGTTGATCCCCGTCGCATCCGTTCCCGAAGCCCGCAGGGTTCTGGAGAAGAGCCACATCGATCTCGTCGTTATCGAACCCACCATCTCCAGCGGCGCAGGCCTCGGCCTGGCGCAGGTCGTGGTGAAAGAACACAGCCCGACACAGGCGATCGTGATGGCGGAGCTGGCGACATTTGAATCCGCCCTGGCGGCGATCCGGGCCGGCGCGACGGACCTGATCACCAAGCCCATCGTGCTGGGCGAACTGAACGAGCGCGTGCAGCAGGCGATCGTGCGCAGCGAATCGGAAATGCGGAAGGAAGCCCGCGTCCGCCGCCTTCGCCGCGTCTGCAAAAAGCTAAATGCCGCCCGCGAGGAAGTCTCCCAGCAGGTGGATATTCTCTGCAACGATCTGGTCACGGCGTATCAGGAACTGGCCGACCAGATGCACAACGTGGTGGAGACCAGCGAGTTTGCCGCCCTGGTACGCAACGAGCTTGATCTTGAAAGACTCCTGCATCAGTCGCTCGAATTCATTCTCGAAAAAGTCGGCCCGACCAACGCAGCCATCTTTCTGCCCGTCACGGCTGACGAATTCACCCTCGGCGGCTACGTCAACTACGACTGTGCCGACGGCTCGCCTGAACTGCTCCTGAATCACCTGGCGGATGTGGTCGCGCCGCGCGCGGGTGAATCCGAAACAGCCATTCACATCACCGACAACGACACGCTCGCCGAGTGGATCGGCGATGACTCAGCCTATCTGACCGATTGTCACATGCTGGCTGTTCCGTGCTGGACGGAAAACGAAGTGCTGGCGGTGATGGTTCTGTTCCGCGACGGCGCGCAGCCGTTCAACGAAGAGATCACCAAGACCTGCGCCGCCATCGCGCCGCTGCTGGCGCAGTATTTAGGCAAGATCGTGCGCGTGCATCACCGCCATATGCAGGATTGATTCCCGCAATCGCGGTTAGCGGTCGGGCCGAGTCCGCGAGGCCCACCCGTGGACGAGCTTTTACATGTTGATCTGTCTTTGTCGTGCGCCGCGGCAGGTGGGCCTCGCGAACTCGGCCCGACCGCTAAACGGGCGGAGTCTCATTTATTTCAAAGTTGCCCGCGCTTCGCTGCTTTGCGCAGGATGAAGAACGCCGCGCCGCCCATGGTGCCCAGCAGGGTGATCATGACGCCGAGCATCAGGTAGATCGCCCACGCGTAGCCTTGCGCCACGGTGGCGGTATCGCTCGCGCCATCAGGCAGGTTTTCCTTGCACCCGGGGCAGGCGTCAGCGAGAGAAGGGACGAGCAGCACGGCCACGAGAAGGGCGGCAGCGAAGAAGAAGTGGCGAGTTGAAGTCTGTCGTGAGTTCATGGCTTGTGCGAATGATTGTAGCAGATCACCGCTCCTTCTCTTCTTTCGTCATCGCATCATGAAAGCCCAGCCAGGCCCGCTGGTAGCGGTCTTCCAGGCCGCCGGTGTTGTACATTAACCTGAGGGCGTTGTGGCTGGCGGTGGTGACGTTCACATCGAGCGTCTTGCCATCGCGCAGGATGGTGAACTGAGCGGTCTTGCCCGCGTCGATGCGCTGGATGCGGTCGCCGAACATCGTCGTGATCTGATCGCTGGTGATCCCCGGCGGAATCGGCTCTCCATCGATCGCCAGGATCAGATCGCCCGCCTCCAGCGTCGCGTAAGCAGGGAACCCCGGCAGCGTGCGCTTCACGATCACGGCTGATTTCCCCAGCTCCGGCATCTGGTCCGAGGTCATCGGCGCGTGGGTCAGGCCCAGGGCCCCGCGCTGGGGATCTTCCTTGCCGAACTCCTGTTCGCGCATGCGGCGGACGAAGTGATGCCGGGCGATGGTCATGAGCCGATGCTTCGCCTCCGCGCTGGAGGACGCCTGGTAAGCCCGCGCGATCTGCTGCGGCGTGAGCGTGTCATCGGCCAACAGCTTGCGCGTCACCGCCACGCGCTTGGCAAAATCATCATCCTTCAGGGCGGCCATGTCGCCGGCGGTGACGTCAGCGCGGAGGGGGGTGATGAGCGCGAATAGGAGCAGCGCGGCCAGGGTTTTCAATCGCGTTTCTGTCAGCATGGTCGTGTCTCGCTGGCACATGATAGCACCGCGCTACCACGGGAACGCGGCGTTTCTCTGGCGATCGTAGCTGTCTTCGCCGCTGGGAAGAATGATCGTCGGCTTCACCAGCAGGACCAGCACGCGGGCCGGGGCCTTGTCCGTCACGATCGTCTCGGTCACCAGCGATAGCGCGTTGCCTCCGGTGGCCGGGTCGAAGGTCTGTTTCACGCCGATGATCTTCCGCTCCTCCAGCGGCATCCAGATGAGCAGGGTGGCTTTGTCCGGCATGCCGGTCCGCGCCAGCGTCGCCATCGCGAAGCGTTCACTTGTCGCGTTTCCATCCGGGCCGCCCGCGTTGTTCAGTGCTTCATAGCGCATGTCTAGTCTCAGATGCACATCCCGGCGATCCCGCGAAATGCTCGGCAACGCCCGCAGCGTGACGCCATCGTGAATCTGGAGCTTCGCCGTCGCCTCGGGTTGACCTTCCACAGGCAGCGTGAACGTGCGGAGCAGGGGCTTCTTCCCGTCGTACGTTCCGTTGTCCCGCACCTTCGGCTCGGCGATCATGCGCGGCAGGAAGCTCACCTGCTCGACTCCCTCAACCTTGTCGCTTCGGGTCAGGGGCGTTCACTGGCCGCGATCCATCTTCTGCGTGCTCAGCCTGAGAATCGCCGCGACATCGGGCGTCGCAATCGCGGTGTTGCCTTTCGTTTCAACGTCGTAGGCCTTGAGCACCTGCTTGAGACCGTCTTCAGGCCACTCCATCGCCTGGCATTCCAGGTAGACATCAAGGCCGCCTCGGCCCGCGCTCAACTGCCCCAGCAAGCGAAGACAGTCCTCGTGCATGCGCAGGGTCATGCCCAGCGTCAGGCACGTGCCATCGCGGGTGATCTGCCAGCGCCGCCCGCCGTGAATGATCCAGTCCTTGCGGTCGCCGAGGACATCCACGACCAACTCCGCGAGCTGCGTCATCATCTCCGACTCAGGGTCGATCTCCACATCATCAAGCGCGTCCACCGGCTGCCGCGCACCGATGAGCGGCCTCAAGTCATAACGCCGCGTCACGAACGGCCCGGGATCGCGCTCTTCCAGCACGTGCAGCCCCGTCTCCGTCAGCGGCAACCAGTGATCGTCGCGGGCGAACAGCGACTGAATCACTTCAATCGCCACCGCATCCTTCGCCTTGAGCATCACCTTCTGCTCCGGCTTCAGTGTCGCCTCCAGCCGTTTCCAATCGACGTGAATCATCACGCCTGTTTCATTGGCGAGCCGGACCAAAGCTTCATCGAGTCGGCATTCGACTGGTGCGAGGGTCACAGGGTTCAGCAGCTTTCGCCGCAGGGTGATGATGTGATCGAAATCTTCCGTGGGCGTTTCGTCGGCCTTCGTCGAGGCCGATGCGAGCGGCAGCGCGAAGAGGGCGGCGAGCAACCACAGGCTTGGCAGAAGGAATCGGGACAGCGCGGTGCGGCTTCGACTCATCGCGGGGCTCCCTTGGTTTTGACTGTCGGTCTCGTGCCATGCGTCTGCTTTGAGAAGCACGGCAGAAGGAGTCACCTTCTACCCCTCTTCGCGGTGCGCCCTACAATGCCCGCATGGACTGGTTCGTCGATCTATTCAAAGAGTACGGCAGCACGGCGATCAGCATCGTCATCGGCGCGGTGGTGGTCATCATTTTCATCGCCATGATGGACCGGCACAACACCGGCAGTTCATCCGCGAAAAAGACCGGCCGCAAGGATGGCAGCAACGACGAACATTGATGCCCTCCCCGTTTAGCGGTCGGGCCGAGTCTGCGAGGCCCACTCGTGCCCGAACGCCTGTTTTCCCGCTCTGTAACAACCGGGAACACTCTCGCTCCCGCTGCGTCTGACCTGATATCGGTTGCTCCGACCTATTCCCCGCCTCCTTGCGGAGATTGCTATGAATCCATTCCGTCTACTCGTTGCCTTGCTCATCCTTGCCGCGTTCAGCGGCGTTGCCCAGGCCGACGGTTTCATCGTCGTGCATGATGTGGATCGCATCATCATTCATCCCCCGCATCCCCCGCATCCCCCGGTGCCGCCTCGCCCCTGGCCCAGGCCGGAGCCGCGGGTGTATCCGTTCGCCCCGCTTCAGGTCGAGTATCACCACGTCAACATCACCATCAAGGACCAGGTGGCGGTCACCGAGGTCGATCAGGTTTTCTTCAACCCCAACAACGCGCGACTTGAGGGCGAGTACATCTTCCCGCTGCCCAAGGGCGCGGAGATCGACAAGTTCTCGATGGACATCAACGGCAAGCAGCAGGAGGCGGAACTGCTCGACGCGGACAAGGCCCGCGCGATCTACACCGACATCGTCCGCAAGATGAAAGACCCCGCGCTGATGGAGTATGCCGACCGAGGCATGTTCAAGGTCCGCATCTTCCCCATCGAGCCCAACAGCAAGAAGCAGATCAAGATCCGGTACACGCAGATCCTCAAGAGCGACAGCAACCTCGTCGGCTACACGTATCCGCTCAACACGGAGAAGTTCAGCTCCTCGCTCATCAAGGAAGTCTCGGTTAAATGCACGATCGATTCGCAGCATCCGATCAAAACCGTCTACTCGCCCAGTCACAAGGTCGAAGTCAACCGCAAAGGCGACGGCCAGGCGGTCATCGGCTGGGAAGTGAAAAACGCCAAGCCTGATACCGACTTCCAGATTTTCTACTCCGTGCAGCCGCAGCAGAAGGGCGATATCGCGGCGAGCCTGCTCGCTTACAACGATGGCTCGAAGGACGGAGGGCATTTCATGCTCTTCATCTCGCCGGGCAAAGTGGCCAAGAAGCAGGTTGCGAAAAAGGACATCGTCTTCGTGCTCGACACTTCCGGCTCCATGGCCGGCGAGAAGATGGAACAGGCTCGTCGCGCTTTGAAGTTCTGCATTGAAAACTTGAATGATGGCGATCGCTTTGAAGTGATCCGTTTCTCCACCGAAGCGGAAGGCCTATTTGGCGGCATGACCGAAGTGAACAAGGCGGCCCGCGTCAAGGCCACCGAGTTCGCGGACAGCTTGAAGCCCATCGGCGGCACCGCCATCGAAGAAGCCCTCATCGCCGCGGTGAAGACCATCGGCACGCCCGACAAAGGCAAGCCGGCGATGATTATTTTCCTCACCGATGGTCGCCCGACCATCGGCACCACCGATGAAAACCAGATCATGGCTGCGGTGAAGAAGCAAGTCGGCGACAACACCGTGCGCATCTTCAGCTTCGGCGTGGGCACCGACATCAACACGCACCTGCTGGACAAGATCACCGAAGAGACCAAGGCCGCCAGCCAGTATGTGCTGCCGACCGAAGACATCGAGGTGAAAGTCTCCAGTTTCTTCGGCAAGATCAGCAACCCGGTGCTGGCGAATGTCGAGTTCAAGGTGCAGGGCGATGTGCGCGTGACGCAGGTCTACCCTTCGCCGCTGCCTGATGTCTTCAGCGGGGATCAGGTCATCGTCATGGGTCGGTTCGCCGCCAAGGACTCGAGCGCGAAGACCGACGCGGCCATCCAGCTTGAAGGCTATGTCGATGGCAAGAAGAAGACGTTCACGTATGAAGTCTCGTTCCCGTCGAAGGACACGGACAATGCCTTCGTGCCGCGACTGTGGGCGACGCGTCGCGTGGGTTACCTGCTCGATCAGATTCGTCTGCACGGCGAGAGCGGCGAGGTGAAGGAGGAAGTCACGCGGCTGGCCAAGCAGTACGGCATCGTCACGCCTTACACGAGTTACCTGATTCTGGAAGATGAGGCGAAGGGTCCGCAGAATGCGCCGCGATTATCGCATGTCGATCCTTCCAGGCCGCCCTCAGCGAATCGCGATCGCGAACTGCGAGAAGAGGCGGGCGCGGCATTCGACCGGTTCAAGGAAGACAAGAGCGGCGACGGCGCGGTCGGCGCCGCCAAGGCGGGCGAAGCACTCAAGCAGGCGAACACCGCTTCGGACCTGAACGATGCCGATCAGGCGGCGCGTCGCGGCATCATCGCCAACGCCCGGCCCGGCAGCCCGCTCGCCGATGCGTTCGGACGGAAGAGCGAAGAGGGCGGCGGCGGTGATGGCAAATACCGCGGCGGTCTGCACGTCACCGAGTACGTCGCCGGCCGGACCTTCTACTTCAACGGCACCGCCTGGATCGACAGCCTCGCCAGCGACAAGGCGCTCGCGGACATCAAGCCCGTGAAAGTGAAGTTCGGTTCCGATGAATACTTTGATCTCCTCGTCAAGCACAAGGACGCGGGCAAGTGGTTCGCCCTTGGTACGCAGGTGACCCTCGTGCTCGATGGCAAGGTGTATGAAGTGACCCGTGAGTGAATCTCATGCGACCCGCACTAACCACGTTGATCATCGCCGTTCTGGTCTGGATTTCCCTCGCGCAGGAGCCGACGCCTGCCGCCCCTGATCCGTTCGAAGCGAAGCCTCGCATTGACAAGAAACCGCAGGAGCGCGTCAAAGGCACGTTCATCAAAGTTGAGGAATCAAGCCTGACGTTTGATCCCAGGACCGTCCTGCGCGGCAATGCCGGCTTCGGCTGGGGGCTCGGCTCGGTGCAGGTCAATATCCTCGGCCGCGACGGCGACGCCTGCGTCTTCGATTACACCGATGAAGAGGAGGGCGGCTTCACGATCTATCACTGCCGCGTGGCGCTGGATCAGGCGGTGATGATCGGCGTGAAGAACGGCAGCATCGTCACTTCCTTCGCGCTGAAGGATGCGAAGGTGATCGGCGGCGGCAATGTCCTGCTGCCGCCGCAAGGCAAGGTGCCCGGACTCGCGGTGCAGTTGGAGCAAGCGGGTGTGCCGGAGACGGATTACGTGAACTATCACGCGGATGCGATCATCGGCAGCGGCGCGGCTGCGCAGCGGGGCAAACGGGTTGCCGTTCGCTATCGCCTTTTCGCCGATCGCCGGTTCAACTCTGAGTATGTTGATATCAAGAGCACGCACGAGCTCAAGTGTACGCTGGGCGGCGGCGACATCGGCGCGGGGCTTGAGGTGGCGGTGTCCGGCATGCGCGAGGGCGGCCGGCGCTTCGCCCTTCTGCACATGAAGGTGGCCGACCTCCTCGTGAAACAACTCGGCGGCGTACAGCCGAACACGCAACTGGCGATCGAGATCGAACTCCTCAGCGTGGAGTGAAGGGAATCGATGTGGAGTAAACTTGCCGTGTTATGTCCGACCCTTCACTCACCCTCCGCGACGGCTGCCTGCTCATCGACGAAACCGGTGAAGTGATTCATCCGGCCCTGACCGCATGGGCGTTCGAACAGCTTCAACTCGTGAAGGATGCGAAATATCACGAAGGCACGCACACCGCCACCGTCAACCTCGGCCTTAAACACATCTTCGGACAAGCCTTCACCATCGCCTTCGTGTTCCAGAAAAGTCGGCTGTGTTCCGCCGAGCTTTCCCTTCACTTCGACGACCCCGCGAAGGACAAGCCTTGGGATTACGAGATCGAACTGGAGCGGAAAAAGGCCCATGAGACCTGGTGCCAGAGAATGCTGGGCCGCCCGCTGGAGCCGATGAAAGGCTTCGAGCAGTGGGAGCGACAGGCTGAGATTCAGCACCTGCTGACTTTTCCCTGGGGCTCGCTCCGATCCATCTATGATTCCAAGGGCGGTTTCTCGTATCTGGCCCTGCGGTATGAGGAGCCGGCCAAGGACGCATCGGCCACGACCTGATCGGCGGCCCGCCCTTCTCCTCTATAATGAAACCCTGGTTCACATAAGTTCAACAGGTGAGATGACAATGAAGCGAAATCCCTTATCGATTGTGCTCGTCGCTTTGCTGGCGATCTCCGCAGCGCCCTGCGCGGAGGCAGCCGACGCGCCGCTGCCTGACGAGATCAAATTCAACCGCGACATTCGTCCGATCCTCTCGGACCGCTGCTTCGCCTGCCACGGGCCTGATGCCAACAAGCGCAAGGCCAAGCTCCGGCTCGACACGGAAGACGGCGTCTTCAAGAAGCTCGACAGCGGCGCGATCGTCACGCCCGGCAAGCCCGAAGCGAGCGAGCTGTGGAAGCGCATCATCTCCAGCGATGAAGAAGAACGCATGCCGCTGGCGAAGATCGGCTCCAGCTTCCTCAAGCCGCTCTCGGATCGCGAGAAGGCGCTGGTGAAGAGGTGGATCGAGCAGGGCGCCAAGTGGGAAGGGCACTGGGCCTACATCACGCCGGTGAAGCCACCCGTGCCTGACATGAGCGGACTCGACGGCGTCGCCAAAGACTTCATCCGCAACCCGATCGATCACTTCGTTCTTCGCAAGCATCGCGAACAGAATCTGCGGCCGACGAAGGAAGCGGATCGCCGCACGCTGATCCGTCGTCTCTCCTTCGACATCCGCGGCCTGCCTCCTACAGCCGCGGAAGCGGACGCCTTCGCGAAGGACACATCGCCGGATGCGTACGAAAAGCTCGTCGATCGTCTGCTCGCGGATAAACACTTCGGCGAACGCATGGCGGTGTACTGGCTTGATCTCGTGCGCTACGCCGACTCGGCCGGCTATCACAGCGACAACGAACGCAACGTCTGGCTTTATCGCGACTACGTCATCAACGCCTTCAACAACAACAAGCGGTTCGATGTCTTCACGAAGGAGCAGTTCGCGGGCGACCTGCTGCCTGATGCCGATTGGGAACAGAAGATCGCTTCGGGCTACAACCGGCTGCTCAACACGACCGAAGAGGGCGGCGCGCAGGCCAAGGAATACACCGCCAAGTACCTGGCGGATCGGGTTCGCAACGCCTCGACGGTCTGGCTCGGCGCGACGATGGGTTGCTGTGAGTGTCACGATCACAAGTACGACCCGCTGCCGCAGAAGGATTTTTACAGTCTCGGTGCGTTCTTCGCGGATGTGCAGGAGACGCCGGTCGGTCGCCAAGGTCAGACGCCGGTGGTCACGCCGGAGCATCAGGCGAAGATCGCGGAGTTGGATGCGAAGATCGCGGATGTGAACAAGCGAATGAGCGACGCGTCCGCATCGCTCGCCGCCGCGCAGAAGACGTGGGAGGCGGAACTGTCGAAGAAGGTCGAAGGCGGCACGCGCAGCGACATGGCGTGGGTTGCCGACCGCGATGTTCCCAAGGGCGCCACCAAGGACGGCACATGGGACTATATCAGCAAGGAGCAGGGCCCGACGCGCGACGCCCGCGCCAGCCGCAAGCAGGAAGCGGGCGAGCTCGTGCAGCACTTCGTCATCGGCGCGAAAGAGATGATCGATGTGGGCAAGGGCGATGTGTTCTTCGCTTACATCTATCTTGATCCGAAGAATCCACCCAAGCAGGTCATGCTCCAGTTCAACGACGGCTCATGGGAGCATCGCGCCTGGTGGGGCGGCGACCACATTCCCTTCGGCGGCAACGGCACCAACGGCGTCAACCATCGCAAGCTCGGCGACCTGCCCAAGGCCGGCCAATGGGTGCGACTGGAAGTGCAACTCTCCGACGTCGGCCTGAGCGACAAGAGCAAGATCAACGGCATGGCGTTTACGCAGTGGGGCGGCCTCGCCTACTGGGCGGATGCAGGCGTGAACCGCGACGGCCTGGGTCTGCCCGAGGCCGTGGTCAAGGCACTTCAAAAGGAAGTCGGCAAACGAAGCGACAAGGAACGCGAGGCGATCGCTTCGCATTATCGTTCCATCGCACCGCAGCTTGAGCCGCTGCGCAACGAGCTGAAATCGCTCGCGGCCCAGCGTGAAGCGGTGAACAAGGCGCTGCCGACGACGCTGATCACCACCGCCACGAGCCCGCGCACGGTCCGTCTTCTGCCGCGAGGCAACTGGCTCGATGACAGCGGCGAAGTCATGTCGCCTCAGGTGCCCAGTGCCTACGGTGAACTGAAGGCAGCCGAGGGCAAGCGGCTCAGTCGTCTGGACCTGTCGAACTGGCTGGTATCGAAGGAAAACCCCGTCGTCGCTCGTGTCTTCGTCAACCGCCTGTGGAAGCTTTTCTACGGCGAAGGCCTGGTGCGCACGCTCGAAGACTTCGGCTCGCAGGGCGACTGGCCTACGCATCCGGAGTTGCTCGACTGGCTGGCGATGGAGTTCGTGGACTCGGGCTTCGATGTCAAACACATGATTAGACTCATGGCGACCGCCGGCACCTACCGCCAGTCTTCGGATGCCACGCCGCAGGCCATGCAACGTGATCTGTTCAACCACTGGCTGGCGCGGCAGGGGCGGTTCCGCTTGAGTGCCGAGTTCATCCGTGACAACGCCCTGGCGGTCAGCGGGCTTCTGACCAGTGAGATCGGCGGGCCCAGCGTGAAGCCTTATCAGCCGCGCGGATACTGGCAGCATCTGAACTTCCCCAAGCGCGAATGGCAGAACGACAAGGGGAGCGATCAATACCGCCGCGGACTTTACACGTGGTGGCAGCGGTCGTTCCTTCAGCCGAGCCTGCTGGCGTTTGATGCGTCGTCGCGCGAGGAGGCGGTTTGTGCCCGTCCGCGCAGCAACACGCCGCTCCAGGCACTGGCGATGTTGAATGATCCGACATACGTCGAAGCCTCGCGTGCGTTCGCACAGGGCATCATGAAGGACGGCGGCAAGTCGCCTGTCGATCGCCTTGCTTACGCCTTCGATCAGGCCCTGCAACGCAAGCCTTCGAGCGACGAGTCGAAAGTGCTGCTGGCGATGTACGAAAAGCATCGCGCCCAGTACGCCGCCGATGCCGCCGCGGCGGCCGCCCTTTTGAAAGAGGGCGACAAGCCTGCCGACGCTTCGCTCGATGCCGCCGAGCTCGCCGCCTGGAGCAGCGTGTCGCGCGTTATTTTGAACCTGCACGAGTCCATCACACGAGAGTGATTTCCCATGAGCATGCAAGAATTACTGCGAGATGATATTGCCCGTCGCACCTTCCTCCGCCGCAGCGGCCTTTCCGTCGGCTCGATGGCGCTGGCGTCGCTGTTGAATCAATCACCTGCGCGCGGGGCGGACGGTGCGAAGCCGCAAGCGGCTGGGGTCGTGAACCCGCTGCATCACAAGGCGAAGATCAAGCGCGTGATCTGGCTTTACATGGCCGGCGGGCCTTCGCATCTGGAGACGCTCGACTACAAGCCCAAGCTCGCCGAGATGAACGGCAAGCCGATGCCCGAGTCGCTCACCAAGGGTCAGCCCATCGCCCAGCTTCAGGGCAAAGCGCTCACCTGCCTGGGCCCGCAGCATGGCTTCAAGAAGTACGGCAAGAGCGGCCAGGAAATCTGCGAGATCTTCCCGAAGGTCGGCGAGATCGCCGATGACCTCTGTATCATCCGCTCGCTGCACACCGAGGCGATCAACCACGACCCGGCTCACACCTTCATGAACACCGGCTCCTCCGTGCCCGGGCGCCCCGCGATGGGCTCGTGGCTGTGGTACGGACTCGGCTCCGAGTGCGATGACCTGCCCGGCTTCATCGTTCTCACCAGCTCCGGCGGCGGCCAGGATCAGCCCATCGCCCAGCGCCAGTGGCACTCCGGCTTCCTCCCTTCACGATTCCAGGGCGTCGAGTTCCGCTCCAAGGGCGACCCCGTGCTCTACGTTTCTCGTCCCGGCGGCGTCTCCAACGAACAGCAGAACGATGTCGTCTCCGCGATCAGCGAGCTCAACCGCCTGCACAATGCGAAGGTGAATGATCCGGAAATCACCACGCGCATCAGCCAGTACGAGATGGCGTTCAAGATGCAGACCAGCGTGCCCGAGCTGATGGACCTCTCGCAGGAACCCAAGGAAATGCTGGAGATGTACGGTGCCAAGCCCGGCGACGGCTCCTTTGCCAGCAACTGCCTGCTCGCGCGGCGCATGGCCCAGCGCGGCGTGCGCTTCATCCAGCTCTACCATCGCGGCTGGGATCATCACGGCGGCATCAAGGGCGCAATCCAGGGCGTCGCGGGAAGAGTCGATCAGGCCTCGGCCGCGCTGGTTACCGATCTGAAACGTCGCGGCATGCTCGATGAAACGCTCGTCGTCTGGGGCGGCGAGTTCGGCCGCACGCCGATGGCGCAGGGCAACGGGCGCGACCATCACATGAAAGCCATGAGCATGTGGCTCTGCGGCGGCGGCATCAAGGGCGGCATGACCTACGGCGCGACCGATGACTTCGGCTACAACCCCGTCGAGAACGTCACGCACATCAACGACCTGCACGCAACCATCCTGCACCTGCTCGGCATCGATCACGGCAAGCTGACGTATCGCTTCCAGGGCCGGGATTTCAGGCTCACGGATATCGCGGGTGAGGTGATCAAGCCGATATTGGCGTAGATCCAATCGATATGATGAGGGCCGATGCCTACAGTACTTCGGATAGGGCCGTACAGTTTTGTGTTCTTCAGCTCGGACCGGCCCGAGCCGATGCACATCCACGTGAAACGTGACGCCAGTATCGTGAAGTATTGGATTGATCCAGTATCGCTCGCGAAGAACATAGGATTCTCGTCGCACGAACTGAAATCGATCGAGAGATTGGTTCAGGAGCATCGCGAGCAGTTTATCGAGGCGTGGCATGACTACTTTGGTGCTTGATAAGGATCCTTCTGCCGTCAACGTTGTTGTCGACGGTGAGAATCTCCGTGTCGATCTGGCCGATGGTCGCGCGATCGTGGTGCCGTTGTCCTGGTATCCACGATTGCTTCATGCGTCGTCGGCTGAGCGATCCAACTGGCAACTGCTCGGTGAAGGTTACGCGGTCGAATGGCCTGATCTTGACGAACACATCGGTATCGAAGGACTTCTTGCCGGACGACGAAGCGGGGAGTCTGAATCTTCCTTTCACCAGTGGCTTTCGACTCGTAGCAAACAGTAGCCTCGCAAGCTTTGATTCCTTCAAAGCTGCTACCCTCTCCCCATGCGTCTGATCTTCCTCGGTTCCGGTGAATTCGGTCTGCCTACGCTCAAGCACCTTCATGCCTCGCATGAAGTCGCGGCCGTCATCACGCAGCCGGATTGCCCCGCCGGCCGCAAGCAGCATCTCACGCCTACGCCGATCGGTCAGTGGGCGAGCGATGCGGGCCTGCCGGTGTTCAAAGTGGAGAACGCCAACGTGTCAGCCTTCGTCGCGCAGGTTGCGGCGCTCAAGGCGGACTCGAGCATCGTCATCGCCTTCGGGCAGAAGCTGAGCCTTGAGTTGATCGCGGCCCTCGGCCCTTTCGTCGTGAACCTGCACGCTTCGCTGCTTCCCAAGTACCGCGGCGCGGCTCCGATCAACTGGGCCATGATCCACGGTGAGAAGGAGACCGGCGTCTCGGTCATCGCTTTGGCCCAGAAGATGGACGCGGGCCTTGTCTATGCAACTGTTAGTACGCCGATTGATCCGCTGGAGACGGCGGGCGAGTTGCACGATCGCCTTGCACTGCTGGGTCCGGCGGCCATCGAAGGCGTGTTGGGTCAACATCAGTCCAACACGCTCACGCCGTTGTCGCAGGATGAAACACAGGCGACGCGAGCCCCGAAGCTGAAGAAGACCGATGGCATTCTCAACTTCGACGCACGGGCTGACCAGATTCGCTGCCGAATCCACGGCCTGACGCCCTGGCCCGGTGTGCAGGTGAAGTGGGTGCAGACGGCGACCGGCAAGGAGCAGCCGCTGTTCCTTCGCCGTGTGCGCAGTGAGCCGGGCGTGTCTTGCGGTTGTGCGGTGCCGGGCACGGTGATCGGCGAAGGGCGCGTCGCTGTGCGCGAGGGTTCGCTCCTGCTGCTGCAAGTGCAGACGCCGGGCAAGCGCATCATGACGTTCGATGAGTTCTCGCATGGTCATGTCATGAAGCCGGGCGATGTGCTCAAGTCCGACTGAGCCGGCATTTCCTACAATCTCCGCGTGAGCCTCTTTGAAACCAGCCTGCGTCGGGCGGCCGTCGAAGTCGTGCAGACCCTGCGCCAGGCGGGGCACGTCGCGTATTTCGCGGGCGGCTGTGTGCGTGATGCCCTGCTCGGCCATCCGCCCAAGGATTACGACGTCGCCACCGATGCCCTGCCGGAGAAGGTGATCTCGCTCTTTCGCCGGGCGCGGTTCGTGGGCGAGGCCTTCGGCGTCGTGCTCGTGAACATGTTGGGCGATCTGATGAGCGAGGATGAGCAGCGCGATGAACCCGATGCCCCGCGCACGCGCCAGCATCGGCGGATTCACCAGATCGAAGTCGCCACCTTCCGCACCGAGTGGGGTTACGAAGACGGCAGGCGGCCGAAGAACGTCGAGTTCACCGACGCCGAGAACGACGCCCGCCGCCGCGACTTCACCGTCAACGGCCTGTTCGAAGACCCGATCGCGGACGACGGCGAAGCTCGCATCATCGACTACATCGGCGGCCGCGCTGACCTTCATGCTCATATCCTCCGCGCCATCGGCGATGCCCAGACGCGCTTCGGCGAAGACTATCTGCGCATGCTCCGCGCGGTTCGCTTCGCCGCGAGGCTCGGCTTCAGGCTTGATCCCGCCACGGCCAAGGCGATCCGCAAGCGGGCGGCGAAGCTTTCCATGATCAGCCGCGAACGCATCGGACAGGAAGTGGAAGCGATGTTCACCGGTCCGGCGGCGCTGCGAGCGGTGCGCCTTGTGCAGCGACTGGAGTTGGATGGTCCGGTGCTTGAAGAGCCGGCTGCGTCGCCTCCGCTGCGGACGGTCGCAGGCTTGTCGCGCCTGAAGCGGAGCGAGGCGATCGCGTTTCCCGCCATGCTCGCGGGCTGGATGATCGATCGGCACCTGTCGCCGCATCTGCCCATTGTCGATCTGCTGCAATCGTTCCTCGACGAAACCGGCAGCGAAATCGTCCCGCGCTGGCGCCGCGCCCTGTGTCTGCCCAACCACCATCGCGATGCTCTGCGGCAATCCCTTTCGCTCCTGCCCGCGACGATGAACTGGTCCGAACTGACGAAGGCGAAACGCAAGCGACTATTGGCGCACGCCTGCTGGCCGCATGCCTGGGCCGTGACGCGGGCGATGGGTTGGTCGCCTGCGGTCGTGCCGATCATCCGCATGATCGCAGCGGAATCGCAACCGCTCCTGGCCGAAGGCGTCGCGCCCGAGCCATTGGTCAATGGTGATGATTTGATCCGCCTCGGCGTGAAGCCCGGGCGTGGATTCGGACGGGCACTCGATGCGGTGTACGACGAGCAACTGGAAGGCCGCATCACCACGCGACAGGAGGCGGACGCATTCGTGCGATCACGGTCCTGGGCGAAATGACTAGAATCGTGGCTTGCGTACCCATCGTTCCAACGAGTTGGCGAAGCATCGCCGCGGCTGAGCCGGATCTGCTGATGGAAGACTTTCTCAAAGCTTATTCCTACCTCGGCATTGCCGCGTGCGTGTGGGGCACTGCGCTGGGCTTTCCCATTCCCGAGGACATCATCCTGCTTCTCTCGGGCTGGCTCTGCGCCAAGGACTTCGCGACGCTCTGGCTGATGCTGCCGCTGGTCTTTGTCTGCGTCGTCGGCGGTGACATGGTGATCTACGGCCTGGGCCGCTGGGCTGCGCCTTACGTCCCGAAGATTCCGCTGCTCAAGCACATCATGAACGAACGCAAGCTCGCGATGGCTGAGGCGGCGATGCTCAAGCACGGCGGCAAAACCGTCTTCATCACTCGCCTCACGCCGCTCATCCGCGCTCCGATCTACTTCACTGCCGGCGCTCTGAAGATGCCCGCCTGGCGGTTCTTCATCGCCGATGCGATGGGCGCGATCATCAGTGTGCCCATCGTCATTTTCCTTGGCTACTTCTTTTCCGACCAGATCGAGAAGCTGAAACATTACTCCGAAGAGATGCAGCACGTGATGAAGTGGGTTCTGCTGGCGGCGGTCATCGTGATCATCTGCATCTACGTCTTCTTCATGATCAAGCAGAAGAGGCAGATGGAACGTGAAGCCCGCGAGCTCGATCCGCAACTGCATCATCATCTGGACAAGCCGGTGGAAATCAGGCCGATGGGTGATGATGATGAACCGAGTCAGTGAGTTGATCTCAATTCACATCCTTTCTCCAACCCTTCGCACAGGTCGCACGGGCCGACCTCGCCCGTCGCGTGTTTCAGGCAGTGATCGATGCGTGACTGCACGATGTCGCGCATCAGAGGATGCAGGCCGATCGGCGCGGTGACGAGAAACTCAACACCTACATGCTTCGCCGCCGCGGCAGCCGTGAGCGAAGGAATGTCCGCGCTCCAATGTCGGCCGGGCAGCAGGAAGTAAGGCATCACCACGACGCGCGTCGCCCCTTGCGCGACGCAGCGATCAAAGGCTTGCGAAATGGTCGGCTGCGCCAGTTCCATGTGGGCCGGCTCAACAATTCGGTAAGACGTGAACTCTCGAAACCGCTGAACGAACTCTTCCAGCATGGCGTTGGATTCGCTTCGCTTGGAGCCGTGGTCAACGACGATGATCGCGGTTGTGTCAGGCATCACTCGTCACTCATCACGCGCCACTCGTCACGCATCACCGCGTCCCCAGCGTGACCTTCAGCTCCATCTCTTTCCCATCCCGCTTGATCTTCAGCTTGATCTCCTGCCCCGGCTTGCTCGCGCCGAGCACCGCGGTCAAGTCGCGCAGGTTTTTCACCGGTGTCTTGTCCCAGGCGGTGATCACGTCATCCGCCTTCAGGCCCGCGGCCGCGGCGGGGCTGCCGTCACTCGTGCCGTCGATCGCGCAGCCGTCCTCCGCATCAATGCTGGCGTAGTTGGGAACGATGCCTAAAAACGCGCCGCTGCCCCGCGGCCCGCCCGCGCCGGCATGCGCCATGCGCACCTGCACATACTTGATCGGCTCCTTGCTCGTCCACAGGGCTGCGCCGATGCGCGTACACAAATCAACCGTCTTCACGCCGCCTTCGAAGTTGACCTTGTCAGCCGTGTCCGAAGGCTTGTGGTAGTCGCGGTGAACGCCGGTGAAAAAGTGAATCGCCGGAATGTTCTTCGCGTGAAAGCTCTGGTGATCGCTCCCGCCCGCGGCGTTGGCGCTCATGTCCAGCTTCAGGTTCATGTTCTTGACCGCTTCCTTCAGCACGCCTTCGAGCTTGTCGCCCGAGCCCACGCCCATCGCGAAGAGCTTGTTCTCCTGCATCCTGCCGACCATGTCGAGATTGATCATCGCCACGATCTGCTCGTGTTTGATGCCCAGTTCATCCATCTGCCTGAGCATGTGCGCCGAGCCGAGCAGGCCGCGTTCTTCGCCTGAAAAGCAGACGAAAAGCATGGCCCGGCGATCCTTGGGCTGCTCCTTCGCCGCCGCCAGCGTTGCGAAGTGACGCGCGATCATGACCACGCCCGCGGTGCCTGACGCGTTGTCATCGGCACCGAAATAGATCTTGTCATCACCGCTGGGGCCAAGCGCGCCCATGCCGCCGTGGCCGAGATGATCGTAGTGACCGCCGACGACGATGTATTGATCTTTGAGTTCGCCCAGGCCGGGGATGATGCCTGCGACGTTGTGGATGTCCGCCTTGATGCGTTCCATGTCGACTTCGAACTTGATGTGCAGCTTGCCCATCGGCGTCGGGGCGAGGGCGGCATCGTTGGCCTGTGACTCAAACTTCTTCACTGCCGAGGCTTCACCCAGGCCCGCTTCGCTGAGCATGGTCAGCAGCACATCAGACGTGACCTGAATGACGGGGATCGGCCCCGCGCCGCCCGACTGCGTTTCCATCGCGGTGGGAATGCGCCCGCCTTTGTCGCGGGTTGGCGGATCGACCACGACAAGTGCGATCGCCCCGCGCTCAGCGGCCCACTTCGCCTTGCTCAGCAGGTTGGAGGCATCGCCGTATTGACCGGCCTTGCCGTTGGGGATGAGGATGGGTTTGTTCTCGCCATCGACCGGCTCATAGCGGAACGCGACCGCCACTTTGCCTTTGAGCAGTTCCTTGTCGTCGCCGAAGCTGTTGTAGCCGAGTTCCTTGTTGTAGACGCCGTAGCCGACGAAGACGGCCGGTGCGGTGCCTTTGCCGTCGCCTGAGAAGCCGCGGGCTTCGTAGTGTTCGCCGGACTTGGGGGCGCGCAGCTCCTTGCCTTCAGCATCGACGAGCACGAGCTTCTGTGCCTTCACGCGAATGCCCGCGCTGATGGTGAACTCCTGCGTGAACGAAGGCCCCGCTTCACCGGCTGCGCGGAAGGCGGGCTGAAGGTCGATCTTCCTGAATTCGGCCACGAGATAATCCCGCGCCAGGTCGAGCCCCTTCGTCGCGGGTCCGCGGCCTTCCATCTCGGGTGCGGCCAGGTCGGTGACGAGCTTGCGATAGGCTTCGACCTCGGCCTTGAACGTCGCTTCACTCGGCAACGCGACACCCGACTTCAGCGGCGAGTCAGGCGCATCGGGCAGCTTGTCAGCCGCGATGAGCGGGAGCAGCATGCCCAGCGAAGCGAGCAGGCAGAGGGCGGCAAGGAAAGGGCGGTTTCGCGTCATGGAAGGTCTCCGGTGAATGGATGCATCATACGGGCCATTGGCCGATGCGCGAACCTCGTTGCCGGCTGGCGACGGATTGGGGTTGAATCGGCCGGTCTGACGCGATCCGTCTAGCGCCGCGACGCTGGCGGATGTCAGGGTTTTCCCGAGTAGACACATGTCTACCATACCCCCTACCCCCTGGTAGCCAATTTGGGATAAGTGATGGGGCGATAAGAGGTTGGCAAATGGCTACCCCCGTGTCTACCCCGTGTCTACTAGACACGGAGGAGGGTGGCGCGGAGGCAAGTTCGCTGGGGAAAGGGTCGGTGCGCGGCAAAAGACACCGCGCCGGCAGTCGGGTTGGATCCTGCGCGTTCATGGAGGATAGGATACCAAAAATAAGCCGAACTGTCAAGTCTTTCCGCCTTCGTTCGCCGGGCCGAGAGTGTGCCCCGCGAAGGGCTGGCAGCGAGCCGGGGCGTATTCGCCCCGACGGGTCGGATGCTTCGGCGTGATGCAGGTGTGACGGTCGCAGCCGGATTCACCGGGGCGAATACGCCCCGGCTCGCGCCGCAGATGACGCCGGCCGCGTTTCCTGTTATTTCTACGCACCCTCAATCGGGAGAACGAACATGAGTCTGAACATCGCAGTCATCGCCGGCGACGGCATCGGGCCGGAAGTGGTCGGTGAAGCTCTCAGCGTCCTTGCGGCCGCGGCACCGGCGGATGGGTTGAACTACCAGCTCACGCAACTGCCCTACGGCGGCGAGCATTACCTCAAGACCGGCGAAGTCCTTACTGATGAGCAGGCGTCGAACCTCAAACGCTTCGACGCCATCTTCCTCGGCGCGGTCGGTTCGCCTGATGTGAAGCCCGGCATCCTGGAGCAGGGCCTGCTGCTCAAACTCCGCTTCGATCTGGATCAATACATCAACCTGCGCCCGGTCAAGCTTTACGAAGGCGTCGAGTCGCCCCTGAAGAACAAGGGCGCTGCTGAGATCAACTTCGATGTCATCCGCGAGAACACCGAAGACCTCTACACCGGCGCGGGCGGCATCACGCGCAAGGGCACGAAGCAGGAAGTGGCCACGCAGGAGATGCTGGCGACGCGCTTTGGCGTCGAGCGCTGCCTGCGCTATGCCTTCGAGTTCGCCCGCAACAAGAAGCGCGCGGGGCTCCCTGGTGCCACCGGGGGACGCGGCCTGCTCACGCTCGTTCACAAGATCAACGTGCTCACGCACTGCGGCGACACCTGGTTCCGCGCGTTCAACGAGATCGGCGAGGCGGATTACAAAGACATCAAACGCGAGTATCACCACGTCGATGCCTGCTGCATGTACATGGTGCTCAAGCCCGAGGTGTACGACACGATCGTCGTGCCCAACATGTTCGGGGACATCATCACCGACCTGGGCGCGGCGGTGGCGGGCGGCATGGGCATCGCCGCGTCGGGCAACCTGAATCCGGACGGCACGGCGCCGAGCATGTTTGAGCCGGTGCATGGGTCCGCGCCGGATATCGCGGGGCAGAACAAGGCGAACCCGATGGCCGCGATCATCTCGCTGGGCATGCTCCTGCGCGAGACGGGGCGCATCCGCGCTGAGCGCGCGGCTGTCACCTGCGGCCAGCGCATCGACAAGGCGGCACGGGCGGTGTGCCTGAAGTTCAAAGGAATGAATATCGATCGCCTGCCTTACGGGACGAAAGAAGTGGCGAAGATGGTGATCGAGGCGCTGGTGTGAAGGCTGGGTCTTGAGGCATGGGGCTTGAGGCTTGAGGCCTGGGTGCCACGGGTCGGCGAGGCTTTGCGAGCAGACCCGTGCGGAGGTCGATGAAGTCACGTCGACACCTGCACACCGGCACGGGTATTCGTCGCCAAGCCTCCTCGACCCGTGGCACCCAAGGCCTTGGCACCCTGCGCCCGGCTATAATCCGGCACAATGGCCACGCCGCACCTCCATCCCTTTTCCTGGGAAAGGATGATCCAAGCTGTGGAACTCGTACGTGAACGAGCCTTGCGCACGGCTCGCGCGTTGGAGGGAGCGGAGATTCCATACGCGATGGTGGGCGGTATCGCTGTGGCGGCGTGGGTTGCGCGGGTCGCCCCGGCAGCGGTGCGAACTACAAATGATGTCGATGTGCTGCTGCGCCGCGAGGATATGGATCGCGCGAAGGTAGCGATGAAGGCCGCGGGGTTCATCTATCAGCATGTCAACGGCATGGTCGTATTCATCGATGGGCCCGGCGGCACGGTGCGCGCTGCGGTGAAGGTCGTCATGGCGAACGAGAAGGTACGCGAGGATGACGAGGCACCGGCTCCGGATGTGAGCGAGTGCGAGCGATTCGAGGACTACGTCGTGCTGAATCGCGACGCGCTGGTGCGCATGGAGTTGACACGCTATCGGATCGAGAGCCGCATGCTTTTGCGTGACATGATCGACGTTGACCTTGTCAATGCTTTATGGTGCCAGCGGCTGCCTGCGGAACTCGCCGGGCGGCTGCAGCAATTGCTGGATACGCCGGATGGATAAGGGACAGTGTTTGCTCTCCTTCCGCGCGGCGCTTTTTTCACGTTGGTCGCTCGACCCTCCCCCGGCCCCTCCCTGAGAGGGAGGGGAGTCAATCCGTTCACTCCCCGCTTCGCCACTCCCCTTCAATCAACACCTCATGCGGCCTGAACCTGGCCTTGTAATCCATCTTCGCGCAGCCCTGGACCCAGAAGCCCATGTAGTAATGCGGAATGTTCCACCTGCGGGTCAGCTCGATTTCGCGCAGCACCGAGTACACGCCCAGGCTGCGGTGGGCTTCGTCGGGATCGAAGAAGTGATACACCGTCGAGACGGATCGCGAACAGATGTCGAGAATACTCACGCCGATGAGGCGGTCATCGGCGAAGTAACTCACCTCGCGCGTGTCAACCGTGTTCACATAAAGAAACTCGCGCAGCCCCTCGGCATCGCCTGACTGCGGCGAGCCGGGGTGCTGATGCTCGAGGTACCGCGCGTAGAGGTCGATCTTCTCCCGCGTCAAATTCAGTCGATCGACGCGCAGGCGCACCTCGCTGTTCTTCGCCAGCGATCGCCTTTGCGATTTGCTCGGCTCAAACTCGGCGACGGGAATGCGCATCTGGATGCACGCCTGACACGAAGGGCAGCGCGGGCGGTAGAAGATCTGCCCGCTACGGCGGAAGCCGCGGTCCATCAGGTCGTGATACGTTTCGCCGTGCAAGGTCGGCGTGCGGAACCCTTCGGTCACCGCTTCGCGCGGAAGATAGGAACACGGATGCGTTTCGGTGCGCGGCAGGCCGTCGGAATCGATGAGTTCCAAGAGCGGCAGATGCAGGGGATCGACGGTGTCGGTGGACATGAATGAATGGTACGCACCCGAGGCGATTGCGACACGGCGCAGATTTCACTTGAGAACGTATTCCAGAGACCAGTATTCGCCTGATCCCCAGAAGTCGGTCGTCATTTCAGTCTGCTTCACGTGAAGAGGAATGCCGCGCTTCACGTCGAGGCTGGCCCGAATCGTCTTGTCGAGTTTCACCTTGCGTACCGTGTCTTCATCGGGCGCGGGGCGGTTGAGGTTGGCGGCCTGAGCCTTGAGGAATTCCAGGTGGGCCTTTCGCATCGTTTCGGTGTCCACGTCCTGTTTGGCGTTCGCGTTGACCTGGGTCGCATCGTCGCCGGCGCTGGCGGGGGACCACTGCAAGGTCGCGGGCACTTTGAAACCCAAGGGCGGCACCGTCGCCTGAATCTCCAGCGTCGTGGTCTTGGTCCGGGAGAGCGTCGTCCCCAGCAGCGTCATGTAACCCTTGAAATCATTGAGCATCAGTGTCTCGACAGTCTCCCGCGTCGCGATCGTCTTGATCACCTTGCGAGCCGATGCCATCTTCTCGTCATCCCACTTCGCCTCTTTGCCGTAGAGCGTGATGGCGAGTTCAAGGGCTTCATCAATCTTCTCTTTGACCTGATCGAAATTCTCCAGGCTGGCCTCGCGGGACTGCCAGTCGAAGCGCACCTCCGCCACGATCTCCTGCGCGATCTTCGCCAGCGCTTTGGTCACGGGGTGATTGCTCCCTGCATCGTCGGGAAGCTTGATCTCTGTGATCTTCCACCGCATCACGATCGCGCTCTCCTTGATCGACAGCACGGTTCCTTCAAGGGTCGAAACCGTTGACTTACTGGGCACCGGCTTTCCATTGCGCACTTCACCCAATGACTTCGTCATCACCAGCGTCAGCGTGTCGCCGGCCTTGAGCTGCGGCAGGAGCACGACCGCATCATCGCCGACGGCGCCGGCGGTCATCGCGAGCAGAAGTAGGACGGGCAGCAGGCGCGATGAAGCGGGAGTGGTTTTCATGTGGAGGATTGTACCGCCTTGGCGGGTGCCACGGCTCGACGAGGCTTTGCGAGGAGACCCGTGCTGGTTGAACAGTGCGCACTTGCACTCCGCACGGGTCTTCGTCGCCGAGCCTCCTCGACCTGGGACCCGTGCGGAAGGCCTGAGGACTCTCGAACGATCCATACCACACGACGCCTGCACGGGTCTGCTCGCAAAGCCTCGCCGACGCGTAGCACCCTACGCGCTATTACTTGATTCGGCCTCACACCCCTTCGGGATGATTCGCTGCCAATCGCGCCAGGCGCTGCGCCAACGCCGCGCGAGCGATCCATTCTTCGCCTTTGTCACTCAGGAGGATCGCGCCGGGCTTGTCGCCGCCGACCATGTCGAGGGTGTTGGCGACGAGGTAGTCCGCGCCGCTGGCGACCCTGCTCGCCTGGCCGATGCGGACGAGCTCTTCGCGCGTCGGGCCGACTTCGAGTTTGAATTTCACGAGCAGGCCGCGGTAGCCCCACTCGCCGCGGAAGAGGTCGATGAGTTTTTCCGTCCGCGTGCCCAGCACGGCTATCGCCGGATGATTGCTCTTGACCTTGCCGGCCTGGACATCCTTGACGCGCCAGATTTCCTCACCCTTTGTCTCGGTCTTTTCGCGGGAAAGCACACTGAAGACGCCCGCCGGTTTGTAGTCGGCGATCGCCGCGGTCATGAAGATGGCGTGGTACTGCTGCGTCTTGAGCAGTGCGGCAAGGGCGGTGCGAAGCTCGCCATGAGCAGTGAAGGCGTGGCCGCGCACCTGATGCGGGAGGCCGAGGCCGGCGTCGATCTGCGCAAGGTGCTGACGATTGCTGGTGAGCAGATCGACCTCACCGAGGGCGGCCAGGGCGCGGGCGATATCGAAGCCGGTGTTGCCGGTGAAAATATTGCCCCAGTCGCGCACCTGGTCGATGCGTTCGCGGGTGTTGCCTGCGGTCACGAGAAATCGAGGAGGATTCGTCGTCATGATGCTCATGCATTGTAGATGCGGGGAGGGGAGGTGGTTTTACTCCCCTCCCTCGTAGGGAGGGGCGGGGGGAGGGTGAGGCGAACGGCTGCCCGTTGATCATGTTTGCAACGAAGGTCCACGGACTTCGTGCGACCGACCCTCCCCTAACCCCTCCCTCGAAGGGAGGGGAATCGGAAACGCTTTGCCGTTGCCAACGGCAAAGCGATAATCCCCGCCATGAGTACACCCACCCCTGCCGTCACTCCTGACCACATCATGCAAATCGGCCTCGGCTTCTGGGCATCCAAAACGCTGCTCAGTGCCGTGGAGATGGAGCTGTTCACCGAACTCGCCAAACACCCGGATGACCTGGCGACGCTTCAGGCTCGACTCAAGCTGCACCCGCGCTCGGCCCGCGACTTTCTCGATACGCTCGTCGCCCTCGGCTTCCTCCAGCGCCAGGAAGGCAAATATCACAACACGGACGCCACCGCCCTCTTCCTCGACAAGGCCAAGCCTTCCTACCTCGGCGGCATCCTCGAGATGGCTAACGCCCGGCTCTACGGTTTCTGGAATCACCTTACCGAAGCCCTGCGCACCGGCGAACGGCAGAACGAAACCAAGCAAGGCCACGATCTGTTCGACCAGCTCTACGCCGACCCCGCGCGACTGAAACATTTTCTTCACGCCATGAGCGGCCTGAGCAGGCCCGCCAACCAGCGCATCGCCCAACTCATTCCCTGGAAGCAATACAAAACCTATGTTGACGTGGGCACCGCGCAGGGTGATCTGGCGGTGCAGATCGCCCTGGCGCAGCCGCACTTGAAAGGCATGGGCTTCGACCTGCCCGAGGTCGGCCCGATCTTTGAAGACTACGTGGCTGACAACAAACTCAGCGAGCGCGTGAGCTTCGTGCCGGGTTCGTTCTTCACCGATCCGATTCCCAAGGCTGATGTCGTGCTCATGGGTCACATCCTGCACGACTGGGATCTCGAGCAGAAGTTGATGCTGCTGCAGAAATCGTTCGACGCCCTTCCGCCCGGCGGGTCCTGCGTGGCGTACGATGCGCTCATCGATGATGACCGCTCCAGGAACGCGTTCGGCCTGATGATGAGCCTGAACATGCTCATCGAAACCAAGGGCGGCTTCGACTACAGCGGCGCGGACTGCATCGGCTGGATGAAAAAGATCGGCTTCAGGGAGACGCGCGTCCAGCACCTGGTCGGACCGGATGCGATGGTGGTGGGCGTGAAGTGAGGGTGAAGGGAAGAAGGGAGAGGAAAATGGAAAGTGGGTGAAGGGAAGTTGTTGTCGCCCCGGAGGGGTGGAAGTATGTAGCCACGGGTGGAGCGAGCCGCCGGCAGGCGGCGAAGCGAAACCCGTGGCTCGGACGTCGTTCGTGTTCACCCGCCCCGGCAGGGGCGGAAGTGCGTCGACGAACTCGACAGCGCACTGTCGCCCCTCCGGGGCGGTCAATCCTCCTCCCGTGGCCCTCTTCCCTTGGCCCTTTTCCCTCGGCCCTTTTCCCTCGGCCCTTTTCCCTCGGCCCTCCTCCCTTCGCCCTCTCTGCGTTACGATATCCCTTTCCAATTCGTTCCCTTTGCAGGAGCCTGGTTATGACACGCAACGTCCGCCGTCTTTCCCGTCGTTCGCTATTGAAGCAGGCCGCCGGTTCAGCCGCGGCCCTTTCGATGATGTCCCTCTCCCGCCGCGTGCTGGGCGCCAACGAGCGCGTCTCGCTGGCCACCGTCGGCACCGCGAATCGGGCCGGCGAGAACACGGATCAACTCAACCCGCTC
The DNA here is from genome assembly GCA_040902585.1 of Phycisphaeraceae bacterium. GTDB lineage: Bacteria > Planctomycetota > Phycisphaerae > Phycisphaerales > Phycisphaeraceae > JBBDXA01. Next base: position 27,694 of record JBBDXA010000130.1, read on the forward strand.
ACCAACATTGTCGCCATCTGCGATGTGGATTCGAAGAGTCTCGACCATCGCGGCCGCGCCCTGAGCGAAGCGAAGCAGTATGCCGACTACCGGCAGATGTTCGAGAAGGAAGAGAAGAACATCGACGCGGTGATGGTCGGCACGCCCGATCATCATCACGCCACCGCCTCAGCCCGCGCCCTGGCGATGGGCAAGCACGTCTACTGCGAGAAGCCTTTGACACACACCGTGCGCGAAGCCCGCACCATTGCCATGCTCACGAAGAAGCACAAGTGCATCACGCAGATGGGCACGCAGATTCACGCGGGCGGCAACTATCGCCGGGTGGTCGAACTGATTCAGTCCGGCGCGATCGGAAGCGTCACGCGCGTTCACACCTGGGTCGGCACGCAGTACAGCGGCACCGAGAACCCCGCCAAGCCGCCGGTGCCCGCGACGCTGAACTGGGACCTCTGGCTCGGCGCTGCGCCGCAGCGCGACTACCACGTGGGGCTGCATCCCTTCGCCTGGCGCGGGTACTGGGACTTCGGCGGCGGCGGCCTGGCGGACATGGCGTGTCATCACATGGACCTGCCCTTCTGGGCCCTGGGGCTTCGACACCCGACACAGGTGAGCGCCCAAGGCCCGCAGCCGCATGATGATCGCTGCCCGCAGTGGCTGGTCGTGGACTATCACTTCCCCGCCCGCGAAAAAGGCAAAGCGGGTCACGGCGGATTCCTCGGCGACTCCTCAAAAAACCCGGGTGGGCCCGCTGTGAATCTCACGTGGTACAACGGTGACAAACGCCCCGATGATCTCGCCAAACTCACCGCATCACTTCCCGAGCAGCATCGCGGATGGGGCGGCGGCAACATCTTCCAGGGCGATAAGGGTTACCTCCTCGCGGACTATGGCCGACAATTCCTCTTCGATGCCGACGGCAAACACGTGGACAAATTCGAACGGCCCGCGGCCTTCATCCCCGACTCCATCGGTCATCACAAGGAGTTTGTCGAAGCCATCCGCGCAGGCGGCGCGACGACGTGTAACTTTGACTATGCCGGTGCTCTCACCGAAGCGGTGCTGCTGGGCAACGTGGCGTACCGCTCGCAGACGAAGCTCGAATGGAGCGCGGCGAAGTTTGCAGTGACCAACTCGAAGGATGCGAACAAGTGGCTTGATAAGGAATACCGCAAGGGTTGGGAGATCGGGAACATGGCTTGACGACTCCCCTCCCTCTAAGGGAGGGGCCGGGGGAGGGTGAGCCGAACGAACGGGACCGATCACGGCTGCAACGAAACGCAACGAACTCCGTTTGCCCGACCCTCCCCTAACCCCTCCCTAAGAGGGAGGGGAATGAGACAGCATCCCCCGCCTGCAAACTCCTCACTCCTCACTCCTTCTTCACCCATGCTCACCCGCCGCCAATTCTGTGTCACTTCAGCCGCGCTCGCCGCGAGCGCCGGCAGCGTTTCCTTCCTTCGCGCCGTCAAGGATGAGCCGTTCAAGCTCAACTACATGCTCGCCTCGGCGATGTACGGCAAGCTGCCGATAGCCGAAGTCGTCGCGCAGGTGCCCAAGACCGGCGCGGCCTACATCGACCTCTGGCGTGCGCCGCATGCCGACCAGCGCGAGCAGGTCGGGAAGATGGGCGTGGATGCCTTTGCCGCGCTCTTGAAGAAGCATGAGGTGAAACTCGGCGCAGCCACGATCTGGGGTCAGCCCTTCGCCGAGGAACTCCGCTTCGTTCACAAGCTCGGCGGCAAAATGGTCGTCACCGGCTTCGTGCCTAAGAGCGAACCGAAGCCGTTTATCGAAAAGCTCAAGCCGCAGCTTGCGGTGGCGGAAGAGTTGAACATGACCGTGGCGATCGAGAATCATGGCGCGGACTTCGCCGCCATTCGCGCCTTCGCCCAGGTCGCGCCGCCGCAGGTGGCGATTGCCCTCGCCCCGTATCACCTGCCGCAGGATGCGAAGGCGATCGGCAAACTCATTGAGGACATCGCTCCGAAACTCGGCCTCTTCTACGCCTGGCAGCACGGCAAGGGCGCGATGACCAGGCAGCCGAAGGAAGATGAACTGCTGCAACTGCCCGGCCGCGGCGAGTTGGACTTCGGCCCGATGGTCGCGGCGTTGAAAAAGGCGAAATACATGGGCTTCACCGAGATCTTCATGCATCCGTTCCCGCGCGGCATCCCCATCCTCGACACGGCCGAGGCGGTGACGGAAGAGATCAACCGCGCGAGGACCTATCTGGCGAAAGCGGAAGTGAACGCGTCACATTAACAGTCGGGCCGATTTGTCTCTTTGAAATATTGCCGGTTCTGATATAATGATTTCACGAGTGGTCGCTCGACCACTGCAAGCACGTTCACATTCTATTGAGGAGTATGAGTATGAAGACGCGTAAGATCTGGAAGTTGGTTGCGCTATCGCTGGTCCTGCTGGGAGCGAGTCAGTCCCATGCGGTGACGGCCTTGGTGTCGGACAATTTCAACGACAACTCTCTGAACGGAGCGCTGTGGTCGACGAACACGGCGATCCCCCAGGGCAGCGCGAGCGTCATCGAACAGAACATGCGAATCGAGCTGACCAACCGCGGTTATCTGAACACGGTCGCCAGCTTCGCGCCCGGCGCTCAGGCGGAAGACGGCCTGCGCATCACCGGCACGTGGACCTTCAACCGCAGCGATGACTTCCTCCAGATCCTGACCCGCAGCGACGGCCAGGTCGATCCGGGCAACTGCTGCGGCGAAACGTTCAGAGGCATCGAGTTCATCGTGGCCGCATCGGGCGTCGGCAACAACATGACCATCAGCGGCCGGGGTGCGACCATCACGGGCATCACCAACGCGGGCGCCCTCGGCGCGTCAGCGGGTGAAACCTACAACTTTGAAATCCGCGACAACGGCACCAACCTGACCTTCACCATGAACCAGGTCGGCGGCTCCAAGCAGCGCACCGTCACTGCCGCCAGCACCTTCAGCCCGGGCACCAACCTGGTCACGTTCCATAACCGCGAGTTCAACAACGGCGTGTCGGAACAGGCATTCCTCGATAACGTCGCCATCACCTCGCCCACTTCCCTTCAGCCGCTGGGCGTTCCCGTGCTGCTTCAGGATAATTTCAACGACAACAGCATCGACGGCAGCAAGTGGCTGACCAACACCGGCGTCGGCGGCTCCAGCGTCACGGAAACCAACGGGCGCATCCAGATGGCCGCCCGCGGCTACCTCGTCACCCAGGCCAACTTCGACCCCGTCGCCAACAACGGCCTCCAGATCGCCGGCCGCTGGACCTTCGGTGCCGACGACTTCATGCAGATCCTCACCCGCAGCGACGGCCAGATCGATCCCGGCAACTGCTGCGGTGAAACCCTCAACGGCATCGAGTTCTTCGCCTTCGAAGGCAACAGCATGCAGATTTCCCGTCGCGTCGCCGGCGTCAACACCGTCCTGACCAGCGGCGGCGTCGACATCCTGCCCGGCGATGTCTTTGACTTCCTCATCACCGACGACGGCACCAACGTCACGTTCCTGCTCTCGCAGGTCGGCGGCGACGGCACCACCGCCTTCCTCTCCACCAGCGACTCCACCAGCTACGCCCTGGACCGCATCGTGTTCCACAACCGCGAAGGTGGCCATACCTCCAACCTCGATGACGTGTTCATCACCGCACTCGTCGCCGTGCCCGAGCCCGCCTCGCTCATGCTCCTGCTCATCGGTGGCGGCGCGATCATGCGGCGACGACGCCTGGCGTAAGCCGGCATGATCGAATTGAACGAGAAACACAACCCCGGCAACCGCCGGGGTTTTTCTTTGTTGTGCCGGGTGCCACGGCCGGGTGCCGGGTGCCACGAGGTGGGGCAGGCCCAAGCAGACCCGTGCAGGCGTCGTGTGGTATGGATCGTTCGAGAGTCCTCAGGCGTTCCGCACGGGTCCCGTCGGCGGCCCTCCGTGACCCGTGGCACCCGACAGTCTGCCCCGCCGCTTCCCCCAGCCTTCCCTACCATGTCCACATGCCCCACGACGGCTCCACGACTCTGGACTCCCACGATGAACCCGCCCCCGGCGAGCATCCCGAGCGCGAGCTGACCCACAGCGTTGCCGCTGCGCCCGACAGCATCGCTGCTTCGCTCTCGCATCGGCCTGACGTCTTCATCGTCCTCACCTGGCTGGTGCGCCTGCGCTGGTTCGCGCTGCTCGGCCAGGGGGCGGCCATCGTCATCGCCCTGGTCGTGTTCGATCTGGAGCTTCCCTTGGGCGCGCTCATCGCCGTGATGGCAGCGACCGCGGTGACCAACCTCGCCCTCGTCTTCTTCATGCGCTACACCACCGCCGGCCCGCAGTGGCTGGTCTTCGCCGTCCTGCTCTTTGACGTGATCATTCTCACCGCCATGCTCGCCCTTACCGGCGGCAGGCACAACCCGTTCTGCCTGCTCTATCTCATTCATGTGGCGATGGCGGTCGTCGTGCTGCCCGCCCGATGGGTGTGGACCCTCTTCGGCGAATCACTCGCAGCCTTCTCGCTCCTCTTTGTCTGGTTCATCCCGCTGAAGGAAACGCCATCAACGCCCAAGTGGATGCTGCCCGCGGGCACTTGGGCGGCGCTGGCGATCGCTTCAGGCCTGATCGCCTACTTCATCGGCCGCCTTCGCTTGACCCTGCGCATGCGCGAAGAGCAGATGGCTGCTATGCAGTCGCGCATGACCGCCAGTCAGCGACTCGCTTCGCTCACCACCCTCGCAGCCGGCGCTGCTCACGAACTCGGCACGCCGCTGGGCACCATCGCCCTCGTCAGCCACGAACTTCAGCAGCAGGCGGAAAAGCTCGGCCTGCCCGCGCAGGCGGTCGAAGATGTCCGTCTTATCCGCGACGAAGTTGATCGCTGCCGGCGAATCCTTGATCGCATGCACATCGACAGCCTGCATCAGTCCGATGAATCGCCCGTGACTCTCGCGAGCGATGAACTCATCAATGAAATCAAGGCTGACCTGAAACCCGGGCAGGCGGCAATGCTGGATGTGACCGTTTCATCGGCGGTCTCTAAGATGACGGTTCGCCGATCCGCCCTGACGCAGACGCTGGGCATCCTGATTCAAAACGCGTTCGACGCTTCGGAAATGAAGCACACGCGTGTGAGCCTGACGATCGAAAGCGAAGACGGCAACCTCGTCTTCACCGTGAAAGACCAGGGCGAAGGTATGAGCAGCGAGCAACTGCGGCGCATCGGCGAACCATTCGTCACCACCAAAGGCCCGCAGCGCGGCCTGGGCCTGGGCCTGTTCCTCGCACGACTCATGGCCGAACACCTGCGCGGCAGCCTGAAGCTGCGCTCGGCACTGGGTAAGGGGACGACGTGTGTACTGAGATTCCCGCGCGAGCGCTCCGGCTCATAGCTCATGACTCAAAGCTCAAAGCTCATGGAAAAAGCCAAGGCCAGATTGTTTCACCCCATCCTCATCGTCGATGACGACCGTATCTTCCGCACGCGCCTGGTGCGCGCTTTGGAAGACCGCGGCCTGCGCACGCACGGCGCGGCTGACTCGGCTGAGGCCGTCCGCCTCATGCACGAGATCAAGCCCGTTCGCGCAATCGTCGACCTGCGCATGGCGGAAGAGTCCGGCCTCGACGTCATTCAGAAACTCAAAGCCATCGATCCCAAACTCGCCGTCATCGTTCTCACGGGTTATGGCAGCATCGCCACCGCCAAGGAAGCGATTCGCCGCGGCGCGCTCGATTACCTCACCAAGCCCGCCGACGCGGATCAGATACTTTCAATCTTTGAAAAGGCGGATGCCCCGCAGGGCGAGCGCGCCACGCCGCCGGAGTCTGCCCCATCGCTCGCCCAGGTGGAATGGGAACATATTCAGCGCGTGCTGGCGGATTGCGACGGCAACATATCTCAGGCCGCCCGCGTGCTGGGCATCCATCGACGCTCGCTCCAAAGGAAACTATCTAAGCTCCCACCTCCTGAAATCGAAGGATGACGCCGCTTGCGGCTTCGCACCCCCAGCCGCTTGCGGCTTAGCGCTTCGCCATCTCATCTCAGAAACACAAACACTCCGAACATCATCACCCACACCGCATCCAGAAAGTGCCAGTACATCACCAGTCGCGACACCGGCGAGTAGTTTTCATGATCGTACGCTCCACGAAACGCCCGGCGAACTGTGATACTCAATGGTATTAACCCGCTCAACACGTGAGCCGCGTGCAGCAGGATCAGTGCAAAGGTGAGTCCGTACAGTCCCACGCCGCGTGCTTTCATCGTCGCGTGTGTATCCAGCAGTAAAATAAGACTCGGCACCTGCACGATGACAAAGAGAAATGACAACACGAGTGACGCCATCATCCACAAACGAAACGATCGTTGCTTCTCCCGCCGCACCAGCCTTCGCGCTACCTCGATCGCCCCACTCGCCGCCAGCAGGATGCCCGTGCTCAGCCACAGCGACCACGGCACCTCCAGTTTCAGCGCGGTCTTCGCCGCCAGCCTGCCGCGCACCAGCAGATAGCCCAGCATGGCCGCGAGAAACAACATGGTCAGCGCCGCCAGGAACAACCACATGCCCACCGCCTCCGCCCTTCGCGGCGAAAGACCCGCGGGCTCCGGCGACTCAACCTCGATCGGCGTTGTATGCATCACTTCCAGCCTCACAGTTCCTCCGCTCCTCTACCTCCCCGTACTTCCTCTACTTCCTCTACATACTTCCTTTCATGGCATCGCCTCCGACGCCGCAGGCTTCCCTTGCAGGTTCGGCTGATACGCATCGCTGTCCATCAGCGCGATCCCTATAAACAACGCCACAAACATCAGGGATACCACCAGAATAATGCCATGAAACGGCCGGTCATATCGCAAATGCATGAAATACAAACCCACGACGCCCGCCTTCGCCACGGCAATGATCAGTGCGATCCATACATTCAGCTTGCCCAGATCGATCTTCGTCACCGCGACGGTCAGCATTGTCAGCACCAGCAGGATGCCGAACACGGTGAGCAGCACGCGCGGCGATACCACGTGCGGATGAAAGCCTTCGTGCCCAGCCGTGTCATGATGTTCGCTCGATTGACTCATGCCGCACCACCTCAATGGATCAGATACAGAAGCGGAAACAGGAAAATCCAGATCAGGTCCACCAGATGCCAGTACAGACCGACAATATCCACCGGTGCGAAATACGTCGGACCGAAGTCGCCGGCTTGGTCGCTCTCGCCCGCACCGCCGCGCACGCGCCACAGCGCGTAGAGCCCGAGCAACCCCGCGATTACGACGCCGCTGATCATCACGCCGGTGCTGTGCGTCACGATGCCAACGTAAACGAGAAACAAACCCATCGCCGCAGGGAACAGCGGCACGATCCACTTGCGGTCGCCCGGCTTCGCGGCCCGGACGACCAGCCAGAAGATCAGAAACATGCCGAGTATCACGTGAAAACTGTGCAGCCCCGTCATCAGGTAATAGATCTGGAAGAAGATGTGAACGCGCTCTTGCTCGGCCTTGGGAAGGTCTTCATAGGTCATCGTGTGCCCCGCCGCATGCGCTGCCTTTGCATGGTCCTCGTCAAGGATGGAAGCGCTCACCCCGGCCGGCCCCGCCGCAGGCGCCGCGATGGCCGAGCGATCCGGCCCATCGGTGCTCGCCGCGGGTGTTGTCACGCCGCCGCCTACCGGCGCTTCACCGCTCCCCTTCGCATCGTTCGCTTCGTTCTTCTCTTGCGGTGCCTTCAGTTTGCCCTTCTCGTCACGCTTATCCGCGACATATTTCGGGTGATACATGTTCGCGCTGCCGATCCACTTGCCCGTGTGAGCTTTATGGTTGTACTCGATCGTCTTCACGCAGAGGAAGCCGAACCCGCCCAGCAGCGTGAGCACCAGGCAGATCAGAAGCGCCCGCTGCTTACCAAGCTGTGAACATCGCACCGCCCAGGCCATCGTAAGACTGGAAGCAATGAGAATGACCGTATTGAGCGCGCCCAGCGATGTATCTAAGTAGTGATGTGCATAAGCAAAGACTTCCGGATGGTTCCCCCGATAGACCGCATAGGCGCAGAACAGGCCGCCGAACATGAGGATTTCCGTTGCCAGAAACACCCACATACCCAGTTTGCCCGCGTCCACCTGCTGGCCCATCGAATCGAAATGATGAGCCACGTGCGGGTCGTGGACGTGGTGATCGCCGCCGTGCCCGGCATCGCCGTGTAGTGGGTTCGACGGGCTCGTCGAGATGTCTGACGTCTGACTCATGTCTAGCCTCAGTGTCCGCTGCCTTTGCGAGGCGGATCAATCTTGCCGTCGTGTATATAGCCGCCGATCGTTTCGTCCCAGTGCCAGTGCTTGAAGTTGTAAGGATCATCCGCGACCGGCGTTCTTGCGAAGTTCTCCAGCGGCGGCGGCGAGGAACAGTGCCATTCCAGCGTGTTGGCGCCCCACGGATTCGCCGGTGCCCGTCGGCCTTTTCGCAGCGAGTGAATCCAGTTGCCCAGCACCATAAACATACCCACGCCCAGCACGTAGGCGCCGACCGTGGAGACCTGATGATACGTTGTATAATTATCCGGATAGCTCGCATACCGCCGCGGCATGCCCTGGGTTCCCGCAATGAATTGAATGAAGAACGTCATGTTGAAGCCGATGAACACGACGATCGAACTGATGATGCTCCATTTCTCGCTGTACATCCTGCCAAACATCTTTGGCCACCAGTAATACATCCCGCCCAGGAATGCCATCATCATCGAACCCACCATGACATAGTGAAAGTGAGCGACGACAAAGTAGGTGTCATGCACCGGCACATTCACCGCAAGGGCACCGAGAAACAGGCCCGTCAGCCCGCCTACTGTGAAAAGCAGCACAAAGAACATCGCATAGATCATCGGCGTCTTCAGTTGAATGTTGCCCTTATACATCGTCGCCAGCCAGTTGAACACCTTGATCGCCGAGGGGATGGCCACCGCGAACGTCAGCAGACTGAATGCCGCACTTGCCAACGACGACTGGCCACTAACGAACATATGATGGCCCCACACCAGGAACCCCAGCAGGGCGATGGCGATGGAACTGTTGGCGATGAACTTGTAGCCGAAGATATGTTTGCGGCTGAAGACGCTGATCAACTCGCTCATGATCCCCATCGCCGGCAGGATCATAATATACACCGCCGGGTGCGAATAGAACCAGAAGAAGTGCTGATACAGCACCGGATCGCCGCCCAATGCAGGATCGAAGATGCCCACGCCCAGCGATCGCTCGGCGATGAGCAGCAGCAGCGTGATGCCCAGCACGGGCGTGGCGAGAATCTGGATGATGCTCGTTCCGTAGAGCGCCCAGAGGAACAGGGGCATGCGAAACCAGGTCATGCCTTTCGGCCGTAGCGTGTGGATGGAGACGACGAAGTTTACGCCGGTGAGGATGGAACTGAAGCCGAGGATGAAGGCACCCATCGTCGCGGGGATGACGGCGGACTTAGTGCTTTCGCCCGTGGAAAACGGCGTGTAGAACGTCCATCCGGTGTCGAGTCCACCTGCCAGCGACCAGTCGAACGCCGCATTGAGCACGCCGGCCAGCAGCACCCACACGAAAAACAACCCGCCCAATGCATAGAGATAGAAGCTGAGTAGATTCAAACGCGGAAAGGCAACATCCTTGGCACCGAGCATGATGGGCAGGGCGAAGTTACCGAGGATGGCGGGCACCGCGGGGATGATGAACATGAAGACCATCACCGCGCCGTGCAGTGTGAACATGTGGTTGTAGAAGTTGAACGACGCGTTGGCGTCGCTCATGAACGTCGGAGTGGGGTTGATCAGTTCGGTGCGCAGGAGCAGCGCGAACAGGCCGCCGAGGAAGAGGGCGAAACACACGCCGATCATGTACATAATGCCGATGCGCTTGTGATCGAGCGTGATCAGCCAGGACAATGGGCCCTTGCGGTGCGTGAGATAGTTGCCGGTCGACGGGTAGTGGGCCGCGCGGAGCAGGTCGGGTTGTGGCGTGGTGAGCGTGGTCATTCGTTCAGTGACTTAATAAAAGCGATGATTGCGGCGATTTCGTCATCCTTGAGCCGGCCCTGGAAACTGGGCATGACGTTGTCGTACCCGGCGACAACCTGCTTGGCGGGATAGAGAATGGAATCGCGAATGTAATTCTCATCCACGGTGACGGAGGTGCCGTCGCGCAGGGGATGCGAGCTTCCAAAGAGTCCCTTGAAGGAGGGGCCGGCCAGCTTCCTGCCGTCGAGCGAGTGACAGTCGCTGCATTTCCTCGCGTTGTAGAGATACTTTCCCGCCTCGACCGGCGTCTTCCCCTTGAGAACATCACCGGCATCTTCCAGCCATTTGCTGAAGACCGTGGGCTCCTGCACGATGACCTTCGCCAGCATCGTCGAGTGATTCTGGCCGCAGTATTCAGCGCAATAAAGATCGAATTCGCCCAACTCGGTGGCCTGGAACCACATGTGGTTGAACCGTCCGGGTACGCAGTCTTTCTTCACGCGAAACGCGGGAATATACAGACTATGAATCACATCGCCGGATTGCATGACGAGACGCACCGGCCTGTTCAGCGGCACGCGAAGTTCATTCGTGGAGGGATAACCGGTGGGGTATGTAAACTCCCAGCTCCACTTCGTTGCATACACCTGGATCTCATACGCGTTCGGCGGCGGCGTCGCCATGTTCAGGTAGCCTTTGAAACCCGCGTAGAAGATCACCATCACCACGATGGTGGGGATCACCGTCCAGGTCAACTCCAGGGCCGTCGAGTGCGAAGGCGAGCGCACCGGTGTATAGCCCGGGCGTTGGCGATACTTCGCAATGAACAGGATCATCAGCGCGAGGATCAGCAGGAACATCACCACGCAGATCCACAGGATGAAATAGAACAGACTGTCGACTTCACCCGCCACGGTTGACGAGGCAGAAGGCATCCACAGGCTCGGTTCGGATTGGGCAACTAATAGTGTCATGCGGCGTGATTCACCTCCGCCCGGCGCTCGCGCCGCACCGCGCGCCAGAACAACGTCAGCAGTACGATCAAGGTCACGACGCCGCCGACACGCATCAGGTTCATCGCCGCTTGCGAATTCGGGTGCGGCGAGCCGGTGTGCAGGCAGTTCCAGATGCGAAGGTCTTCAGAAGGGATGAGCTCGCCCGCGGCTGCCCCTCTCAGGAGCTCCGCGAACGGCACCGGGGCGAAGCGTATGCCGTGCAGGTAGGTCGATACATTGCCATCAGGCGTAAGGAGAATGAGAGCCGCCGAGTGTGCGTATTCCTTGCGACGTTCGATCCATTTGTAGTTGAACCCGACCGCATCGGTCAGCTTGCGAATGTTCGCTTCATTTCCTGTGAGAAAGTGCCATCCTTCCACGCCTCCGACCTTGCCGAGTTCACGCAGGTAACTCTGCTTCTTCAGGCGGGCAAGGCGATACGTTTCGGTCGGATCAATACTGATGGAAAGAATGATGTAGTCATCGCCCGGCTGAAGTGACAGTTCCTTCAGGGTGTCCGTCATGCCGTTCATAACCAGGCCGCAGAGCATCGGGCAGCCGTAGTAGCCCAGGTTCAGGATGACCGGGCGCTTGCCGTCGAAGTACTTCTGGAGCGAAGCGGGCTGGCCGTGCTCGTCGGTGAACAGGGCCTCCAGCGGGACGGACTCGCCGAGCTTCGGATCGATGCCCACGCCTTCGAGTTCATCGGGTATGCGCTGATCGGCCCGCAGTGACTCTGTATCTACCGCCTGCTCGGCGCATACGACCGCAGTCGCGGCAAAAGCAATCGCGAAAACGGAAAGGCAAGCTATATACATACGTAAAAACATACGGTCCGTCTACTGCCCCTTCTGTGCATACTTGTCAACGGTCATGCGGATGGCGTCATCAATCGGAATCGTCGCCCGCTGGTTCTGCTGATCAGCCCAGCGGTAGCTATCGATCCTTGCCTGCGCTTCGAGCTGAATATCCTTGAGCTTCCAGTTGGTGTGACCCGCAAACTTGATATCGCGTTCGTCTTCAAGTTCGTTGTTGAACCACGCCTGCAGGCCGACGATGATCACAAACAACAGCACCGAGGAGATGATGCCGACGGTGACGATGAGGGGAATGTTGATGTTCTGTTTTTCAACCAAGGCTGCGGTCCTTACCTGTGAAAAGCAATTAAATATTCTCAAAGGCCATGCTGGCGCTGAGGCGGGGATCATTCACGGGAATGAGTTTGTGCATCGCGGCGAGTCGAACGACGGTCGCGGTGAACAGGCCGCCGATCGCAACAAAGGTGGCGATCTCCGCGAGGCCGAAGCGCACGGCTGTGCCCATCTCCGGCATGACAATCCACCACAGGTCGATCCAATGAAACACAAGCACCCAGCAGGCCCAGAAGAGCAGGGCGCGTGTGTTGCGTTTCGCATGGCGAGAGAGCAGGCCGATGAAGGGGATTACGAAGTGTCCCAGCAGCAGGGCAAGGCTGACGATCGACCAGCCGCTGTAGTGAGCCGGGTCAGTCGAAGCACCGCGCTGGGCGAACCAGAATGTTGTTTCGGGAAGGCTGGCGTACCAGATCAACATATATTGACTGAAGGCAATATAGCCCCAGAAAAAGACGAAGCCAAAAAGGAACTTGCCCAGGTCGTGATAGTGTTCGATGGTCACGCTTTGTATGAGATAGCCGCGGCGCTGGAGCAGATTGAGAATGATGATAATCGCGGCAAACGCGGCGGCGACAGCGCCGGTGAAGTAATAGACGCCGAAGATGGTCGAGTACCACGCGGGGCTGAGCGACATGAGCAGGTCGAACGCGCCGAACGTGAGCGTGATGCCGAATAGCCAGAGGCCGGCTGCACTGGCACCCTGCATCTTCGTGGTGAGCGCTGGGTCGCCGGTCTTGTCCTGAAGCGTGGACTTTCGCCACAGCCACAATGCGAGGCCGGCCCAGGCGAGGAAGTAGATCGCGAAACGGGCGATGAAAAAGGCGGGGTTGAGATACAGCCGCTTCTTGGCGGAGAAGTAGCCTTCGGTGTGCGCGTCAATGAAAACGTAACCGGCACCAGTTTCCGCATGCCCATGCGAAGACTTCATCGTTTCGCTGTTGGTCTCAACGTGTACAGCCGGGCTCGTGGTGGCAAGCGTGCTTTGCGTGCTCGTCGGCGTGATGCCGGCGTTGACGGGCGCGTGAGTTGTGATGTGTGCCGCTTGGCCATCAGCTTCGTTCGCCCACGGGTAGAGTTCGCCGTGATTGACAAGCACCGCCACCGCGATCGGCGCGAAGGCGACCGCCAGCGCAGGCATTGCCGCCGCCAGCACCTCCGCCATGCGCCGCACGGCAACGCTCCAGCCGGCGCGCGTCAGGTGTTGAATCAGAACGAAGAAGAGCGCGCCCAGCGCGATGCTGAGGAAGAAGGCGAAGTTCACCAGGTAGGCGTGATAGAACCGCGTGATGCCCTCGTCCGAACCGAGCGTCACTGCCAGCGCCGCGACGAAGCCGATGATCGTCGCAACGACCGCCCCTCGGAAGAGCGGCCAGGCATGCGAGTATAGGTAGACCTTCTCGCCGGTCGTGTTGTCATTCTCTGTTGCCATGTTCTGCGTCTACTTTCGAATCCTTGGAAGTACGCCAAGTGTCTGCATGCGGCAGAAGGGCGCGGCCAATATCTATCTCAGCGTGCCGCGCTTCTCGACGGGCACCGCATCGAGCGGCGCGTTCTGGCTTAACTGCAACGCGCGAATGTAACTGACAATCGCCCAGCGGTCCTCGACAGCAATCTGCTGTCCGTAACCCGCCATCGAGCGGATGCCGTTGGTGATGGTGTTGAACAGGTGACCGTCCGCGCGGCCGAGCACCGCTTCGTTATGCATCGGCGTCGCGTTCAGTTCGATCTTCAGGTCGCGGGCCCGCTGCGTAACAGGCCCCGCTCCATAGCCATCCTGTCCGTGGCAGACGGCGCAATATATATTGAATCGCTCCTGTCCCCGGCGGATGAAGGTGTCATCCACCGTTACCTGCGCCGGCATGCCTTCAAAGTAAGTTACATCCCACTTGCCGGTATCCGCGTTGCGCTGTGATCGATAGCCTCGGTAGTAGTGATCGTCTTCGTTCAGCTCGCCACGGGCGACAGTGCCTTCGATGGGTTGTCGCATGGATCGGCCATCGGCGAAGACGGGGCTGCTCGCTTGGGGGCCGTAACGCGGCTGCACATCCATATCCTGGAAAATATGCACGCGCGGCTCAGTTGACTTCGTCACCCTCGCCCGCGCGATCAGCGCCAGCGGGATCCAGGTATGCACCACGAGAATAATCAGGGCCGCGATCATCCAGAACGGCGGCTTGGGCAGGCGCAGGTCCGCCAATTCCTGTTGCATCGTCTCGATCGCATCAGGGGCCTGCGGCTGCGGCTCGGCTTCGGGTTGTTGATTCTGGTCGGACATAATCAGTTACATACACTCATAGATCTTCAAATATCTCTTCTATGCCTTTCGCGCCGCTGGCCTTCAGCAGGTCCTTGACACGCGCGAGATCAAACTTCGGGTCGTGCGCTTCGATCACGATGAAAAAGCGATCGCTGGTCACGCGGCGGAACCGCCTGCTCTTAAAGAGCGGGTGATAGAGCAGCGGCAGCTTGTTCAGAACAAGCATGCCCAGGCCCGCCGTGAACGCGGCGAAGAGCACGGTGGTTTCAAAGATCACCGGCACGTTGGCCGCGAAGCTCCACTGCGGTTTGCCGCTGATGAGGTAGGGATAGTTCACCGCGTTGGTCCACCATGAGAGCACGATGCCCGCGATCAATCCCAGCACGCCGCCGATGAGCACCAGCCAGGGCAGGATGGTCGGCTTCGCGCCCATCGCTTTGTCGATGCCGTGAATCGGAAACGGACTGTGAACATCCCACTCGGTGAAACCTTCATCGCGGAAGACTTTCGCGGCCGCGACCACGGCTGTGACTTCTTCGAACTCGCCGAGCAGGCCGTAGAGTTCGCCGCGCGGCGCGGCGTGCGGTTTGGGTGATGATTCGCTCATGCATCACCTCCTGCCGCTTGCGGCTTCGCATCAGCGGTCGCATCCCTATTCGCTTTCTCCGTTGTCTTCGGCTGTTCCTCATCATGATGCGCATGAGCATGCGCCTGTGGCATCACCGACTTTAACTCCGCCATCGCGACCATCGGAAGGAACCGGCAGAACAGGAGAAACAGCGTGAAGAACAAACCGAAGCTGCCCACGAGCATGCCCATATCGACCCACGTCGGACTGAACGAGCCCCAACTCGAAGGGAGAAAATCACGATGCAGCGAAGTGATGACGATAACGAACCGCTCGAACCACATACCTATATTGATGCACAGCGCCACCAGCAGCAGCACCCACAGATTGCTCCGGCATTTCTTGAACCAGAACAGTTGTGGAATGATGACGTTGCACGTGAACATGATCCAGAAGGCCCATGCGAAGGGCCCGAGCGGGCGGTTCATGAAGACGAACTGCTCGAACGCGTGGCCGGAGTACCACGCTGTGAAGAACTCAATCATGTAGGCGTAGGCGACGATGGAGCCGGTCGCGAGCATGATCTTGGCCATGTTGTCCAGGTGGCGCATGGTGATGAAATCTTTGAGGCCGAAGAACTGTCGCGCGGGAATGGCGAGCAACATGACCATCGCGAATCCGCCAAAGACTGCTCCGGCGACGAAGTAGGGCGGGAAGATCGTCGTGTGCCAGCCGGGCAGTTGCGAGGTCGCAAAGTCGAATGACACGACGCTGTGTACGCTCAGCACCAGCGGCGTCGCCAGCGCGGCCAGCAACAGATACGCCTTTTCGAACCGCAGCCAATGGCGTGAGGAGCCGTTCCAGCCGAGGGCGAGGATGCCGTAGGCGATTTGTTTGACGCGGCTTTGGGCGCGGTCGCGCAGCGTGGCGAGATCGGGCACCATGCCGATGTACCAGAACAGCGCGGAGACGGAAGCGTAAGTTGAAACGGCAAACACATCCCATAAAAGGGGTGACCGGAACTGCGGCCACATCTCCCTCTGGTTCGGGTACGGCATCAGCCAGTACGCCAGCCACGGCCGGCCGACGTGGATCATCGGGAAGATGCCCGCGCAGATCACGGCGAAGATAGTCATCGCCTCGGCGAAGCGATTAATACTCGTGCGCCATTTCTGGCGGAAGAGAAAGAGAATCGCGCTGATGAGCGTGCCTGCGTGGCCGATGCCGACCCAGAAGACGAAGTTGACGATAGGGAAAGCCCACGCGTTGGGGTTGTTGTTACCCCACACGCCGACGCCTGTCGTAAACAGATACCCGATGAGCGCGATGAACATACCCGCCAGCGGCGCGGCGATGGCCATGGCGATATACCACGCCCGCGGCGTCCTGCGCTCGACGATCGAGCAGACCTGCTCGGTCACGGACGTGAAGTCGTGATCACCGACGACGAGCGGCGAACGATGGGCCGGGTCGTCGTAAGTATTGTCGACTTCGCCGTGCATCAGCGGTCGGTCAGGTTGGGCTTGAGGGTGTGACATTCGATTCAGGACGTTCGATCGGAGTTAACCACAGATGGCACGGAGGGCACGGATAAATACAAATAAGCGGTTGGTCAGGCTTGCGTGGTCTGACGGTGCGTATCAACTCGCTGCATACATTCATTCAATTCCTATATCAGTGCTATCCGTGGAATCCGTGGTTGTTTACTCTTCGTCAGCTGGGTTGCGTACTTTCGCCAGGAACTGCGTGCGCGGCTTGACGTTCAACTGCGAGAGCACGCCGTAGGCGCGATTATTCTTATGTAGTGTGCTGACGGCACTGTTGGGGTCGTTCAGGTTGCCGAAGGTGATGGCCTGGGTGGGGCAGGCGCCCTGGCAGGCGGTGGTGACATCGCCGTCCTGGATTTCCTCGCCCGCATTGCGCCGGCCGATCTTCGCGGCACTGATGCGCTGTGTGCAGTAGGTACATTTCTCCATCACGCCGCGCATGCGCACGGTGACTTCCGGGTTGAAAACCATCTGCTTGATGGGATCGACCGACTCGCGCTGTTGGCTGTCGGGCATGCCGAGCCAAGGTTGGGCGTTGCCGTGCGGGTCTTTGCTGTGGAAGTCGAAATAATTGAACCGGCGGACTTTGTAGGGACAGTTGTTGGAGCAATAGCGCGTGCCGATGCAGCGGTTGTAGACCATCGTGTTCAGGCCTTCGGTGTCATGCACCGTGGCAGCCACGGGGCAGACCTGCTCGCACGGGGCGTTTTCGCAGTGGACGCACATCATCGGCTGATGGATCACCTCCGGCGTCTCGTCGTCGGCGCTGCCTTTGAAGTAACGATCGATGCGGAGCCAATGCATCTCTCTCCCGCGAGTGACTTCTTCCTTGCCGACGATTGGGATATTGTTCTCCGCCTGACAGGCGACGACACAGGAGCCGCAGCCGATGCAGGAGTTCATATCCACAGCCATGCCCCAGGCGTGCGGATCGTTATATTCCGAAGGAGCCTGGAAGAGCTGAATGCTGGTGTTGCCGTGTTCGTCCTTGTGGACGAAGTGGCTGTTGTTTTTGTACTGTTCGAGCGAGGCTTCCTTAATGATGCTGCCGCTCTTGCCCTTCTCGCCGATGCGTTGTTCTCTGCCGGCGAAGCCCACGGCATCGATGAGGTGGTGTTCCTGCGTCGCGGCGAGTGTATAGGTCTGCCCGGTCTTCGTTACGGTTGCGCCGTCTGCGACATACATCGCTGCCGAGGCACGCAGCGGATATATATTGAAACCAACATGGGTGCCTACATGGCCCGCGCGGGTGCGGCCGTAGCCGAGCGACACGGCGATCGCGCCGGCGGGCTGACCGGGCATGATGTAGGCGGGAAGCTGCACGGTGTTGCCTGCGTATTGAAGTTCGATGAGGTCGCCCGTGCGGATGGAAAGGCGATCGGCATCGCGCTTGCTGATCAGCGCGGGGTTGTCCCACGTGATCTTGGTCATCGGCTCGGGCAGTTCCTGAAGCCAGCCGTTGTTGGCGAAGCGGCCGTCGTGGAGGGCGGGGTGAGGGGAGAAGGTGAGTTCGAAGGAACCGTTGGTGTCTTTCGCCGCCATCTGGAGCGGCTTGCCGCTTAGCGACGGGACGGCCACCTTCGCGCTGCTGCCTGCGATGAAGCCTTCATGCAGCGAGCGGCGCCACATCTTCTCGAAGGTCTCCGCGGGCAGGGCAGCGCGGGCGGTTTCGCGCACGAGGTCAAGGTTCTCTTTCTCCTTACCCTCCAGCGCGAGCGCGAGCAGTTCGCTGATCGTCTTGCCGCCGTACATAGGGAGGATCAACGGCTGCTGAAGGGTGATCGTGCCATCCCACGCCCGGCCGTCGCTGAAGCTTTCCAGGTAATGGGCGCGGGGTACGTGATATTGCACCAGGTCCGAGGTTTCGTTGTCGTACAGACTCAGGTGAATGCTGTTGTCAGCCTTGCTGATGGCGGTTGCGAAGTTGAGATCAGCCGGCGCGTCGTAGGCGGGATTGCCGCCGAGGAGGAGCAGGACTTTCACTTCGCCGCCGTTCAGCGCGGCCGAGAGTTGTTTGATGCCTTCGACGTGTGAAGGGCGAGCTATATAGTCCGGCTCTTCAATGTATGTAACTGTCGAACCTGTCGCGCCAAGCTTCGCGTTGATGCGATAAGCGACGGCCTGTGCGGCAGGGGAGGTCTGTTCGCCTGCGATGACGAGAGATAGCTTGCCGTAGTGGGAAAGATCGCGCGCGAGCCATTCGATGAAGTGCTTCTCGCGATCCGAGAGAGTATCGGGTGGCTGTGGCTGAGTCTGCGAAGCCACGGCGGAATTCGCGCTGGTCGGCGCTGGGCCGGGGCTTCGCAAAGCCTCAGCCCCAGCCACCCCCGGAATGGTCGCGACGCCTTCAACGCCCAGCTTCGCCGCCAGTGCAAATAACAGCGCCTCAACCCGGCTCGGCTTCAGGGCGATACGTTCATCCGCCACGCTGCCGGTGATCGAATAGCGACTCTCCGCTACATACAGTCGATTCATCTGGCCATCGTCCGCGCTCTTTCGTCCTGCGGCCCAGTCGCGTGCCAGCTTCAGCTTCGCGGCGTGCGAGCCCAGCAGGTCGGCATCGAAACAGGCGATCGCCTTGGCGTTCTTCAAGTCATATTGCGGACGCAGGGGCTTGTCGTTCGTGAAGGCGAGCTTCGATGCCTCCCGGCGGTTGTCGCTGCTCACCGCTTCGTATTCGTACCACTTCGCCTGCGGCATGGCCTTGAGCAACTTCGCGCGAAGCGATGCGACTGTCACGCTCGAACTCTGCTCGCACAGGATCGAAAGCCCCGCACCTTCAAGTTCGCGAAGCTGGCTGAAAAGCAGTTCGTAGGTGCGGGCGAAATTCTTCCACGTCATGGGCGTCGGTTTAGGGCCGCGACGATCGATGATGCTGCGGCTGCGCTCAGGGTCGTACAACTCGAGCACCGAAGCCTGGGCGGTGGCATCGGTCGCGCCGAGGGAGAAGGGGTGCGACGGATTGCCCTCGATTTTGATCGGGCGGCCGTCGTAGCTGGTGACCAGCAGGCCGGTGGCGACACCCTGCAATTCGATCATGCTGGCGTAGCGCGTGGGCACACCGGGGATCCGACCTTCGGGTGACTTCGCGTAGGGCGCGAGTTTCTCTTCGGGATATCGCCGACACCCGGCGAGGGTCAGGCCCGCCAGCGCCATGGAGCCGGCCATGAGGCGGAGGAATTTGCGACGAGACATGCCCGTGATTTCCGCCGGGTCGTAGTCGGGAAACTCGCGATCCACCCGCTCGATGAACGCGGGATCACCGGCGAGCTGTTCGAGGCTCTGCCAGTAGTCGCGGCCCTGGATGTTTGGCGTGGTGTTCATAGGAGGTACAGGGAGGTAAGGGGAGGTAGAGGAGGTAGAGAATGAATCAGTGTTTCGCAGCCTGTCATTCTTTACCTCCCATTACCTCCTCTACCTTCACAACTTCTTCATCGATGGCATGTCGAACACGCGGTCATGTATGCCGCGTCGCGGATGCCGAGTGTTTCTTTCAGTTCGAGTCCGAGTTTCAGTTGATCACCTGCGGGCTGCCAGCCGAGGTTGGTGACCTGGTCGAGTGGGCGCAGGTGTTTTTCAGGGGCGCGGTGGCAGTCGAGGCAGAAGGACATGGACAGCGTCTTGGCCTGGTAGACGATTTCCATCTGGTCGACGCGGCCGTGACACGCGACGCAGGAGACGCCCTTGTTCACGTGAGCGCTGTGATTGAAATAGGCGTAGTCCGGCAGGTTGTGAACCTTGATCCAATCGATCGGCTTGCCGGTGACATAGCTTTCGCGAACCACCTTGATGAGCTTGGGGCTGTCATTCTTGATCGTGGCGTGGCAGTTCATGCACGTCTGCGTCGGCGGGATCGCGGCGAACGCGGCCTTGTCGACCGTCGTGTGGCAGTAGCGGCAGTCGATGCCGAGCTCACCGGCGTGAAGCGCATGGCTGAAGTCCACCGGCTGAATCGGCTGATAGCCCACGTCCGTCGTTACCGGTGAACCGCCCAGCCCCAGCGCGACGATGAGGTACGGCCCCGTGCCCAGGGCACCGACGATCAGCGCCGGCAGCAGGTAATTGGCCCAGCGCGGGAATACGAACGGTTTGTCAGCGGAATCAGCCATCGCGGAGTTCGGTCACACGCAAACGGATACGCAGCCGCGGATCAGGGGACGCGGGCCGGGGGCGGGTCTTCGTGCGAAACCTTAAGGGTGAATCGGACGGAGTCCGTGCGGCGATTCGTCGCGGAACGTGCGGCAATTTGTCTCAGAATTCGCGGCGCGGGGGAGAGGAGTTCGAAGGTCCGTATCACATCCCTGTGATGAAACATCAGCCTTCGATACACCGGCTCATCCATCGCCGGCTTACATCTGCGTCGTCGATCAGGCGGTCATTATATAGAAGCGCGGACGTTACCCAAGAGCCTTCAGAAATTTAGGCGAGGAGAATCAACCACGGGTTTCACTGATGGCACGGATGGTTCGAACGGTTGGATTCGCTCTTATCCGTGCCATCTGTGCGATCTGTGGTTCCTCACCGCGGATGCCTGAAGACCTCCGGATCATCTTCATCGCCCAGGGGCCGGGTCATCGCTTCGCCGCTGGGCCAGAAGGGCATGTAGAGCATGAAGGCAACGACGGCGGGAAGGATGTTGGGCGCGAGGGAGTTGGAAAGGAAGCAGCCGACGAGCGCGATCAGGCCGCCGATTTCGATCGCCATCCAGACGGTGGTCATGCCGCGCAGGTATTGAGCGGGGGTGACGACGCTGCCGGTCCAGTAGGCTTTGAAGGTGCGCGAGCGAAGGAAAAAGCTGGCGGGCACGACCAGCCCCAGCCAGGCGATGGAGAGAATGAAGAATGCTTTGCCGACGGCCGCGTTCTTCTGCGGCGCGAGCGTGACGTACACCATCAGCGTCATGAAGAGGATGAACGGAATGATCATCAGCGTGACCCACCGCGTCCAGGCCTGCCGCATCACGCGCTGCACATCCGAATGCGACGCCTTGCCGGCCGAAGCCTTCGCTGAGTCCGAGGGGGCGAGGACTGCATCAGTCATCCGCATACTCCGCAAAGGAGAGGAACCGTTCGCCGCGAGAATCGACCGGTGAATTGTACCCGATGTGGCTGAGTGTTATCCAGTTTCCGGTCGCTGCGGGGCGGGCCCCGCAGCTACGAATGCGTTAAACCCTCCTCCCCTCCGGCCGCCTGATAGAATGTTTCACTTCACCCGCCTCGGCCGCGACCCTTTCGCGGAACGCCCGAGGCCGGTGTGTTCTCGCGAGACCTGCCATGTCACCCATCATCCGTTCCCTGCGTCGACTCTTGCCGATCTTTCTCCTCGCCTGCATGGCACTGCCCGCCCTCGGCGTGATCACCAAGCTCACGCCGCTCTCGGGCATCATCGCCGACTCCGATGACATCCTCATCGCCACCGTCGATGCCGTCGACCCGCAGCGCCCTTCGATGGTCCTCGTTGTCGAACGTCGGCTCAAAGGTGAATCCACCATCGAGCGCTACCCCATCCTTCTCGAGGGCGATTCCGAAGGCGATCCGAAACACGTGCTCGACCGTGCGGAAAAGGGCACGCGCGTTCTCCTGTTCATCACCCTCTTCATCACCGAAGTGGATCAGCACTATCAGGCCCTCGCCTTCACCGAAGGCTCGTGGTTTCAGATGATGGGTAAGCCCGAAGGTGAAGGCATACGATGGCGATTCACTCATGCCGAGCCGTTCCTGCGGAGGACTTTCAAAGGCAACACCGCTGAACTGGGAATGGTGGTGACGGAAGTGCTCGCGAAGAAGGCGGCCGCCCCCGCGCCGTCGCCTTCCGAAGAGCCCGGGCTGGGGCCGACCCTCGCCGGCACCACCGAACAGTGGGTCAACTTCCAGTCGGGCGAATCGAGCAAGGGCCTGCCGCCACCGCCGAAGCCGCCGACCACGGATCCGAACAAGATCCCGTCGAAGGTCGTCGCTCCGGAACCCTCGCCAGCGCCTGCGCCTGCCGCTCCCGCGCCGCCCCAAAGCAGCATGATGAAATACCTCGGCCTGGGTGCCCTCGGTGCAGGCATTGCCGTGATCGTCATCCTCGTCATGAAGAAGCGGAAAGTCTGACACTCGCCAAACCCTCGCCCCAAACTCGCTTGCCGCATCCTGCCTGATCTCCGCTCGCTGACGCCCCGCGCCGTCGAAACAATCCTCCGCCAATCGCCTTGTCCACCCTCGCCGTCATCACGCTGCCTGTCCTTGCGCCCATTGCCGCGCTGCTGCAACTTCTCTTCCCCGGCCTGCTCGCCGAGCAGTGGCGCCATTACAAAATCGTCATCAGCGTGCTCATCACGCAGTCCACCGTCTTCATGCTGCACTGGGCCGCGGTCACCTGGTGGGTCACCGATCGGGTCTGGTGGCTCAGTGATGTCGCCCTCACGCTGGCCATGATCACCGTCGCCGCCGTTGGTCTCGTCATCGCCCTGCGCCTCGCCGTGAAGAAGCGCTCTCACTCCCCTCCCTCTCAGGGAGGGGCCGGGGGAGGGTCGCACTCACATTTACCTTCGACGCCCGCATCACCCATCCTCCCACCCCACGATCCGCTCATCACCCTCATCAGCGAAATCACCGCCGACCCAACTTTCCTCCGCCGTCGCATCGCGCCTTCCAAGGTCGAGTACTTCGCCTTGGGCATCTTCGCCGCGCTCGGCGTGATCTGGTTCGTGTATCAACTCCTGGCCGCGGGCGTTCCGCTCGATCCCGTCGCGCCCATCACCGTCGCCTGTCTGCTCGGCATCGCGCATCTGCTCTATCGCAGAAGCCGGGCAAGGGAGCACCATCCCGACAGGGTGGTGCTATTCTCTCCCGAATCTGCCTCCGCGTCCGAGGTCACCGCGACTCCCGCCGTGAAGACGACGCACGAATCATCGCACGACCCACTACTTCGTTCGCCCTCAGCACCACCGTGTCGGGATGGTGCTCCCCGGCCTGCTCCCCGACCCTTCCTCTCCACCGAACTCGTCCTCCTCCTCTCGCTCACCTTCACCGGCGCGGTCATGGCGGTCTACCTGAATCAAAGCCCGCCCGAGAATCGCGATGCCGGCGCGGTCACTTACGACTGGCCGACCTACCGCGGCAACAAGCACCGCACCGGCGCAGCCGACACCGCGCCCGGCCCGCGCGTGCCCGCCATCCTCTGGACCTTCGACCCCGCCGAGCGAAAAGGCCGGGTGATGATTCACTCTTCGCCGACAGTCGTGGGCGATCGCGTTTTCGTCGGCGCGCTGCATCAGGTGCTCACGACCACGCAGGGCTATGTCTACTGCGTCGATGCCGGCGGATCCGCGCCTGCCGCTAAGCCCGGCAGCCTGATCTGGCGCTTCTCAGCCGAGGGAACCGCCAAAGCGATCTTCACTTCGCCTTCCGTGCTCGATGGCAAGCTCTACGTCGGCGAAGGCTATCACGAAGACACGAAGTGTCGTCTCTTCTGCGTCGATGCCCGCACAGGGAAAACGGAGTGGGCATTGCCGACGACCAGTCACACCGAATCCGCGCCGACGATCATCGCCAGCCGCGTCTACTTCGGCGCGGGGGATGATGGCGTGTACTGCGTGGATGGAAAGAATCTGAAGCTGGTGAATGCTCAGGTTCCGCCGGAGCCGACGGTCATCTGGCACCACAAGAGCCTGCATGTGGACACCGCTCCTGCTGTCGCGGATGGCCGGGTCTTCATCAGCACCGTCATCGGCGATGAACATGCCGACTTGAAAATCCTCGCCCTCGACGCGGACACCGGCGACATCCTCTGGCAGCGCGATACGCCGCTGCCCGTGCCCGGTTCTCCTTCGCACGACGCCGGCCGCGTCTACTTCGGACTGGGCAACGGCAAACTCGGTGCCCCTTCGGACAAACCACAGGGCGCAGTCTGGTGCGTCGATGCGAAGACCGGCGACCGTCTCTGGGAATTCAAGACCGCAGCCGGCGTCTTCAACTCGCCCGCGCTGCACTCAGGCCTCGTCGTCTTCGGCTCGCTCGATAAGAACGTGTACTGCCTCGATGCGGTCACCGGCGACCTGAAGTGGAAGACCAACGTGGGCGATGCCGTCGTCGCCGCGCCCGTGGTGACGGAGGATGCGGTGTACATCGTCAGCGAGCATGGTCTAATCAAGTGCATAGGCCTGGCCAAAGGCGACCTGCGCTGGGCGATGGACGACCTGAAGACGGGCGAAGCCGACGCCTACGCCAGCCCCACCCTTGCCGGCGGCAGGCTGTATGTCGCCATCGGCGGGAAGGTGCATTGCATTGGCGATCGTTGAGTTCACCGAATCGTCCCCATTCGTGCCCTGCTTTTCAAAGCAGAAGCAGGGCACGAAACAAGACCTGACCATGCCTCCTGTCATTCTCACTTTTGAATCCATCAACCACGCCGTGGCCGACCATGTCGGCGGCAAAGGCCTGAACCTGGGCCTACTTACCACCGCCGGCCTGCCGGTGCCGCCGGGATTCTGCGTGACCAGCGATGCCTACGTCGCGGCTGTCGCCGGCGCGGAAGGTAAGCCGCGCGTCGGCAGCGAACTGCGCGACGCGATTCTTCAGGCGTATGCCGCGCTCAGTCGCGGACTCGTCGCCGTGCGCTCCAGCGCCACCATGGAAGACGGCGCGACCGCCAGCTTCGCCGGTCAGCAGGAAACGATCCTCGGCGTCGAAGGCGATGAGGATCTCATCGCGGCCATCGAGCGCTGCTGGCACTCGCTCTTCACCGAACGCGCCAGCGCCTACCGCAAGGCTCAGAACATTCCCGACAGCGCGGTGGCCATGGCCGTGGTCGTGCAGCGACTGGTCGAGTCGGAAGTCTCCGGGGTGCTCTTCACGCGCGATCCGCTCGATGCCTCGGGCCGGCGCATGCTCATCGAAGCAGCGCGAGGCCTGGGCGAATCTGTCGTCTCCGGCTCCGTCATGCCCGACCGCTTTCACACCGACCGCGAAACCGGCGCGGTGCTCGATCAGGAGATTCACACTCAGCGCACGATGCACACGAAAGCCGGCGTGGTGGAAGTGGCCGTCGATCTGCAAGGTGTATCGTGCATGACCGGGGAGCAACTTGCGGAACTGACCGCGCTGGGCCGGGAGGTCGAAGCGTACTACGGCCAAGCGCGGGACATCGAATGGGCGATTGCCGAGGGAAAATGTTTCCTGCTTCAGGCCCGGCCGATCACGGCTGCGGGGGCAGGCGATCTTGAAGCAGTGCGGCTCGGTGAGATCGCCGCGCTGAAGGCGAAGACGGACAAGCGAGGCACGGTCTGGGCCCGGTACAACCTCGCCGAGGTGCTGCCCGAGCCCACGCCGATGACCTGGTCCATCGTTCGCCGCTTCATGTCCGGCTCCGGTGGCTTCGGGCTGATGTACCGCGACCTGGGCTTCGACCCTGACCCGTGCCTGGATGAAGAAGGCTTCATCGATCTCGTGTGCGGCCGGCCTTACGTGAACCTGAGTCGCGAGCCGAAGCTTTACTTCCGCGACTTTCCGTATGGTTATCCGTTCGCCGAGCTCAAGAAGGAACCGGGCAAGGCGATCTATCCGACGCCGGTGTTGGAATTCTCCAAGCGAACGGGGCGTTTCTTCACCCGTCTGCCCGCGATCATGTGGAGCATGTTCCGCAGCGGCAAGCGCATGAAGAAACGCGCGGCCACGCAGGCGCAGCGACTGGAGCGCGACGTGTTTCCCGCGTTTCGTTTACTCGTTGACGCGGCGCGGAATGAAGAACTTTCATCGCTCTCGCCGGTGCAACTGCTTCAACGCGGGAAGCTGTGGATTCAGAGGACGCTGGTGGATCTGGCGCGAGAGTCACTTCAACCTTCGATGTTTGCCGCGGCTGCGCTGGCGGATGTGGAAGCGGCCCTGAAGCCGGCGATCGGTGAGGTGCGGGCCAGGGCGGTGGCGCAGGCGCTGATGACGGGCGTGACGCCGGGCGAAGAGAGCGACCTGGCGGGCGCGGTCAAGGCGCTGGCGTCGGGTGCGATGAGCGAAGCGGTGTTCCTCGATCGCTTTGGCCATCGCGGGCCTAATGAAATGGAACTGGCGTCGCCGCGCTGGCGTGAGGAGTCGGGGTCGCTGCCGAGAGGGGAGGGCCAAGGGGTGAGGGCCAGGGGCCAAGGGGCTGCGTTGCGGGATGGGCACGTCAGCTTTGAATCGCGATGGCAGTACGTTGCGCGATCGCTGCATCTGGATGCGGATGAAGCGAGCGTCGCGCTGGCTGCGATCCAGCAGGCGCGCACTTATCTCGGACTGCGCGAGGCGGGGAAGAATCACCTGATGATGGGCTACGCGATCATCCGTGAATCACTCGTCGAGATCGGCAGGCGGCTGAACATCGGCGACGGCCTATTCTTCCTTCAACTCGACGAGCTTGAAAACATTCTCAACTTGCCAAGCGAAACCAACGGTCAGCTCACCGCGAAGATCGACGCGCGAAAGTCGCATCGCAGGCTCGCGCTGAGCCTCAACGCCCCGCAGGCGATTTTCAGCGATGACCTGGATGCGATCGGCAGGGCGGTGAAAATCGAGGGTGCCACGGAGCTGAGGGGCACGCCCGTTTCCTTCGGTGTGTACGAAGGCGAGGCGCTGGTGCTCACGGAGCCGGTGCCTGCCGACAGCGTGCGCGAAGGCTTTGTGCTGGTGTGTCCTTCGACCGATCCGGCGTGGGTGCCGCTGTTCCTCAAGGCCAAGGCGCTGGTGATGGAGACCGGCGGCGTCCTTTCGCACGGCGCGATTGTGGCGCGTGAGTTCGGCATCCCCGCGGTGGCGGGCATTGCCCAGGCGCATCAGCGCATCACCACCGGCCAGCGCTTGCATGTCGATGGCACCAGCGGGGTGGTGCAGGTGATCGTCGAATCGGAAGAGAGTGCTAAGGAAATGAGGAAATGAAGGGAGAAATCAGTGTGTTTCAGCTTGTTCCTTTTTTCCTCATTTCCTTGGAGCCATGCCTTTACTTGAGCACCGGCGCCGGCGGACGACTGATGGAGGCGACTGGGGCATCGAGGTCCGCGGCATCGGGCGCGGAAGTGATCGCGGGTTGATCCGCGAAGGGATTGGGAATGGTGAATCGTTGGAACGGCACCAGTCCCGCGCGGCCGGCGGTGACGATCGGCAGCGCGAACGCTCTCTGATAATGGATGGTCGGATCAAAGGACGCGAGGGGGCGTTCATCGCCGACTTTGGGCGACGCGGCGAGCGGCAGGGGCCGATCGGTGCCGGGCGAAGGCACGTAAGTCAGCGGGCCTGCGGCGAGCGCGGGCAAGGCGGGCGGCGCGAAGAGGGCGGCGACCTGAAGCGTCGGCAGATCGAGATCATCTTCCGCAACGCGCGGCGAGATGCCTTGTTCGACAGCCAGCAAGTGCGGCTCGGTCGTGACCTGAAGCTGCGGCAGGGCGGCCAGCTTGTCGTTGACTCCTGCATCACTCGCCCGCGCCCGGCGCGGGGCCGGCGCGGTGACGGGCGGGATCGGACCCAGCTCCATCTCGGCGGGCGGCGCGAGCTTTTCACTGAGCCAGCGGCCGGCGTCGTCATCGGCGAAGGCGAACGTCGCGGGTTCGAGAGCGGCGGCGGCGGTCGCGGTACTGTTCACGGCAGGAGTCGTCGCGCTGGGCGGTACAGCGGCGACAGGGGCCTGGGCGTCGGAGCGGCTGCATGCCGTGAGCAGGGCCGTGATGAGCGTGAGCGCGATGAGTTGACATGTTTTCATGGTGTTACTTCACTTCGATGATCAGCGTGACGATCGTGCCTTCAGCGGGCAGGAGTTTGGTGTTGGTGTCGAGCTTGATGAGCGGTTCTTCCTTCATCGTCAGGCTGGTCTGCATGACGGTTTCGTCGGTGACGGGGAAGATGCTGATGAGCGTGCCGGTCAGGTCGGCTCCGTAGACTTTCTCATCCTTGTTGGGATCGGGCTGCGCCATCTTCGAGCCGGTGAAGTGCCACTTGATGCTCGGGAGGGATTTGCCGGTCTTGCGATCGACGAGGCATTTCTCGATGGGCGTCTTCTTGACGGTGTTGGCCGGGCCGGGCAGTTCGAGGGAGACTTTCAGTTCGGGGCCTTCGGCGGCGGCGTCATTGCCCTTTGCGGGTTTGCCGGCCTTGAGGCCGAAAGACTCGAGGGCCTTGTGAATCTCACTGGGCTTTAGATGATCGATGAGCACAATCGTTTCATGGGCCTTCTGCATCTTGGCGGCAGTCGTGGCGCAGGCGATGACTTCGATCGGGTAAATCTCGCTCAGGTCCGGCAGCTTGCGCGGGGCGATGCGGCAGGTGATGCGAAGGGTCTTCTTCGCCGCGTCGACCGTCATGGGGCTCTTCTTGGCGTCCTCGGCAAGGGCGCGCGTGAAGGGTGCCAGCGCGAAGACGCAAGCGGTTATAAGGAACGCGGAGACAAGGGAACGTTGTTTCATGGGTCGTTCTTCTTTGTTTTTGTTTACTTACTTTTCACCGATACACACGATCGCCATCTGATGTTTGGTGGTGCCGTCGCGTTCGAGGTTGCAGGTGGCGACGAAGAGCCTGCCGCCGTGAACGATGGGCGAGCCGTAGATTTTGCCGCCCTGCGAGAGTTTGACGGTGGGGTCGGCTGCGAGATCGAGCTTCCACGCGCCGGTGCCGTTGGCGAGGTGGATCGCATGCACGATGCCGCGCAGGTCGCCGGTGTAGACGAAGTCGCCGGCCACAGCCGCGCCCGCGTAGAACGGCGCACCGCCGTCGTAGAGCCACTTGAGCAGGCCGGTGTTGACATCAAACGCGCGGACTTTGCCATCCGTCGCGGTGAAGATCGCCAGGTTGCTGGTCACGGCGATGGGCGACACCACGCCGCCCTTGACGGGCTTCTTCCACGCGACGGAGCCATCCTTGAGATTGATCGCCATCACATCGCCCCTGGCGGCGGCGATGAGCTGCGGGTACATGCCCACGGTGGAGCAGCCGATGTAGGCTCGATCGCCCACGATCGAAGCGCCGCCCCAGGGGTTGGAGGGCATCGGCGTTTCCCAGAGCAGCGAGCCGTCGCTGGTCTTGAGGCACAAGAGCGAACGCTTGCCCTGCTTCTCCGCATCGAGAAGGGACGAGGAAACCAGCAGCCGCTCGCCTTCGAGCGCCAGCGGGGCATCGACGTGCCACGCGTTCTTGCCCACCTGCCAGATCACCTTCGGCTGCGGCTTGGGCAGGGCATCATGCAAGGGCGGAAAGGCGAACTCATCGACCTTCTTCCGCCTCTCATAATCCGCCAGCATGTCGGCCCACCTGGCCTTGAGCAGCACGAGGGCCTGGGCCCGCGTCATGGACTTGCCTTCGAGTTCGAGCGCATCCGCGTCGATGCACATGACACCCGCGTGTCCGCCGCCGATGTAGACGCGGTTGCCGTCGATGACCGGCGAGCCTTCCATGTGAACGAGGGTGCCGGGCACAGTGAGTTGCCAGACAGGGAAGCCATCGAGCGTGAGACAGCGGAGCACCGCGCCGCTGTTCAGATGCATGCCGTCGCCGAAGATCAGGTAATCGCCCGCGATGGAGGGCGAACTGAGCACGGGTTGTTTGATGAGCGGTGATCCGGCGATGCGCACGGCCCGCTTCGTCGAAGCTGGATCGGTGACGAGCGCGTAGACGTTGAAATCGCCGATGCCGCCTAGGCCGGTGGCGTATACGGTGCCTTCGCGGGCCGAGAGCGAGGCGAAGAAGTCATCCTTGGAGTGATGGACCCAAAGGACTTTGGCGCTGGCGGGACCGGGCTGGCTGTCGATGTTGCCCCTGCGCGTGTTGGAGCCGCGGTAGGTGGGCCAGTCGGCGGCAGCAGAGGTCGCTGCGAGCGCGAGGAGCAGGGCGATACTGAAATACAACGAAGACTTGCGCATGGAATTGTGAGTCCTGTTAAGGCGTTGCGAAGCCGCAAGCGGCTAGCGGGCGGCAACCTTGTCCGGATCGCCGATGAGCACAGCCGAGTCCTGTCCTTCATTATTGAAGACCAGATCGAGCGCGCCGTTCTTGTTGATGTCACCGACGTAAACGCCGCGGGTGTTGAAGACGCGAGCATGCAGGCCCAGCTCATCGCTGGCGTCAGCGAACTTGCCGGTGCCCAGGTTGCGCAGGCGTCGGTTCGGGCCGGTGAGGCAGCCGATGATCACATCCGGCTTGCCGGTCTTCTTGAAATCCGCCAGCGCGATGCTCGTGGGCGTGCCGGTGACCTTCGCCAGATCGCCGGTGTTGGCCGTGACATCGCTGAATCGGCCGTTGCCCGCGTTGAGGAAGAGCTTCACGCCGCCCGCCTGCGGCACGAGCAGGTCAGGCAGCTTGTCGCCATCCACATCGCCAAGCACCGGTGTCACCTTGCCGGTCGCGTAGCGAATGCCGCTGTCCCGCGCTTCGACGAAGCCGCCCGGCGTGTTGAGCACCAGCGTGCCACTGCCCGCGCTGTAGAGGAAATCAGATCGGCCGTCGCCGTTCACATCGCTCACGATCAAGCGATCACCCTTCACGCTGCCACCCGCGCCGTCAGGCCCGAGTTTGAACTTGTCGCTCGCATCCTCAAAGAGCGGGATCGCCGGCGTCTGGGCCTGGCCCTTGATCGCGAAGTAGAAGGCGAAGTCGCCGTTGCCGTTGCAGATTTTCATCAGGAGCTGATTCTTGCCCGCCTTGAGCTTGAGCGTGATTTGTGCCTGATCAGGGCCGACCGCGCGAGCCACGTTCTCCGCGTGAACCTTTTCACCGTTGAGGAAAACAGTGAGCGTGTCATCGCTGCCCAGCGACACAGGCAGATCGACAGCCGCGCCGAAGTCGAGTTCGCGGTAGACGTAAATGCACGTCTCATCATTCGCGGCTGTCACACCCATCAACGAATTGGCCTGCCCGTCGGCGAACCGCGCTTCCTTCCACGCGGCCTTGTTGCCGCCCTTGCCGTCGTATTGAGCCTTGAGATTGATTTCCTTTTCCGGCGGATAGACGCGGTCAAAGCCCTGGCCGCCGGCGTTCTCGAACGGGCCGATGACATGCCACGGGCTGATTTTCGGGGCCGAAGGTTTCGCCGGCGCATCGGGACCGATGTTGCGATAGAGGCGCAGGCCGAGAAAACCGTTGGCCAGGAGAATGTCAGGTCGGCCGTCCTTATCGGCATCGATGAAGGCGGCGGCGGTGAGGTTGTAGTAGTGCTCCTGCGGCAGGCCGCGCGAGTCATCCTTGAAGCCGGCCTCGCCCATGTTGGTGAAGAGGCGCGGGCCGGTGGGCGTGGCCAGCAGCAGATCGGGTTTGCCGTCGCCGTTGTAGTCAGCCCAGTCAGCGGCGCGGGAAGGGCCGGAGTAGGGAAGAGAGACTTCGTTCATCGTGTTGCCTTCGTTTTGAAGGAGCACGGTTCGCGTCTCGCCGAAGAGGCACAGGTCGATCTTGCCGTCGCCGTTAAAGTCAGCCGGTGCAATGCCGCCCGCGCCGGGACCGGTCTGCGGGAGCTGGCCCAGTTGCATGAACCCGGGCATGCCGGTGATGCGTTTGAAATCATCGTTGCCGCCCCAGCCGACGAAATCCCGCTGGGCGTTGTAATCGACGAGCTTGAGGCTGGCCTTCATGCGCTGGACGCGGGCGGTGCCTGTTTTCATGGCGTTCTTATCGCCATCCATCATCGCCGGCACGATCACTTCCTGACCCTTGATCATCGCTTCGATCGCCACCGCGAGCTTCTCCGGCTTGCCGTGAAAGCTGCGTCCGAGGAACGGCTCCGAGTGGCTCATGCTCCACCAGTCACCGGCATACGCCTGGTACCAGTAGCCTTCGATGCACGTCTCGCTCGCGCCGCCCTGATAGCAGAACACCGCCATCTTGCCGACCTCCGCCCACGCCATGATGGTGTTGGGCTCGCGCGGCTCGAAGCCGTTGTTGATCTGGTGCTTGATCGTGTCGCCGTTGTGCGCGCCTTTGAGGTCGCGCACTTTCTTGTACACGATTCGGCGAGTCGCCTTGTCCACCGACTCGACGCGCATCAGGACGATGTTCGTCGATTCGTTGACCAGCCGGCCCAGCGTGTAGGGAATCTCCACATACGCGTGAGCCGTTCGCGGATGGGGCATGCACAGGGCCGCGATCAGGAAAGCAATGGCGGCGAAGGCGGGGGACAAACGTCGGACGATGCGTGCGAACATGTCAATCACTCCGTGGGAGCGCGAGGCGTTGCATGGGTGCCATGGGTAAGGCTGTCCGCAGCCTTACCCGTGCGAATCACCGCTGTCATCCGACACGGGCAAGCTCGCGGACTCGCTTGCCCATGGCACCCGATCCAGGTGCGGGATCACCTATCGTCACTTCAACTCCGTCAACCGCTGCTGGGCCACCTTCGCCCACTCGCTGCCATCAAAATCCTTGATGACGCGGGTGAGCAGGTTCTTCGCCTGGTCGGGCTGCTTCTGCTCGACGAACGCGCGGGCCGCTTCGCACAGCGCCGCTGCCGACCACTGCGGGTAGTCATACGTGAAGGGCACCACCAGCAGCGAACTGGTCGCGCCGGCGTAGTCCTTCTTCTCAATGAAACACAGGCCGATCTGGAACTGACTCTTCGCGGCCACTTCCGCGCCGGTCGCCTTCACGACTTCGCGGTAGTTACCGATCGCGGCATCCCAGTTCTTCCTGTTCTGATGCGCCCAGCCCATGCCGTAACGCGCTTCCTGCCGCCAGTCGCTGTTGCCGAAGCGGTTGATGACCAGTTCCATCGCGGTGTGGCTGGCGTCCCAGTTGCCGGCGAATCCGTAGGCGTGGCCCAGGCGCAGCAGAGCGCGGTCCGCGATGCCGGGCATGTTGCGCCACGGTTCCTGATCGCGGAAGGGCGTGAGCAACTGGATCGCGTTGTTGAAATCCTTCTGCGCCATCAGGGCCTCGGCTGAGCGATAGCGGGCCTCGGCTGCGAGCGCGGGTCGGGGGCTTTGCGCGACCACGGCGAACTGATCAGCCGCGGCCTTGGGATCGTTCTTCTCCAGCAGGCACGCGCCCAGGCGCAGATGCACCTTCTCCGCCAGTTCCGTCGGCGGCTCAAGATCGATCGTCTCGGCCAGCAGCGGAATCGCCGCGTCAAAGGCCCCGCGAACCGAATGCATCTCCGCCTGCTCGAACCGCGATCGCATCGACAGCAACGAATCGTCCTTGGCCTCGACGATCGCCCCGTACAACTGCACCGCGCGCTGCTGCGCAGGCTGCCAGGGCACGCCGCTGACCGCCACTTCCGGAGCGCTGACCTGCGGCACCGGCTGGCCTTGCGGCGTCTCCTTCGCGGCCTTGTCCTGCAAAACCTTGCGGGCGTCCTCACGCAGCTTGCGACGGACGTTATCCACTTCGATATCACCGATCAGCCGCTGACACCACGCCGCTTCGTACAGCATGCGCAGGTGCGGTTCGCTGCCTGCCGCCTTCTGGGCGATCGGTGCAGCCTGCGATTCAAAATACTGCCCGGTCTCGCGCAGATCGCTCGCGGCCTTGGCCATCGCGGCGGTGGCCACATGGATCTCTTCAGGCTTCGCGTCGGCCTTGTAAAGAACAACACGCGCCTGTTCGAGTGCCCTGCGCGCGGTTTCCTGTCGGCACTGGCCGGCGCGCCAGGCGGCGTCAGGTGCCTCGGCCGCCTGGGCGAACTGCCGGGCGATCTGCTCGAACATCGCCTTTGCTTCATCGAGCTTGCCCGTTTCCTTCACCGCCATCGCATGGTGATACTGCACCATCGGCACCCAGCCCCGCCGGGCCGGATCGTTGCTCATGTTGCCTTCGTGCCGCTGCCTGCACTCGGCGAGGATCGTCACGGCCTCAGCCGCGCGGTCCTGCGATCGCAACATCGCGGCGAGGCGAACCATCGCCAGCGGCGCGACCGCCGAGTTCTGGTACGGATCCTGATTGCGGAATCGTTCAAGCCTCTGCATCGCGCCGGGGATGTCGCCCTGAAGCGCGATCGACTTGTGCCGTTCGAATTCAGCCACCGCCGCGAGCGGGTCGTTCGGATACTTGGCGCGGAAGGTTTCATACAACGTGCGGGCGGATGTGGCGTACTTCAGCTTCTCGTTCGCATCGCCCATCAGTTCCGCCACGCGCTGGTAGCAGTCGCCTAGCTTCAGTGTGGCCGTCATGCCCTGCGGCTTGCCTTCGTTGGCCGGCGCGTAGGCCTCGAGCATTTTCATCGCTTCGGTGAGTTGGCCCAGCGCTTTGCCCGCGGAAAGGGCGTCGCCGGTTTCCGTCGGAGCCGTGCGCATCAGGCAGTCGGCGAGAATGTACGACGCCTCAGCCACATCGCCCGCGCGATCCGCCTCGGGAATGGTCTTGATGATCGCCGTCGCCTGGTCGTACCGCTGCATGCGATAGTGCGACATCGCCTGACCGAACCGCGCCAGGTTCGTCTGCGCGAAGTCCGGGTCTTTCTCGATGAGCTGCTGGTAACGCTTGATCGCCTCGTCATAGAGAGGCACAGCCTTGGCCGCCCGACCTGCATCCTGCAGGTTGGCCATCGTCGCTTCCGCCTGCGCGAAGGCGTTTTCAGCGTAGCGGAAGAGTACCGGGCTCAGCAGCGTGCTTTTGGGATAGGTCTGAATGAACCGCATGCAGGCATCGTCCGATTCCTTGAAGGCCCGCGACAGGTGAAGAGCCGCGGCCAGACGCTGGGCTGCCTGCTCGGTGAGATTGGGATCGATCTTCTCGTTGACCACCTGCTGGTACACGGTGGCCGCATCGCGCGGCTGGCCGGTCGCCTGCAAGGTGTCGGCCAGTTCCAGCAGGATGTCCACCCGCGCCAGCTTCGCATCCGGATCGCTGCCGGCAAGCTGATTGGCGCGGTCCGCCGCCGTGCGGAACTGTTGGGATGCGGCCGCCATCGCCTGTTTCACAGCCTCGGCGTTGTTCGCATCGACTCCGCCGATCTGTGCCCGCGCCAGCCACCAGCGGGCACGGTAGCCCAGCTGCGCGTGATCCTGCAAAGGCTGGAGCAGCTTCGTTGCTTCGGCAAACTGTTTCTGTTTGACCTGGCAGTAGCCCGCGCGAAGCTGGGCATCAGGCAGGAGCGTTGACTTGGCGAACTGCTGGGAAAATTTCGTGAAGCGGTCCAGCGCGGGCGCGAACTGGCCCTGTTCAAAGAGCAGCACGCCGAAGTAGTAGCTGGCGCGTTCGACATGCTGGGGTGCAATGCCCTTGGCGACCTGCTGCAAGCGTTCCAGCTCGCGCGGGTTGTCCTTGAACTGCCCTGGGTTGCCCGCCGCCTGTTTCGCGGCGAGGACCTGTTGCTCGTAGTCGGAGAGCAGCGATTCGTACAGGGGCGCGGCCTCGGGGCGCTCCTCTGCCAGGTGGTGCGTGCGTGCCAGCAGGTACCGCGCGTGAACGCCGAACTCCGCATCCTTAAATGGTGCCAGCATGCTCAGAGCCCGGCCGGCGGCGAGGTAGTCTTTTTGGGCATAGTTCGCATAACCGAAGTAATACCGGCCCAGGTCGCGGGCCTTGGATCGCGCCAGTGTCGCGTCCTTCATGAACGGCTCAACCGCAGCGCCCGCTTCCTTGTACTTGCCCAGTTGCAGCAGCATTTCCGCCTGATCGCACCGGCAGCGTGCGGACCATTCCACATCAGCAGGCAACTCGCCCTCGGCCGGCACAGGCTGGGCCGCCGCCCGCTGCGCGAAAGCCGCCTGGGCCTCGGCGAAACGCGCCGTCGCCTGGGTGAAGGGTTGCACAGCGGCAGCCCGGCGCTGGACGGCTTCGTTGGGTCGCTCTTGGGCCAGCTTCAGTTCATGTTGCCCCTGGCCGCGATAGGCGATTCCCATGTAATAAATCGCAAAGGGTCGATCGGCAAAGCCCTGGGCACCGGCGACAGGGTTGAGCGCATCAATGGCACCGGTATAGTCGCGGTCAATACCATTGGGCAGGTTCGCCGCCGCGGGGCCTTCGAGAATCGAGAGGGCAAGGCCGTAGCGGGCGTCCGTGACCTGCGGCAGGTTGCCGAACTGCTGGATGAACTGCTTGAATCGCTCACCGGCGAAGGCGTATTGCTTCTCGTTGAACGCCCGCTTGGCGCTGTCGAGCAGCATTGCAGCCTGGGCGGCGGCATCCTGCGCGAAGGCAGGGGCTGCGGTCAGGACACTGAAGACCACTGCGGCGCAAACGAACAGCGAAGCGGTCCGCGAGGGGCGGCCGTGGCGGTAACTCATGGCTGACTCCGAGATTGGGGCGGAGGAAACGCGGAAGGGACTGATCGCGATGGGGGCAGGCAGGTAGGAAGGGGACGGGTCCGACATTGCGACAAACCCTTTTCATGCGGCAGGGGCAAAAGCTCCGACCGCGCGGTGAACAGGTCGCGACGACGACGGAACCGGTCTCCGTCACCGAACGGCCGTTAACCGTTCTCTTACAGTTGCTGATTATCACTTGAAGGTATCGCTTCGGTCAAGATGCGAATCAGGGAATTCCTGATAGGGCGGGGTCAACCGCGA
This sequence comes from Phycisphaeraceae bacterium, assembly GCA_040902585.1. GTDB lineage: Bacteria > Planctomycetota > Phycisphaerae > Phycisphaerales > Phycisphaeraceae > JBBDXA01. Next base: position 64,625 of record JBBDXA010000130.1, read on the forward strand.
CATGCGCGGCCAATACTGCCCAGAAGGGCGGCGGCGAGGGCCTGGGCGTTCTCCGCGGCGGTGATGGTGGCGTGAGTGCCCGGCAGAATGAGCACATCGACCTCCGTCGCGATCTCCTCCCAGCCGAACTGTTCGCTCATCCGACAGAAAAGCGGCAGCACCTTGGCGCGAAGGAGCGTGACCCTGCCCGCGTAGGGCTTCGCCTGGTAGGTCCGCCAGCCGGTGTAGAGCGCCTGAATGAAGCGAACGCGCCGGTCAGGCAGGTTGTTTCTGCCGAAGACCCGGTTGACGTTGAGGGTGGTGCTGTCCCCATCTGGCTTGTGGCTGAACAGGCTGCGGCACAGGCCGCCGACCCGCGCGAAGATGCGATGGCAGACCTTCGGGAACTCATCGCGAAACAGGTCGTGCGCCAGCCAGCGCGGCAGGTTCGCCAGGAAGCGCGTCAGGAACCGCGGGCTGAACCGGCCCATCGCTGGACCCACGCTCGGCGGCGACGTGTCGATCACCGCGACCAGTTCCACCCGCTGACCGGCTGCCAGAAACTGCTGCGCCATCTCCAGCGCGACGGCCCCGCCTGAAGAGAATCCGCCCAGCAGGTAAGGCCCGCCGGGGTACGCCTCGCGGATCAGGCTGACATAGTGAGCCGCCATTGAAGGAATATCCGCATCAGGCTCCGCGTCGTTGTTGAGGCCGCGTGCCTGTAAGCCGTAGAGCGGTTGATCGGCGGGGAAGTGTTCGATGAGCGGCTTAAACGTCAGCACATCGCCGCCGATGCCATGAACCATGAACAGCGGAGGCCGATCACCCCCCGGTTGAAGCGGCACCAGCGAAGTAAAGCGATGGGCCGGCTGCTCGCCGCGAATCAGCGGCGAAAGCTGCGCGATCGTGGGCTTCTCAAACAGAATCGAAAGCGGCAGGTCCGCGCCGAGTCCCTGACGGATTTCCTCGAACAGCCGGGCTGCCAGCAGGGAGTGACCGCCCAGCGCGAAGAAGTCATCGTGAATGCCCACGGCAGGCACGTCGAGCATGCGCTGCCAAAGCTCAACCAGTTGCTCTTCGGTGGCGTTACGCGGCTCCGTTGGCTCCTCGCGCGAGCTTTCGACGACTGTTGGCTCTGGAAGTTGACGGTGATCGATCTTGCCGTTGGGCGTGACAGGCAGCGCCTTCATCTTGATGAAGACAGTCGGCACCATGAACACCGGCAGCCTGTCGCGCAGGAAGGTGTCGAGTTCACTCGGATCAATGGAGGCATTGTCCTTCGGCACGACGTAGGCGATCAATCGCTTGTTGCCGCGGTAGTCCCGCGCGATCACCTTGCAGCAGGCGATGTGCGGATGCTGGTTCAGGCGCGATTCGATCTCCCCGGGCTCGATGCGGAAGCCGTGGATTTTCACCTGCTCATCGGCGCGGCCGAGGAACTCGATCGCCCCATCGGGCAGCCAGCGCGCATCATCACCGCTGCAATAGAGGCGTGCGTCAGGACCATCACTGAATGGATCAGGGACGAAACGCTCGGCCGTCAGGTCCGGTTGGTGCAGGTAGCCGCGCGCCAGGCCGTCACCGCCGATGTAGAGTTGCCCGCGCGCGCCGACGGGCACCGGCTGCATGTGGCGATCGAGGATGAACGTGCTGGTGTGCGCGATGGGACCGCCGATGGGCACGCTCCCGGTCGGCGCGGGTTCAGCGCGGTCGATGACGTGCGCGGTGGCAAACGTCGTGCTTTCGGTCGGGCCGTAGACGTTGCTGATGATCGTGTCGGGAAGCTTCTCGAAAGCGCGCCGGATGTGCTGAAGCGACATGGCCTCGCCGCCGGTGAGGACGTGCTTGACGCCGCGCAACATGTCCGGGCCTTGATCAATGATGAGATTGAACAGGGCGGTTGTGAGGAACAGGCTGGTGACGCCTTCGCGCTGGATTGAGTCACGAAGCTGCGACAGGCTCGGATTGCGGTGCGGCACGAGGACGCACTTGCCTCCGTGCAGCAGCGGGCCCCAGACTTCAAGCGTGGACGCATCAAAGCTGATCGGCGCGGTGTGCAGCCAGACCTGCTGTGAATCGAATGGTGTGTATGTCTGTCCGTGTACGAGGCGCATCACGGCGCGATGCGGGATCATCACGCCCTTGGGCGTGCCGGTCGAGCCGGAGGTGTACATCACGTAGGCGAGGTGGTCCGGCGACGCGGTACTGACGGGGTTAGTCGTCGGTTGATCGGTGACCTTCGCGCCGTCGCGATCGAGACAGAAGACTTCAGCGTTGGTCTTCGGCAGGGCATCGAGGTGAGTTGCAGTCGTGAGCAGAATCGGCGCTCGCGTGTCTTCGAGGATGAAGTCGATGCGCGGAGCGGGGTAAGCCGGGTCCAGCGGTACGTAAGCGCCGCCGGCCTTGAGCACCGCCAGCACCGCGACGATCACGTCAATATCCCGATCCAGACAGATGCTGACCAGAACCTCAGGCCCGACGCCGCGTGAGCGCAGATAGTGTGCCAGTTGATTGGCGGCTTCGTTGAGCTGGCGATAGGTCAGTGCGCGATCATCACAGACGATGGCGACGGAATCAGGCGTCTGTTTCGCGCTTTCCGCAAAGCGATCGTGAATGGTTTCATCGCGCGGGTAAGTCGATTCGCAATGATTGAAACCACGGGTCACACGATGAGCCTCCTCTTCACTCATTACCGGCAGCGAAGCGATGGCGCGGTCCGGTCCCAAGCAGGCGGCGTGCAGCAGGACTGAGAAATGCGTCAGCATCCTTTCAATCGTCGCGGTGTCGAAGCGGTCCGCGCTGTACTCGATGGTGCAGCGAAGGCCGGTCGGCGCAGGGGCGGTGACCAGCATCAAGTCGAACTTGGCGGTGTGCGTGGCGATCAATCGCCGTTTGGATGTCAGGCCATCGAGTTCGATGGCGTCCTGGGCCTCGGGTGCATGCATGAATGCGACCTGGAACAGCGGATTGCGTCCCGCTCCGCGCGACGGCGCGAGCTGTTCGACAAGCTGCTCGAAAGGCATCTCCTGGTGTGCGAGGCCGTCAATCACCGTGCGCTTCACGTTCCGCAGCACTTGTTTGAAGGTCTGCTGCCCGTCGATCGCCGTGCGCAGCACCAGCGTGTTGACGAAGAACCCGATGAGGTCAGCCAGCTCCGGCTGCGAACGATTGGCGACGGGCGTTCCCACCACCACATCGCCTCGCCCGTCGTAGCGGTAGAGCAGCGACTTGAAAGCCGCGAGCATCGTCATGTACATCGTCGCGCCGCATTCACCCGCCAGGGCCGCAAGCCGGCGCGACAGATCTGCCGGCAGCGTGATCGTTTCCGTTTCACCCGCATGCGTCGAATGCAGCGGTCGCGGACGATCGCACGGCAACTCCAGTGCCGGCGCGGCTGGTAGAAGTTGCTCGCTCCAGTACCGCGTCAGACGCTCGAGCCCTTTGCCTTGCAGGTGTTCGTGCTGCCACTGCGCGTAGTCAGCGTACTGAATGGGCAATTCCGGCAGGCGCAGCGGGTGGTCGCGGCGCGTCGCGCTATAGATGGCGCTCAGCTCGCGCCAGAAAACACCGGAGGACCAGCCATCGAAAACGATGTGATGAAACGCGCTGAGGAAAGTGTGATGATCTTCACTAAGGCGGATAAGAGCGAATCGCGCCAGCGGGCCGGCCTTCAGGTCGAAGGGAGTCGTCGCGTGCTTCGATTCGATGTCCGCGGCACGTGCGTCAGTTTCCTCATCGGTCGCGGTCGAGAGATCGATGTGAGTTAGTGTTGCGGCGGCATCTGGCGGGATGACCTGCACGAGTCGCCCGTCGCGCATGTCGAACGTCGTGCGCAGGATTTCGTGGCGGTTGATGATTTGCTGAAGGGATGCGCGAATCGCGGCGGCATCGAGCGGGCCGCGCAGGTCGATGGCTTCGGCAATGGTGTAGGTCGAATTGCCGGAATCCAGCCGATCCGCCAGCCAGAGTTGCTGCTGGGCGAAAGAGACGGGCATGACTGCAGACGGAGAAGGCGTCAGTTGACGCGAGGGCAACGCGGGCGCGGCGATCGCGCTGGCGCTGTCAGGGCCGGGCGGCTTCTTCGAGTTCTGGGAATGCGCCACTGCCATATCCTGTCTCTGCGTTGACTACTCAGTTGAAGCTGCGCGCTGCCCGGCGGATCGGGGCAGCCGAGCTGACCGGCGCGGCACGAATCTCCTTCACCGCTGCCGCCAGTCCGGCGATGGTGGGCGCGTCGAACAGCCGGCCGACCTTCACCTCCGCGTTCAACCTGCTGCGAATCTGGGCGAGGACGCGCATCGCCAGCAGCGAGTGTCCGCCGCTGGCGAAAAAGTCATCGTGAATGCCTGCCGATTCCACGCCCAGCGCGGCACACCAGATCTCGTGCAATACCTGCTCCACTTCGTCGCGCGTGCCTTCGCCGGTCGCGACCGGAGCGATCTGCATCGACGGCATCGGCAGAGCCGCGCGGTCGATCTTACCGTTGGGCAGTTGCGGCATCGCTTCGAGCACGATGAAGGCCGAGGGCAGAACCGCCGCGGGAAGGTGGTGCGCCAGGTGATCGCGAAGGTCCGCTTCATCCACTTTCAGGCCGGCACCGGGCACGACATACGCGAACAGTCGCTGATCGCCGGGACGGTCTTCGCGGACCACGGCCGCAGCCTGTCGGATCGCGTCGTGACTGACGAGCAGCGCTTCGATCTCACCGAGTTCGATGCGCATGCCGCGGAGTTTGACCTGATGATCGACGCGGCCGCGGAACTGAAGCGTGCCATCGGCTTCGGCGCAGACACGATCGCCGGTGCGATAGAGCCGTCCGCCCGGTTGTGTTGCGAAGGGATCGGGCACGAAGCGCTCGGCCGTGAGGTCAGGCTGGTACAGGTAGCCGCGCGCGAGGCCGGCACCGCCCAGATAGAGTTCGCCGACTTCGCCGTTCGCGACGGGCTTCGCGTTCTCATCGAGTACCAGGGCCCGCATGTGAGTGATCGGCTTGCCGATCGGCGCGGTCGCGCCGTCCGCATCAGCCTTCGTGCAGACATGGTAAGTCGCATCGATGGCTGCTTCGGTCGGGCCGTAGAGGTTGATGAGCTGCGCACCGCATTGGGAGAAGAATCGACTGACGATGGCCGCGGTCAGGGCTTCGCCGCCGGCGTAGACGCGCGAAAGTGATTCGCAGGCCTGCAAGCCCGGCGAGTCGAGCATAGCCGCGAGCACGCTGGGCACGAGCTGCAACGTGGTGATGCGATGGTTCCTCACCTCGCACACCAGGGTCGCCGGGTCACGATGGGCGTCGGGCTCGGCCATTACCAGCGCAGCCCCGGCGATGAGCGGCGCCCAGAACTCCCACACGGAAGCATCGAAGCTGATCGGCGTCTTCTGAAGCACGCGGTCGTTCGCGGTGAGCGGGAAGCGCTCGTTCATCCAGAGCATGTGATTGACGATCGCGCGATGCTCGATCATCACGCCTTTGGGCCGGCCCGTGGAGCCGGAGGTGAAGAGGACGTAGGCCAGGTGACGCGGCGCGACGGCGGGGGGCGTGTTCGCGATCGGCCCTTCGCCTTTCACTCTTGAAACATCACCGCGCGGGTCGAGCACAAGCGTGTGCTCGACCGCGGCAGGCGTATCGTTCTCCAGTCCAGGCTGCGTGAGCAGTACGCTCAGGCGGGCATCGCTCATCATGCCCGCCAGTCGCTGGCGCGGATAGCTCGGCTCCAGCGGCACGTACGCGCCGCCGGCTTTGAGAATGCCCAGCAGCCCGACCACCATCTCCGCGCCGCGCTTCATGTAGAGCCCGACCAGACTGTCCGGCCCGACGCCCAGCCCGCGCAATCGCGACGCCAGCGCATCTCCGCGTTCGTTCAGCTCCCGATACGTCAGCGTGACTTCGCCTGCGATGACGGCAACCCCATCGGGCGAAGTCGCCACTTGTTGCTCGACCAGTTCGTGCAGACAGGGTCCGACGTTTGAAGTCGCATCTTCGATCGCATCGACCGGCGAGCTCACCTTCGCACCCGGCGACTCGCCTTCGGACAACCAGGCCACGAGCTGCGACAGCGAAGCCTCCGGCGATGCGAGAACCGCTTCGAGCGTGGCCTGATACTGAGCGGCGAAGCGTTCGATCGCCGCGGCCTCAAAGAGATCGGTGTTGTATTCGTACTCTGTCATCAGGCCCTGCGGTTCGTCACGCAGCGTCAGCGTCAGGTCGAGCTTGGCCTTCTCGCGGGGAATGTCCGTCACTCGAAGATCGATGCCCTCCGGCGCAGGCATGCGCACCGGGACGTTGTGGTAGTTCAGCATCACCGAGACCAGCGGCGATCGGCTGCGATCGCGTGGCACCTTCAGCTCATGCACCAGTTTTTCAAACGGCACATCCTGCTGCCCGAGGCACTGCATCATCGTCGCGCGGACCTGTCCGGCCAGTTCTTTGAATCGCATGTTCGCGTTCAACCGTCCGCGCACAGGCAGCGTGTTGACGAACAGGCCGATGAGCGCTTCGACATCCGGATGGTTACGACCGGCGACGGGCACGCCCACCACCAGGTCTTCCCGCTGCGTGTGCTTGAACAGGAGCGAGAAGAAAGCCGCCAGGTGCAGCGTGAACGGCGTCATGCTCCACGAACCGGCCAGCGTGCGCACGCGCTCGGCGAGCGCCTTCGAAAGGAATTGGATATGGAGGGCGCCGGAGGTCGATGTGATCGCCGGCCGGGCCTTGGCGAAGGGCAGATCCAGCGGCTCAGGCAGAGGCAGGAGCATCGCGCACCACGGTTCCAGGCGCTGGCGAAGGCCGTCGCCCGAAAGCTCGTCCCGCTGCCACGAGGCGTAGTCAACATACTGCACGCCCAACTCCGGCAGGGCACCCATGCGTCCCGTGCGGATGGCGTCGTAGAGTGCCGAGAGTTCGCTAACCAGCACCTGAATCGACCATCGATCCGAGATGATGTGATGCACCGCGAAGATCAGGTCGAAGCGCGAAGGCGACATCTTTACCAGCTTGAACCGGCACAGTGGGGGCTGCTCGAGATTGAACGGTGCGTCGCGCCACTCCCTTGCCTGGCCAAGCAGCTCGCGCTCAGCCGCTTCGCTGTCCAGGTGCGACAGATCTACCAGCGGCACAGGCCTATCGACCGAAGTTAGAATCTGAATCCGCGGCTCGCCTTCGTATTCCGTGAAACCGGTGCGGAGTGTTTCGTGCCTTTGCACGATGCGGTACACGGCCTGCTGCACGGCTGCGACATCCACCTCGCCGCGAAGGGAAATGATGTTCCCGCCGTTGTACGCCACATCGCCGGGATAGAGCTGGTCGAGGAACCACATGCGCGCCTGCGCGAAGGACGCGGACATCGGGCTGTTGCGATCGACGCGAGGGATCTCTCCTTCACGGTCCGTCGTGGACAGGGGTTCCTTCTTCATTCGCTGCTCCAGTAGCTGTCTTTGAACCGGAGAAAGACGGGCAAGTCGCAAAGCCATTGTATCGCTTTGCGCGTTTTGCGGAAGGGGCGGCCGCTCGACCCGCTGCTCCTGCCCGGCAGGCGCGGGAGCGGGGTCAATCGGCGGCATGCCGATCGCGCGATGCATGTTTTCCTGCATGAGCATGGTGCATGCTTTCACGCCCACGCGGTCGCCGCGGCTGGTGTCCGCCAGCATGCCGTCCGTGGCCTTGATTTCGAGCATGGCTTTGTTCATCGCCTCCTGCGCGGCGAAGAGGCAGGGCGTCGAATAGTTCACGAGGCGAACGCCCAGTTCGCGAAGCTGACTGAGCGTGCAGCGCGGCGACAGCCCGCCGGCGATCTGGTTGAACATGATCGGCTTGGACACGCTCCGGGCAATGGCGCGGATCGAGTCAAAACTGCGCAGCCCGTCCGCCAGCACAGCATCCGCCCCCGCCGCGTCAAATGCCTTTACCCGGCGGATGCGCTCCGCATCATCGCAGGCATCGGTCCGCGCGATGACCACCATCTCCTTGCGCCGGGCGCCGAGCACGCGGTCGAGCTTCTGAAGGTAGTGATTCAGTTCCAGCAGACGCTTGCCGGTGAAGTGACCGCACATGCGCGGGCGGGCCTGATCTTCCAGGACCACAGCCGAGGCACCGGCGTCTTCCAGCTCGCGCACCACGTACGCGGCCGTGTCCGCGTCGACGTAGCCGTCATCGATGTCCACCACCAGGTGCGGCTCAGGGAGCACCGCCCGGATGCGGCGCACGAGATCGACAATATCGCGCCAGGCGATGAACCCGATGTCGGGCAGGCCGTAGTGACTCGCGGCGAAGGAAAACCCGCTGAGAAACAGGCCGCCGAAATGCTTGGCGGCAATCGTGGCGGAGAAGACGTCATAGACGCCGATGAAAGGAAGCATCTCGCCCCGGTCCATCGCCTGTCTCAGTCGTGTCGTGGGTGTGTTCATCATTCTTCTCTCTCCGGATCGATTGCTCGACGGCTTACTGTTTGGCGCGGATAAGCTGAGCGCGAGCCTGCTCATCGCTGAGCGACTCGACCTCAGCCAGCCGGCTGGCGACATACGGTTCATGTGATTCCGCGATCTCTTGCCTTTCCAGAGCCGCCGCCATCTCGTGCAGGATCGGTGTTTCAAGGAACGCAACCATCGCAAGGCTCGTACCCGTGAATTGCTGCATAAGCGTCGCGACGCGAGCCGCCTGAATCGAATCGCCGCCGAGTTGGAAGAAGTGATCCTCGCGCCCGATCTGAGGCACCTGGAGCACCTGTTCCCAAACCTGCGCCAGTAAGATTTCCAGCGAGGTCGCGGGTGGGGAGAAGGCGGGGCGTGCAGGGGCCGGGGCCTCGTCGATCACGCCGAGCTTCTCCGCCAGTCCGATGCGCTGAAGCTTGCCGGTCGGGCCTTTGGGAATCGCATCGAGAAGGACGATCCGCCGTGGCACCTTGAAATCCGCCAGTCTTTCCGCGGCGAAGCGGCGCAGGTCTGACTCCGTCGCGCGGGCTCCTTCCTTCAGTACGACCGCCGCCGCGACCTCTTCGCCCAGCGCGGCGTGTTTCATCGCAAAGGCCACCGCCTGCGCCACGGCTGGATGATCCAGCAGCGCTTCATCGATCTCGCGAGGCGCGATCTTCTCGCCGCCGCGGTTGATCAGTTCTTTGAGTCTTCCGGTAAGGAAGAGATAGCCCTGGTCATCGAGGTAGCCTTGATCGCCCGTGCGGAACCAGCCCGCGATGAAGGCGGAAGCGTTGGCGTCCGCGTTGGCGAGATAACCCTGCGTCACGTTCGGACCCTGGATCACGATTTCGCCCATCTGCCCGCAAGGGAGCAGAACGCCTCGTGCGTTCATGATTGCCACACGGGGTCCAGCGGCAATGCCGACGGAGCCGGGCTTGCGTGCGGCGGGAGGCAGCGGGTTGCAACACATCTGATGCGAGGCTTCCGTCATGCCGTACGCTTCGATCATCGGGCAGTCGAAGAGCGATTCGATCCTTGCCATCACCTGCGGCGGCAGGGCGGAGGAACTTGATCGCACGAATCGCAGCTTCGCGCGGCGAGCCGCATCGGGTTGTTCATCAGCTCGCGCGGCGATGGCCTGGTGCATCGTCGGGACAGCCGTGTACCACGTCGGCTTCATCGATCCGAGCCAGCCGAGAAAATCCGTCGCGATGAAGCCGGGTGTGCAGGCAACGCTTGCGCCGGCCGTGAGCGAAGAGAGCAGGGCGGCGATGAGGCCGTGAATATGAAACAGCGGCATCACGTTCAGACAGCGGTCCGCCGGCGTGAGATTCAGCGAGGCGCGGATGTGTGCAGCGGAGGCGCACAGGTTGCGATGCGTCAGAGGGACCATCTTCGGGCGCGAGGTGGTGCCGGAGGTGTGGAGGATGAGTGCTGTGTCGTCGCAGCGGCAGGTGTCATTCAACGACACTTGCCCGTTCGACAAACCGTGCAGTGTGAAGCATCCGGCGGGCTGCGATGGATCGACATCAACCTCCAGAATCCGCACACCGCGATTCATCGCCGCCGCGACAGCCGGCCCCTGAATGCCCGCGGGCACCAGCATCGCTTTCGCGTTCAGATCGGCTAGGTAAAAGTCGAACTCGTTCTCCCGGTAACCGGGATTCAGCGGCGCGGCTGCGGCCACACTGGAGACCGCGAGAAACGCACTGCCCGCCTCAGGCCCGTTGGGCAGCACGATCGCGACGGTGTCACCGCGCATCACGCCTGCCCCGCGAAGCTGCGAACCGATCGAACGCATGGTGTCGATCAGGTCGGCATACGACGCATCCGGACGATGCGGCGCGGTGAGGGCTGTGCCGGCAGGCATCGCCGCGGCACGCTCTTGCAGCGCCTGGAGAATGGTCGTATCGCTGGATTCCTTCATACTTCCCTCGTGTGCCGCGTCACAGGCCGCCGCTCAGGTAGCCGCGGGCAGTGGATTCACGGAACCGTCGGCGGCACCGCGGCCACCTGCACTTGAAGGAGATCGGTTGCAGCCCCGCGTCCCTGCCGGTTATCGGCGCTGAGGAACCTCTTTGCGGAAGCTCGCAATCGGTATGCGCGTCACAGGTTGACTTTTTGAAGCATGGCGAGGGTTGCTTCGATCGCAACAGGCGTTCGTGCGCCAATTGCACCACCCTATCGGGATGGTGCTCCCGCCTTCAGCAGCGGCGAGAGGTCGAAGCGCATCACGCGCATCGTCGCCGGGTCAGCGCCAAAGTCGTAGGACGTGATAAACACGCGATCGCCCGCGGAGTCGAGGATGCTGTCCTCCGCGAAGGGTGTCGGCATCACCAGCTCGCAGAGCCACCGGTCTGTCTGCGGATCGTAGACCACTGTGCGCTCGTTGACGAGAATCAGCCGGCCTCCCGAAGACTCCAGACGAAACGCGGTGGGCAGAAGGATTCGCTTTTCGCACTGGCCCGTCTCCAAGTTCCACCGTTCCAGGCGATGAACGTCCTGAATAGAGGACACCACCCAAAGGCTCCGGCCGTCGGGCGAGCGGACATGTACGCCACGCGAATCCAGGTCGAATTGCCGAATCGTCTCCCCAGCGCGGCCGATGACGGAACATCGCGAGATGCGCCCGCCTTGCGGGTCGTCTATGTAGTCAATCTCCACGGAATAAGGATGGATGCCCGCCTCCATTTCAAACTCTTCGGGACCGACAATGATGAACGGCTGAACATCACCGTTCATCTTGCGCTCCGCAGCGACCAGGTTCTCCAGCGCGCTGCGCTCGGCGCTGATGTTCCGCGCCGTGCCTGCTTCGAGATTCCACTCGCCAAGGTGCCAGTTTTCTGACATCACGCGCCGCGGCCCCACATACGCGGCCTTGGGAAGGCGCTCCGTCGGGCTGAACAGATCGTCCGGCGGCCCGGGCGGCAATGTCAATCGCTGAATGACGCGCGCTTCCTTCCAGTCCCACTCCACACCCTGGTACGAAGTTTCGATCAGGAACACACGCGACCGATCCGGCGAAGTCACGCCGTGAAATTCCATGCCGAACCATTCGACCAACGTCCCGAGCTCGCCTGTGGACAGTTTCATCAACCGCGCCTCATGCACATACATCAAGCCGGGCCGGAGCCAGCCCAGTTCCTCATCATCATCGTGAGTGAGCAGCTCATCGCACGGCCAGTAGAACCAGTTCCACAGCGTTGGCGGCGCGGCGATCCAGAGTAGGCCATAGAGAAGCGGCACGGGCAGCGAGAAGAGCGCGATGGGAACAAGCCTGCGCTTCGTGGACTTGCCCAGCGCGCGACCTTTGCCCGCAGCCGGTGCGCCGCATTCGGGACAGGTCACGCTGGTTGAGCCGGTGAGTTCGTAGTTGCACTTGCGACAATAAGGCCGACCCGCATCGCGCCGCCTGCGGATCACGCCCACCGCCCGCCACAGCCCGATGAGCAGCGACAACCCCGCGAGTACGCCCAGCCAGTAAGGCCAGTGCTCCACAAGCAGGAGCCAGAGGTTGATCGTCCTGCGATAGTTCTCCACGATCGCCAAGTCTCCATCCGGCGCGATCGCCTTGATCACTCGGGCCTGCCATTCCTGGACCCCGCCGAGCACCACGTTTGATGATGGCTCGACCACCGGCAGATGATCGAACGACACCGGCGTGTCGGCGGGCGGCGAAGGGACAGTCGCAGGCTCCGCGCCATGAAGGGCAGCGGGTAGAGCAAGCGCGAGAAGGAGGAAGCGAAGCCCCAGCATGCGAGTATTGTAGCCGGCGTGGACAACATCCCGGAACAGGATCGACAAAGGCACGGCTCGCCGCACTTACACCGTGATCTTATTGATCAGGATCAGCACCGCCATCACCACGCCGACCGCCGCGGGAAGCAGAAACGCCCGGCGGATGCCTTTGCGGCGGGCGACGAAACCCATGGCCGTGGGCAGCAGCGTCCAGCCCACCGATGCACAGGCGAAGAGCATGCCGATGGCGCGTCCGGCGTAACCCATCTCGCCTCGCGCGCCAAGGTGCGTGAAGAGCTGCGCGATGAGATTCGGGAAGAACGGCCCGCATAACAATCCCGCGAAGACCACCAGCGGCACCACCAGTTTGCGCGAGCGCGAGACCACCAGCCCGAGCATCGTCAGCACCGCGAGCACGGCGATGATCAACTGAAGCACCTGCGTGGTGGCGACGAGATGGGACTGATCTTCGACGGCGTGCAGCAGGAGTGCAGCCACGAGGCGCGAGCCCATGAAGCAGAGCCAGAAGGCGGAGAGTGCGGCGGCGGCGATGCGTTCGCTGCGCTCGACCGGTTCGTCCTGCGGCGCGGACTCTTTGACGAGCGTGCTGGCCCAGCCGGCGGTTCCGGATTCGATGACCACCCAGCACATGAGCGTCAGGCCCAGGAGCCAGATGGTCTTGTCGTTGGCCAGTTCGCGGAAGCCCGCGAAGGCGGCGGCCAGATCGCCCTTGAGTTCGCCGCCGCCCATGTCCAGTCCGCTGACGCTTTGCGGGACCGCCGCGAGAATGAGGGGAATGAACGCGAGCACGGCAATAAGGCCGATGCCTTTTTCAAAGCCGAGCTTGCGACGAAGCACGGCCACGAGGATGGGACAAAGGAACGCACCCGCGCCGAACATGGCATCGCCGAAGTTCATGCTGGCGAACTGGTTGCCCGGGAAGGTGTTGCCCATGACGGGGTTGGCGACGTTGATCATGGCGGTCCAGCCGGCGGCGAGCAGGATGGTGGCCAGGACCGCCAGGCCGTAGCGGCGGGCTTTGGCGAAGATGAGAAAGGAGATGCCCACCAGCGCGGAGCCGACCATCCACACCGGCTTGCGACCGTAGGCATCCGAAAGTGCGCCGCAAAGGAGGATGACGGGTCCGACCATGAAGCCGAACGCGGAGATGAGTCCGCCAACCTTCGCTTCATCGAGCTTGAGCCGCTGGCTGAGGGAGAGTTTGATGGCACCGAGTGTCGCGTAGCACAGGCCGGTGATGGGCAGACACAAGACCACGAAGAGTTGGAGGTAGGTCATGTTGAAAGGGCGAAAAGAGTTGGCGGGCGACCCAAGGGAAACCCAGTATAGCGAAGGAGATCGGTTCGCTTCGCGGCGAATCTCGGCCTGAATCAAAGGCCTGGGATGAACATCATGGCTCCGGATGCGTCTATCATGCAAAGGATCACGGATGTGGTGCGCGATCATTTTCGGGTTCGCCGGGTGTCCGAGAGGAGGCATCGATGCGGTTCAGTTGGATTTTCATCAACACATTCGCCTTGATGTCCGCGTTTGCGGTGCCGTCGTTCGCCGCGGATGCGGATGATGCCCAGGCCGGCTTCGATGCCCTCTACGGCCAGAAGCTGCGCGAAGCCTCGGCGACGGCGTCGCGCGAGGATGACGTCGCATTGGCGAAGCAGATGCTCGCCACCGCCGAGACTGCCGGCGGCGCACCGAAGCTCAAAGCTCTTCTCTGCGACAAGGCGTACGAGCTGGCGGCCCGTGATCCAGCGGGTTACGACGTCGCCGCCGGGGCGATGACCATGATCGCCCAGGCGTTTCCCGAGAAGGCCGGTGATGCGCGGCTCAAGATCATCGACCTGCGGCAGAAACAGTTCGCAAGGGCGCGCGGCGATGAGAAGAACGAGGTCGGAGCAACGCTCATCGGCCTGCTCGTCACCCACGGCGATACGGCGCTCGCCCAGAAGAAAGTCGATGACGCGGCGGATGACTACCGCAGGGCGCTCACCGTGGCGCGACTGATCCGTTCGCCGCAGACCGCGGCGCTCGACGCAAAGATCGCCCGCGTGGCGCACTTGAAGCGCGTGTGGGCCCGCATTGATTCGCTGGAAGGTCAGCTCAAAGGCAACGCGGAGGACGGGAAGGTCGCCGATGAAATCGTCAAGCTGTATGTGGTAGATCTGGATGATCCGATGGGCGCGAAGCTGGTGCTGCCGGGGGCGAGTGATGCGTCGCTCAGAACGCAGGTGCCCCTGGCGATGAAGCCGTTGGGGGAGCTGGCCGAAGGCGAGTCGTTGTCGCTGGCGCAGTGGTATCAGGAACATGCGAAGTCGGCTGGTCCCCCGGCAAAGCCGGGCATGCTCAACCGTGCGCGGGCTTACCTTCAGCGCTTCCTCGAACAGCACGAAGCGGAGGATGTGCAGCGCATCACAGCGAATGTGCGCCTGCAAGAAACCAGCGCGATGATGGCGAAGCTCGGCATCGAGCCCTACCCGATCGGCGGCCAGCCGGGCGATTCGAGTGACAGCGCGACGGCGGCGGCGTCAGGCAAGGTGATGGACCTGATCAAGCTGCTGGACCCGACTAAGCATGTGTTGCATGGGCAATGGCAGATCAAGGACGGGACGATCGCCAAGACCACGCGCGAAGGCGGCGCGATGGTGCGGTTGCCGGTGCTTCCCAAGGGCGACTATGAGCTGGCGCTCCAGCTCACCCTCACGGGAGCCGGCGGACATGTCTGCATCGTGCTGCCCGTCGGCGAGGCGTCGGTGAATTTCTTCGCCGAGTTCCAGGGTGCGACGCTGCTGGCGGCGGTGGACGGCATCGAAGCGTACCGCAAGGACAACCCGACGCGCAGCGAAACCGGCGGACTCGTCCAGTCGCAGAAGCACCAAATCGTCATCAAGGTGACGACGAAGAAGGACATGGCCCAGATCATCGTCGAGCGCGACGGAAAGGAGTTGATCAAGTGGGAAGGCGAGCAGAAGTCGCTGACGACGGGCCGGCCGAAGGAATACCATTTGCCTGAGCCGCGGTCTCTGGGCTTTTGTGCTCACCACTCGGTGGTGCAGGTGGATGCGCTGCAACTGAAGATGGTGACGGGCAAGGCGGAGATGTTGAAGTAAGAAAAGGGAGCGGCTGCGCGAATCGGTTCAAGGTTTAAGTGAAAAGGAAAGCGCGGCGATCCTTGTCGCAGGGAGTTTGCGGGCGTCGATGCCCAGCGGGATGGCGAGCATGCCGGCTGCGGAAATTGTTTCTGTTTTGCCCGGCTCCAGGGGTTTGTCGAAAGTGCAATCAGTGGAAAACACATGTGCTATCGGGCCGGTCGTCTTCGGCCCGATGCCCCCGCCCAGTCCGCCCGGTGCCGCGACGGCCTTCATCGCAACGTAGCCCACGATCGTCGCGCTCTTGATCGGCCAGGGGGAGCGATTGATGATCTGACATTTGCCTGTTGCGCCGACGCCCAGCCCCAGCTTAGCATCCGGGTCAACCGTCACGCTCACGATCCGCGCTTCGAGGATGCCCGCCATGAACTGCTCGCCGATCGTCGCATCCATCGCCTGTAAGCTCGGCAGCATTTTCGCCAGCGCCGCCTCCTTCGCCTGGGCCATCGTGACGGGGCAAGGTGGATTGCGGTCGTACTTGCCGTCGGTCGATTGAACGACACTGGCCACCTCGATCTTTCCGCCCATCGCTTCGAGGACGGGTGATGTAGGAAAGTTCGCCGACCACGCGCTCAACTTGCGATACGCGCTGCCCGTCCATTCCTGAATCGTGTACGTCACCCGACCGCGCTCCTGCACTTTCAGAAACCAGTGACTCTCCCACCGGCTGTTGTCCTTGGTCACCTTGATTCCATTCGCGAGGTTCTGCACGTCGAGCACGGGGTTGCCGTGACTGGTCGAGAGCGAGTTGCCCAGCGTGATCGTGCCATCGTGTTCGACCAGAAGGCGATACTTCGCTGCGCCGTCTTTGGGTTGTTCATCTGCTTCGTAGCTTCGCGGGCTCAGGTCGCCCATGGCTGTCTCGATGAGGGAGCCCAGTTCCTGGCGATAGGCAGCCTCATGCTCGGCCGTCGTCTTGAGTGTCGTTCGAACCACGATGTCAAGTGGATCATCCTGAGCGAAGGCACCGCGCGTGGCGAAGCTGAGGCTGAGAAAGAGAACGACACCGGCAAACCGATGGGACATGGGAAGTCTCCGGGCCCGATGGCAAGGTGATGCAAGGCGTATTGTAATCGGCCGGCGCGGGATTGAGGCGAAGTCGGGCGGGGCTGGCGGAATGCTTGACACTTGATGCGGGCCTGTCTGACTCCCCTCCCTCTTAGGGAGGGGCTGGGGGAGGGTCGAGCGTACAGCCTGAAAACCGTGTCGGTGTACGGCATCGTGGTAAGTTTGAGCGCCGACCCTCCCCTAACCCCTCCCTAAGAGGGAGGGGAATCGGAGCGGCGAATCGACCACGCGCCTACTTCTTCCGCTCCCGATTCGGGTGCGGCACATCCTTGGGCAGCGGTCCGGCCATCGGCGGCGTCTCGAAGAATTTGCCATCCTCAATCAAGCGCGGGTCGCCCGTGTCTTGGAGTTCCTTCATCAGCCGGTCGCGCAGCTCCTTCACCACCGAAGCGTAGGCCGGGTCCGCGGCGACGTTGTTCATCTGATGCGGATCCTTCTTCATGTCGAACAGTTCCTCGCGCGGGCGCTTGCCGTAGGCGTGATCGAAGTACGGCTTCCACTTCGAGTCTTTGCGATTCTCCACCAGCCAGGCTTTGGTCGGGCCGGCGTCTTCATCGGGCAGCGTGACGAAGGTGGTGTTCTCCAGTTCGTTTCGCGTGGGCGGGTCGTTACCGTCGAGATTGTAAGGGTCGCCCAATGGATAGCGGTCCGGCTTGAAGTTGATGATGAAGGCGAAGTCCGCGGTGCGAACGAGACGCTGCGGATAAGGCAGGTTACCGGCCCGCGCCATCTCGACATGGCGCTCGCGACCGGCGTAGACGGCGTCGCGCGACTTATCGACCACGCCTTCGCCCTCGCTCCTGAGCGTCGGCCAGAGACTGCGTGCCGTCATCGTGCCCGGCACCTTCACGCCGCCGGCTTCGAGTAAGGTCGGCGCGAGATCAGGCAGACTCACGAAGTCATCCACCACGCGGCCCCCGGCGCCACCCTTGCCGCCGCTCACGCCCGGCCCGCGGATCGCCAGCGCCACGTTCGTGCCGAAGTCGTAGAGATTGCACTTGCCATGCGGAAAGCCAGCCGGCCCGTGATCGCCGCTGACCACGATGATGGTGTTCTCATATTCGCCCGCCTTCTTCAGCTCCTCGATCAGCACGCCCAGCGCCGCATCAAACGCCTGTGTTTCGCCCAGGTAATCCGCCAGGTCTTCGCGCACCTCAGGCACATCCGGCAGGTACGGCGGGAGCTTGCCCTTGAGTGAATCCGGATCGATCTTCCACAGGGCTTTGCCCGAGCCTTTGATCCATTTGCGATGCACATTTGTCGGGCCGTACCAAAAGCAGAAGGGCTCATCCTTTTTGCGGGCGTCGAGAAAGGATTTGAAATTGGCCCGCACTTCGCCCAGCAGTTCCGCCTTTGCTTGGTCGAAGGTCTTGCCGCCGGCGACGAGCTTCGATGCGTTCTGCGAGAACTGGTTGATGCGCGAGCCGGCCTTCTGGAATGAGTAGACCTGACGCCCGTAAGGCGCATCAGCAGGTGTGCCGGGGCTCCAGACTTTGTAGCTCTTGCCGATGGTGTATCCGCCGTCACGCAGGAGCAGCGGCCAGGTCGGAATGCGTTCATCCCACACCGCGCCTTGAAGGATCGCTCCGCGCCCGGTGCGCCAGAAGTGCTGACCTGACAGCAGCGAGCTGCGGCAAGGCGTACACGAAGGGGCGTTCACGAAGGCGTTGCGAAACAGCACGCCTTGCGCGGCGATGGAATCAAAATGCGGCGTGCACACCGCATCGCTGATGCCGCCGGGTTCGAGCTTCGCGTAAGCGCTGGTGTGGCGACCCCAGTCATCCGCGAAGGCGAAGAGAATGTTGGGGCGTTTGTCAGCCGCCTGGGTGAAGGCTGGGGAAAGGTTGCAAAGAAGCACGCAGAGAACGAACAGACATCGCATGGGAACGCCTCCTGTGGAACGACGGTTGATCATTCGCGATTGTAGCGACGAGAGCGGGAATGCCCGCTCCTTCAGAGCGAAGAATCGATCGCTCCCCATCACACGCATATGATCTACCCACATGCGGCAACATCCCGCACAGTTCGTCATGAGCATCGCCTGCGCCCTCGTCGGCCTGGTGATCGGCTTCTTGCTCGGCCTGGCGCTCAGCTTTGTCGAGCTGCTTTTCTTCGACTCTTCCTCTTCCTCTTGCATCCTGCTACCGCTCACGACCCTCGCCGGTATCGCCTACGGCGCGAAGTGGGGCTACGAGATCAGCAGCGACTGGTACCGCTTTACCCTGATCCAGTGCCAGAGCTGCGGCTACTCGCTCATGGGTGGCGCTGGCGAGCAATGCCCCGAGTGCGGCTACCCGATCTCTGAAGAACAGATTGAACTGCGCGAGGCATGGAAGCGGTAAGAGGCAAGGCGGGGCAGGGAGTTGAAAAACATCATCCCTCGGCAGGGTGAATAACAGGCGCTGATACGGCATCGCACGTTAGAATGGCCAAGTCATGCTGCTGCGCCGCGCCTTCACAATCATCGAGCTGCTGGTGATCATCTCGTTGATCGTGCTGCTCATCTCGATCATGCTGCCTTCTCTGAATCAGAGCAAGGCTGAGGCCCGGCGCGTGGTCTGCGCCACGCAGCTCAATCAGATCGGATATGCCTTCACGATGTACACCGATGAGAACAAGGGCTATTACCCCTGGGTACCTGAAAGCCGCAGTGCGATGATCTTCGGCGGACACCCCGGCACCTTCGCCGGCTACCGCGCCGTCGACGGCTACGGCTCGGACAAGCGCCCGCTCAACCGCTACCTCGGCTACGGCAGCGGCACCGATCCTAATGCGGATGTGTTCGCCTTCCGATGTCCCGATGACAAGGGCGCCCAGGTCTGGCACCCCGCTTCCGTCACCACCTATCTCGATGTGGGCACGTCTTATGCCTACAACGCCTGGGCCAGCGTCAGCGGGGCTGACACGCTGCGCACCCGCAGGACCAAAGAGGTGAAGCAGACGTCGCGCGTCATCATGGCCGGCGACCACACCGTTCATAACTTCGTCGGCGGCAGCAACCGCCAGCAGTACTGGCATCACCGGACGAAGATCATGAGCAACATTCTTTTCTGCGATGGGCACGTCAACTACTTTGAAGTCCTGCCGCTCGACGTGACGAGTGACTACACCTGGTATCCGTGGTGAGGCGCGGCGACGTTTCCTTCCATCATTTCCGCCAGCGGCACGATGCGCAGGTTCTTAGAGCGGAGTGATTCGATCAGCGCGGGCAGGGCTTCGACGGTAGGCGTCGGATCGCGATGCTTGCCGGGCGCGACGCCGTCGTGCAGCAGGATAATGTCGCCCGCCTTGGTCGCTGCGAGCCGCTGAAGGATCTGCTCGCGGCTGGCGCGCACACCGTCGCGGCCCCGGCGGGACCAGGTGACCATCTTTTCTCCGTTGCCGCGCATGGCCCAGACGATCGGCGGCGACTTAAAACCCATCGGCGGGCGAAAAAGCGTGGGCTTGCGGCCAATCACTTCTTCGATAATCGCATCCGTCCGTTGCACCTGCTGACGCCAGTAGCGCGGGCCGCGAATGATGGCGTGATACGCATGGTCGTAACTGTGACTACCGATGGCGTGACCCCCGGCATCGATGCGGCGCAGCACCTCAGGCCAGCGGGCGACGTTGGCGCCGACGACGAAGAAAGTCGCTGGCGCGTTGAGACGGGCGAGCGTGGCGAGGATGGCGTCGGTCGCGTCGGGATGAGGACCGTCATCGAAGGTGAGCGCGACGCGCGGCGGAGCGGCGGTTGTACCTCGATAAACCGGTCGGCCAAATAGCTGCGCCCTCGGCGCGAAGATGCCATGCGCAATCCACGCCCCTGCCGTGACCACAGCAGCACCGGCGGCGAGGATGGGAAGCGTGACGATCGCCATGAATCCGCACGATCATACGTTCAACGCGGTCGCACCAGTCGCGGGATCACAATGCCCACGCTCGCCAGCCACGAGCCGAGCATGCCCGACGCCAATACCAGGCCCAGCGACGCGACGGCCGGGACGCTCGCCAGCATCAGCGAGCCGAAGCCCAGCGTCGTCGTCAGACTGCACAGCGTGATGGCGTGGCAGCGGTGAGACATGCCGGCGACGAGGGCGGCGCGGTCGCCCTGGTGTTGCCTTGCCGCGCTGACGAGGAAGATGCCGCTGTCGATGGCGGTGCCCGCGAGGATGGGCAACGCGGCCATGTTCACGATGTTGAACCCCGTGCCTGTCAAGCGCGTCACGGTCAGCATGAGCACCGCACCCGCAAGGGCCGGCATGAACGCCAGCACCACGTGACTCACGTTACGAAACAGCACGATCAGCCAGACCAGTACCGCTGCGCAGGCGATGAGGCCGACCTGCGGCAGCTCGCGGCGAACGGTCAGCACGATGTCGCGTCCGACGATGCTGATGCCGGTCAGATGGGCACCCTCGACCTTCGACAGCGCGGCGCGAAGGTCTTCAATGATCGCATCGCGCTGGGTCAGGTCATCGATCCTGCCCGTGAGATGCACCATCGTCACCGCCTGCGCGGCTGATCCTGTTGCAGGTTCGACAAGCGGAAGAATCAGGCGGGCAAGCTGTGGATAGTCCCGCAGCGTCTGTACATCAGGCACGGCCTTCGGTTCGATGAGCGAACGCAGATACTCTTCGTAGGGCTTGAACGCCTCCGCATCGAAGATGCTGTCCGCAACGGCGGCGCGGAAGGCGGCGAGAATGCGATCCGCATTCACCTCGCCGAGTTGTTCGAGTCGGCCGGCTGCCTGCTTCGGCTCAGGCAGCAGCGTGCTCAAACCCACACTCACCTTCACGCCCGCCTGCTCGAACCGCGACTGCGAAAGCACGCGCTGCACCCGATCCGCCAGCGTCACCAGTTCCTTCGGCGAGCGTGCGGTCAGATGCACAAGCATCGAATCGCCGGGCAGACCGAAGCGCTCGGCGATGTGCTCTTGCGTCAGCATCGGCGGATTCGGCTGCGGATGCATTGCGTTCATATCGTTTGCGAACCATGATGATGACTGCCACCGCACCACGACAAAGGCCGCGGCAATCACGATCACGACCGCGCCGATCCGCCACGCGCCCGGCCTTCGCTCGTACCACGCGATCAGCGATGTCGGCTCCAGCCGCAGGCGCGGTCGCTCCGTCTTCAAGGCGCGCCGCTCCAGCAGCGCGTGCAGCGCGGGCAGGATGGTGATCGTCGCCAGCAGTGACGCGGCCAGGCCCATCGCGCCGAGGATGGCGAAGTCGCGCAGGGCCGGCACCGTGGTCGCGGCGATGGCGAGAAAGCCGATCATTGACGTGATGCAGGCGTTGAGCATGGACGGGCCCAGGCCGAGGCGGATGTCCGCCGCTTCCTCCTTCGTCAGGCCGCGCTGTCGGCTCGCCTCGTAGTGCGAGAGGTAGTGAATGCTGTAGTCCACCCCCAGGCCCGCGATGATCGCCCCGCAGCCCGCCGTGATGGGAGAAATTTCCCCGAAGAGCGCGGCATACGCGCCCAACCCCGTGAGCAGACCGCACGCAACCGGCAGAAACACCAGCGGGAAACTCGTGAGCCTGCGATAGGCGATGAGAAACAGGACCTGCATGAGGATGATCGAGCCGGTGATGCAGGAGATCAAGTCGCCGCGGATGCGCTGCTCGCTGAGCTCGGCGATGGGGTACGCACCGGCAAAGCTCAGGCGCAGCTCGCCGGGCTGCGCGGCTTCGGCACCGCGGCGAAGCAGGGCCATGAAGCGTTTGGTGAAAGACATGTCCGTCGCGTGGCCTTTGGCGCCGATGCGAATGAGCAGGGCGCGGGCATCGGTGGAGAGAAAGACCTCGCCGCCGCGCCAGGTGCGCAGGTCCGGCCGCAGCGATGCGAAGGCAGGCGCGAAGATGTCGTGCAGGCGCAGCGGGTCGCGCAGGATGCGTTTGGCAAGCTGGTCGGCGGCAGGCGAGCCGGCGGCGATCATGACTTCATCGCGCTCGATCTGGGCACGAATCGCTTCGGGCGTGAGCCGATCTTTGAGCTGCGCGAAAGCCGCGTCATTGAGATAGAGCGGCGCGAAGGGCACCGCGACTTCCTCGATGAAGCGCATGATCTGCGGATCGACGCGGTACTCGATGAAGGCAATGAGTTCACTTGCCTCGCGGTCGGCGAGCATTGCGGCACTCAGCCGATCGGCGAAAGCTGTAAGCGCGGCAGCGCGGCGTTCCTGCGCGAGGGCATCGTTCGCAACATCATCAGGCGATTCAACCATCACGAGCGCCTGATCGAGCAGGTCAAAGTGCTCCGTCACCTGATGAAAGGCCGCGGTACTCTGGGCATCGTGCGGCAGCAGGGCTTCGAGCCGCGGCGTGATCTGAAGGCGACTCACGAAGAAACCGGCGACGGCGAGCACCGCGGCTGCGATGAGCAGCGTGAGCAGCGGCCGGCGAATCGGCGTGATCAGCAGTCGGCTCAGCCATGGTGGGTTCACATCGGACATGCGTTCGTTCTGCGCAAAACAGGAAGCAGCGAGGCACACTCTCAAACTCTACTCCACCCGCTTCGCTCTGCCTGAGGGCTCCAGCGCGTTCTCAGCAAGTTCATCGTTGATCAAAACCTCGCCGAAGTTCAGTTCAAACGATCCGCCCGAACCTTCAGCCGACACGCGCATCGGCCAGAGCACTTCGCCCAGCGCCTTGTACCGGCTGAGCGCGATCGTCTGCATCACCTTGCCTTCGGCGCTCAGGATGCGGCACTGCGTCACCGTCAGCGTGCTCTTGTCCACTTCCGCCTCGGCGATCACCTCGCCCAGTACGCGGCGAATGACGAACGGCGCATCGCGTGTTTCGAGGACTTCATCACCATCGCGCGGCGTGATGATGCCAAAGAGCATCGGCCACAGATCGCTGTGATACTTCGACCACGCCCCGGCCGGCGGCCCGCCCTTGGCCGCATCGCCTTCGCCAGCCTTTGCATCGTCCTGTTCCGCCTGCCAGATCCACACGCCGTCGGGCAAGAGCGTCCAGTCGGCGATGGCCTGATTCATCTTCCACGCGCGGATGCGCAGCGCCTCGGGAGGCTTTGCCGCGAAGGCCGCTTCCACGCGCACCGATGCGCCATCGCCGCGGCGCAGGGTCAGCGCAGCGGTACCGGAAGCGGTGTGAATCTTCGCGCCGCGCTGCTGCATGATCTGCAAGGCCGGCGCGATTCCGTGCCAATCGTAAGTCGGCAGCGGTGTCTGACATCCGACCAGCGCGGCGAGCATCAGCAGCATGATCAAAGAGGTTCGTCTCATGTCGGTTGCAGCTCCCCGCGAAGGATTTTTCCCGTGGCGGACTTGGGCAGTGATGTTCGCTCTTCAAAGATACGCGGGACCTTGTACGACGCGAGCCGCTCCCGCGCGAAACGGCGCAGGCTGTCCATATCGCCTTCGCCGCCATTTCCTTTCCAGACCACAATCGCCTTCACGCGCGTAATGGTTTCGCTCAGCGGCACGCCGACGACCACCACATCGCTCACCGCCGGGTGCTGCGACAGGACCGCTTCGACCTCCAGCGGATTCACTTTCAGCCCGCCCACTTCGATGAGCAGTTTCACTCTGCCGGTGATGAACAGCCGGCCTTGGGCATCGACGCGGGCAAGGTCGCCGACGTGAAACAGCCCATCGGTCAGCGGCGATTCATCGTGGCCGATGTAACGGGTGAGCATCGAAGGCGCGGCCACCGCCAGCTGACCTTCCTCGCCTGTGGTCAGCGGGGCATCGGCGCGAGGATGCTCACGATCGAGGATGCGAAGCGTGAGGTTGTCCATCGGCCGCCCCGCGCTGGCGTGATCGAACGGCGTGATATCAGGATCGTTGTAGGTGATGGAACCGAACTCGGTGGAGCCGTAGATCTGGCCGAGGCGCAGGCTGTACTTTTCGCTGAAGGCGTCGAACACACTCGCGGGCAGGGGGCCGCCTGCGGAAAACGCCCGGCGAAGGCGACCGGGTTTCATCGGTGCATCAGCAAATTTCGCGAGGGCATCGAAGATGAACGGCACGCCGGGAAAAATACTGACTTCGTCACGCTTGAGCAGCGTGTGTACCTGTGCCGCATCGAAGCGCGGGCAGAGCACGACCGTTGCCCCGGCGAGCATCGCGGACAGCAGCTCGTGGTCAATGCCATAAGAGTGACACACAGGCACCACGGCGAGCATGCGGTCATCGCTCGTGACGCCGACATGTCGCCGGCAGGAATCGCCCATCGCCACAACGCCTGCCAATTCCCGGCTGACGATCTTGGGCAGCCCGGTGGTGCCGGAGCTTTGCAGAAGGAGCCGGGCGGTGCCTTTGTGCGCATCCATGGAAGCGGCGGCCGCGGCGTCATCGCCTACAAGTGGAACCGCATTCAGCGCGATGCGAGTGGTCACCACGCCTTCAAGACACGCGGTGGCCTCAGGCAGACCGATGCAGGCCGTCGCACCGCTTCGCCTTGCGGCTTCGATGCGTTCGTGTTCGCTCAGGTGCGGCGAAAGCGGGTAGACCGCGACGTCCGCCAGCAGCGCGGCGAAGAAGGCGATCATCGTTTGCGTTCGATTCGGCGCGATGAGCAGCACAACCTGCCCCGGTGCCGCGGCCTTTCGCAGTGACTGCGCAAAGGCAGCGATGGCATTGTGATATTGCCGCCACGTGACTGTCAGCGTTTGGCCGTCGTCACGATGTTCGACCACCGCGCTCGCCTCAGGCTGCCGCGCGGCATGTTGCTCAAGGTGTTGAAACAGCGACATCGCCATGCACACCATTCTCTTGGGATTGGGCCTCAGATGCGAACAGCGAGAAATGGTCCCGCGTGGGCACGAGCGGCCTTCGGTTGTGTACCTTGAGCATCCACTCGAACAGGCGGAAGCGCCAGCGGACCTTGAACCGCGGCTTGGGGAAGACATAACCCGCCAGCACCGTGAGCACCGCGCGGTCCACTTTGAACGGGCCTGAGCCGTGCAGCACGAGTTCGCGGAAGCCGTGATCGTAGAAGAGTTCGATGAGCCGCTTGAACCACTTCGTGGAGCTGACGACGAACTTCTGATACTGCTTGCGTGCCTTCTCGATGGACCGGCCCTGTTTGATCACGCCGATGAGATGCTCTGCTGTTTTCGCCGCGCCGATCATGCCCAGGCACACGCCGGTGGAGAAAATAGGATCGAGAAAGAACGCCGCATCGCCGACGAGAAAGAAGCCCGGTCCCGCGCAGGGATCGCACGTGTAGCTGAAATCGCTGCGGATGAGATTCGTGTCCGGGCCCGTCGCGTTCATCATGCGGTCTTTGACGATCGGGCAGCGCTCGATGCCCCACTGAAGCATGCGGTCCGCAGGCTTGCCCGCGCGCTTCGCAGCCTCCGGCTCCAGCACGAGGCCGACGCTCGTGGTTTTCTCATCGAGCGGAATGATCCAGAACCAGCCTTCATCGCACATGGCGATGGTGAGCGTGCCTGCCAGTTCGCCTTCGAGTCGCTTCACGTTCTCATAGTGCGCGAAGTAGGCGACCTTGCGCAGGTGTTTGTTGTCGAGCAGGCGGCGCGTGCCCAGATGCCTTCCGATGAGCGTGGCTGCGCCTGTGGCATCGATGAAATACCGCGCGGTCAGTCGCCGACCTTCGCTGGTGACGACGATGACGCTGTCATCCGCCAGCTTCTCGATTGTTTTGATCGTCGCGGGTTGAATGATGGTCGCGCCCGCTTCGATGGCCGCGTCGAGCACCATCTTGTCGAAGTCTGCCCTGCCGATGTTGAACGCCTGGTACGGCGCCCGCACCATGGCTTTGGCGAAGGCATAAAACTGGCCGTTGAGCGTGCCGCCCATGGCGAACTCCGCGCCGCGTTTGGGCATGTGCGGCAGCTTCTTCATGCGCTCCATCAGGCCCAGGTCATCGAGCAGTTTCGCGCCGAAGGGGATGAACGATTCGCCGATCTGGAAGCGCGGAAAGGCTGCGCGCTCGACGAGTCCGACACGCACACCAGCACGCGCCAGGACCAGCGCAGCCGTCGCGCCCGAAGGGCCGGCGCCGGCGATGAGTACGTCGAATTCAGAATCCTGCATGGGCATCGGTGTCATCCTTCGCCGCGAGGGCGTTCGTTCACGGCTGGACCGCGCCCAGGTCGGCGATGCCTTCAATCTCGACGACCAGTCCCGGCCTGCAAAGCACCGCGGGCATCAGTTCAATGGCGCTGGCATGCGGGAACATGTCAGGCAGTTTCGCCTGGAGGATGTGACGATCATCAGGGCGCGAGAAATAGGCTCGTATGTGTTTGAAGCGTTTCATGGCATCGCTCGTCGCGCCGCCAGGCGGCATCGCCGCCGCAACGAGGGCGGTCAGGTTCAGTTCGGTTTCGTGAAGCTGGCCTGGCAAATCGTTGTCGTGTCGTGTTTCTTCGCCGACCACACTGGCGGTGCCGGCGGTGAGAAGCATGGGCGAACCGAAGGCCGCGTCGCCGATGATGAGGCTGCCGCGCGCGAAGGAGGGCGGGATGGGGCCGTAGGTCGGCGAGTAGCGATAGGCGGGCCGCTGTCTCGGATTTTCGATGGCCTGCGGGCGCTCGCCGCCGGCCAGGACGTGAACGACGAGGTCATCGCTGTGAGCATCAACCGCCGAGGCCGCGACGAGGCGCGGTTGAATGTCAGCGGTGGCGAACCATTGTTCCAGGGCCTGATGCCGGGCGGCGTTGAAGACCATGTAACGATTGCGGTTCGCATCAGCATCGTCCGCGGGATCGAGCAGTCGCGGCACGTAGTTCCAGAACCGCACAGGCTGCTGATGTCGGCCTTGGCGCAGGGCGGCGGCGAGCTGCGCGTAGGCCGCGCTCACGGCTGCTTCGAACTGCGGCCTCGATGCGTGTGCGACATCGCGCATACGAACCTGCGCGAAGGTCCACGCATCGGCGACGGTCAGTTCCACATCATGGCTGATGCGTGATGCGGGCTTTCGGGATTCATCGCGATGAAGCCAGGGCATGATCCAACCCGGCGCCGCCGGCCCTTCAACCAGGGCGCATGACACCGCGCTCTTGGTTGAGGTCGTGACCGGATTGGAAGCTGAACGCATCATGGTCACCAGTGTAAATCAAAGCGATGAGGCAGGCAGCGCGGCAAGGCGGATGCCTGTCAGCAGACCCTGAAAATCCGTACAAAGAACGGCGAAATTCGTGGCGCGATCGTTACCCGTCGCAGCCGTCGCCGTGAGACCGAGTTTCGCCGGTTCGCACCGAAGTCGAGGCAATCGCCCGGTGAGCAGGGCGGCGGCGATGCCCGCCAGCGGTGTGACACTGAACGCATCAGCCGCGTGACCGGCCATGCTTGAAAGCGTGACCGCGCGGCCTTGGAGCGGGCCGGCTTCGATGAGGTCAAATGCGGTGCCGCAGGCGGAGCTGATCACAGCCGCGGGCCGGCCGAGTTGTTCGTAGACGCGCTGAGCTTGTGCTTGGAGCTGCTGGGCATCGAGCGAAAGACACGCGGCGCCGGCGGAGGCGATGACCTTCGCGCGCGGCGTGGCCTTGCGCTTTGCAGCGGCGTCCGCGCTTTCGATGACCAGCGTCACCGCGCCGCAGCCGGTGAGGAAACCGTTGCCGCTAAAGGGCAGTCCCGCGCCCGGTCCGCCGTGCAGGCCGCAGTGGGCGTAGGCGCTGTCGACGATCTCCGATCGCTCCTCCGCTGCGCTGACGATGATGCGATCCGCCTCACCCATCGCCACGCGCAGCACCGCCAGGCGCAGGGCATCGAGCCCGCTGGTGCGCGAGCCGATGATCGTCTGGCATCCGCCCTTGAAACCGAAGGCCATGCTCAGGTGAGCGGCTGCGGCGTTGGGCACGCCCTCGGCAAAGAGCATCGGGTTGGCCGCGTCGATGCCCTGTTCGACGATCTCGCGGTAGTACTGGACGCTGTAGTTGGCCGAGCCGTGCGTGGAGCCGAGGATCGCGCTGGACCCGGCGCGCTGATCATCATCCAAGCCTGCATCGCGGCAGGCTTCGGTCGTCGCCGCGAGTGAAAGCTTGACGTAGTCACTCAAACGGCGCACGCGGCGGGCGTTCACGAGTTCTCCCAGTTCCGCATCACTGATCGGCGGGGCGTCTTGGGTGATCGGCTGAGCATTCGCGCTAATCATCCTCTGCACGAAGGCTTCGTTACCGACCATTCCGGGAAGGACCACGCCGATGCCGGTGATGACCACGTCGCGGGGTGGCGAACCGTTCAGTGTTTCACGTGAAACCACCGGCAGTGCATCACCACGCCCCAGCACGACACTGGCATTCGCGCCGCCGAAACCGATGGAATTATTCAGCGAAAAGGTGAGCGGCGAAGGCTCTGCTTTCGCCGTGATGCGAAGGTCAGCGAACTCGAGTTCGGTCGGCGAGGCACCGGCCGTGGGCGGAATGATGCCGTGTTCCAGCGCCATCATGGCGAGGATGAGTTCGGTCGCGCCCGCGCCGCCGAGGGTGTGACCCAGGGCGCTCTTGAAGGCGACGATCGGCTTGGTGGGAAGACTCGCGCCGAACACCTGCCGCAGGGCCGCCTCCTCGCCGCGGTCGTTGTCGGGCGTGCCGGTCGCGTGTGCGGAGATGAGATTGATCTTGTCAGGCGATACGTTGGCGGCGGTAATCGCCTGCCGCATCGCGCGAAAGGCACCGTCGCCCTGCGGGTGCGGCTGCGTGAGATGATGAGCATCGGCCGATTCGCCGAAGCCCAGGACCTGCGCCAGCGCGTGTGCTCCTCGTTGGCGTGCATCCGTTTCGCGCTCGAGAACGAGCACGGCATACCCTTCGCCGAGTTTCATGCCTTCGCGGTCGCGGCAGAACGGACGGATCGGCCCTTTGGCGACCAGACGCAACGCGTTGAAACCGGCGTAGGCATATTCGCTGATCGGGTCGTAGCCGCCGCAGATGACCAGATCGAGTTCACCGCTTCGCAGCAGCGTCATCGCCAGGCCGACGCTCGCCAGACTGGAGGAACACGCGGAGCAGGTGGTGACCGAAAGGCCGAGCAGTTGTTGGGCGATGACTGAATCGCGCAGCACGGCGGGCGCGAGAAACGCGCGCAGGGGCTCGGGTGATTTCTCACGGAGAAAGCGCCCAGCCGCTCGCATGCCGTGCAGCGTGGTGCCGATGGCGATGCCGCAGCGGTGAGCTTCATAAGGCAGCGCATCGCTCGCCTTCGCTTCCGTCAGCGCCTGTTCGATGGCCAGTCGCAGGTATCGGCTCTCGCGCGATTGGGTCGAGTCCTCATCCTTCTGCGATGGGATCGCCGGCACCTGTCCGCCGCCGCGCGGGTCCATCGGCGTCTGCTCCAGCGCGGTCAGCGGAACGATGCCGCTATCGCCGGCGCAGATGCGCCGCCAGGAGTCGGCGCGGCTGAGGCCCAGCGACGTCACCAGCCCCGCGCCGGTGATGACGATACGCGCATCAGCCGCGTCAGCCGCGACAAGATGGTTCGATCGGTCACTCATGCGGTTGAAGGGCTCTCACCCAGGGTTGGTGAATCACGAGCCATTGCTCGGGATACTTACGGACATAGACCTCGATGAGCTGCGTGAGGCTACTGACAGCGGCCGAAAGTGAATCGGCCTGCGCGGCGATATCGACATGAATCGCCGGGTGATTCTCAATGCGGATCTTTCCGCCGGGCAAGCGCACGGCAAAGACGGGCACGATCGGCGACCTGGTCATCGCCGCGAGTTTCGCGGGGCCCAGGGGCATCTCAATGTGTGAATCAAAGAAGGGCATCGGCGTGCCGCGCTGGCCGGGCATCACGCGATCGGCCTGCATCAAAACCGCTTCGCCGCGCTCCAGAGCTTCGCGAATGTCAGCCCACGCGCTGAGGCCGTCGTCAATCGGATGTTCGATCACCCCGAGCCTTTGGTGGAGCCTGCTGCGCACCTGTTCGAACGCGCCTGAGCGATCGCGCTGGAAGACGACGTGAATCTTCGGCTCCGTCTCCAGCAGCGAAGCGACGGCACTTTCAAACGCGCCGAAGTGAGCCGTGGCGACGATGACGCCGCGGCCGAGCTTCTTCGCTTCGTCATAATGATGCGAGCCTTCGACGCTGGCCACGTCCTGTCGCATCTCCTGCGCTGACATGCGGCCATGCCTGCCGACGTCGTAGACAAACATGAAGAAGCTGCGGATCGTGTTCTTCGCGAGGCGGCGGCACTGGGCGTCTGTCGCGTCCTTGCCGAGGATGTGCCGGGCGTTGGCGAGCGTGTTGCGGCGAAGGGCAGGGGAAAATAGCCAGGCGGCGGTGATCCAGAAACCGACCGTGAACCGGGCGTACCACGGGGCGTGATGCGCCGCCCAGAAAAGATGCCCAAGCCAGAACGCGGCGAACTTCTGCCGCAGGTTCAGGCGCGGTGCCGGCGCGCGAACAGGCTCAGGCCCGGCGGGGCGGTTGCTGTCCGGCGCGGCGCTCCGCGGCGGCGCGTTGGGCGGAAAGTACGTCATGGATTCCTCGGCTCCACCGCCTCCAGCGGACGGACCACGCGCGTGCCTTCGGGCAGCTTCAGTTCGAAGCGATCATCCTTGAGGCCGACGTTCAGCTGGATCGCGTCGAAGGTGATCTCGGTACGGTCGCCGTCGATGTCGATCATCTCGATGCGCTGGGCCAGGGCGCGGGTGGTGTCAATCGTGACGTTCACGCGCGTGATGTGCTTTTTCAGTTCCTCACTGCGCGGCGTGAGGCTCAGGTGCAGGCGGTCCGCCTCCTTTTCTTTATCGCCATCTTTCGGTCCGGCCGCCCGTTCCACCTTGAAACTCCCAAGCAGCACATCCAGTCGCGGCAGTGGCGATGCGACGACGGAAGCGAGCCGTTCGTCGATGAAATACACCTCGACGATCTTCTGTTGTGGATAGTGAATGCGGATTTCCTTCGCGCTGGTGAGCGTGGTGGAAGGCGAAGGCTTGGTCACATCCCATCTCATCTGCTGTCCCTTGATCAGCACATCCCCCTGCGAAACCAGCGGTTTCTTCAGGAGCGACACATGCTTGGTCTGCGTGAAGCGGGCCTGCATGTCCTTGATCTTCGCCAGGCGTTCGTCCAGTTCCTTCAGTTGTTTGAGCAGTGCGGGCTCGACCTCCGGCGCGTCTTGCGGCGACGCCTTGGGCGTATCGTCCTGGCCGGCTGCAAGCGTCGTCAGGAGCGACAGCACGACGGCGGCGGCAAGTTGTGCGAGGTGGTGCTTCATTCAAAAACCATCGCCAGCGATCCCTCGGCCAGGGTCTGATTATCGAGCGCCGCCCGCACTTGGAAACTGCTGATGGAGCCGACGGTGTTGAGATGTCGCGCGGTGAGCAGGATGTCAGCGGGAGGCCTGGCGACGGCGCGGTAACGGATATCCAGATGCGCGATGCGCCCTGCCCGCGGCGAAGCCGGTGCTGCTTCGCCTGCCTTCGGCGCCGCGAAGACCACGCCGCTGAGCTGCGCCATCGATTCACCCAGGAGTACGCCGGGCACGATCGGGTTGCCTGGAAAATGTCCCGCGAAAAAGGGCTCACTGCCCGTGACCTTCCACACGCCTTCGCCCGACTCGCCCGGGACGAGTTTCAGAATGCTGGTGATAAAGCGAAACGCTTCACCGTGCGGCAGGCCGGCGAGTGCATCCTGAAGCGAACCGGTCGCGGCAGGTGCGGCCGCGGCGGCAGGGTTGGCGAGGAACTCTTCGAGGAAGGCCGTCACCGTGTGGATCGATTTGAACGTGGCCCGGCCCAGCGCTTCCTTGGGAATCTTGATCTTGAATTCCTTTTCGATGCCCGTGACCAGCAGCAGAGCGTCGAGCGAGTCCAGGTCCGTGTCGGTGCCGAAGAGCGGCGTGTCGTCATCGAGCCTGATCTCCTCGCCCAATTTCAAATCCCGGCGAAGGATCATGCGGATGCGTTCGGGCAGGCTGAGTGTGGATTCAGTGGACAACATTTCACTCCAACAGAGAAACGAAACATCAGGCGATCGGGTTCGTCATTTCGACGGTGCCTGCGAACCGGGCAGGGCTGCTGCTGCTGCGTTTGAGCCGCGCGGCCGGCGCGACAGTATCGCCCAGATCACGAAGAATGCCAGAACGGTCGTGACCGTGCCCACGAGGAGCGATCCGATGAGCCATTCCAGCGGGGCCCGGCCTAAGAGATCGAGGGTGCCCGTGAGCCAGGAAAAATCGAATGCTGAAAGATCAGGCACCGACCATTGCAGCAGCAGATGCCCGATGAAAAGCGACGCGATTACAACGAGCGGCCCCAGCGGCGGCAGCGAGATCAGTGAACCGGCGAGCATGGAAAGAGGATGCAGCCGCCATCGCCGCGCGGTGTAGAAAGCGATGAGCGGTTGCAGCGGATAGAGCGGCAGGCAGCCGATGAACACGCCGATCGCCAGTCCCGCCGCCAGCGCGGTCTGTTGCCCGGAATCGCCGCGCGCCTGTTGCATCAGGCCGGCCGGGTGCATCCACTCGAGCCAAGGCTGCTTGCGGCGCGGGGCCTTCGTCTTCGCCGTGCAGCGGTGCGGCAGGAGGAACCATTCGCGAATGAGCAGCAGAAGCTGAAGCAGGATGCCGTGCGCCGAATCAAGGAGCGGTCGAAAGTGACTCACTCTTTCTTCAGGCGGCGCGTACCGGCTCGTCACCGGCACCGGTACCACCGACCAGCCTGCCCACAGGGCCCGCGTGATGATCTCACTTTCAAATGCATAACGACTGGTGCGACAGGGAACGCCTTCAAGGAGGGCCAAAGGATAAACGCGCAGGCCGCACTGACTGTCGCGAACCCACTGGCCGGTGGAGCCGTGGATCGCCAGGTTGGCCATGCGTCGCCCGAGCATGGAAGCGCCGGGGGTCTCTCCTGTCGCGCTGGTGCGCTCGCCGAGGATGAGCGCGGTCGGCTCCTTCGCCGCGGCTTCCAGCAGTGAGGGAATGTCGGAAGGGGCATGCTGACCATCCGTGTCGATCGTGACCGCATGCGTGTAGCCGCGGCGGCCCGCTTCGTCGAAGCCTGTGCGAAGGGCGGCGGCCTTGCCCTGGTTCTTTTCGTGCATCACCACCGTCACGGCAGCGGCCGGCTGCGAGGCGATGAAGGTCTGCAATCGCGCGGTTGTGTCATCCGTGCAGCCGTCGTTCACCACAATCACCGGCAGCCCCAGAGCGCGAACGCCTGCGAGAACAGTACACAGCGTGGCGGCATTGTTGTAAGTGGGTGCCACCACGACGGGACGGATGAGAGGCGATTGGCTGTGTTCTCCCTGATTCACATAGGCCCCATGAGTAAGCCGCTGGCATCATAATGCGACAGGCAGCGCCCGTCGATTACGTCAATATAGTTCACTGGTCGCAGGGCAGGAGGGATTAGAATGGTCCGCATGCCTGATGTGACCATGCGAAAACCTGCCAGAACAGGCGTAGGCGTAAGGATGAGCGGATATCTCGCCTTGATGCTGTGCATCGGGTGCCTTGCGACCGCGCCTGCTCAGGCCGCTGACGCTGCCAGCGCCGACTCGCTCGATTTCTTCGAGAAACGCATTCGCCCGCTGCTGGTCG
Organism: Phycisphaeraceae bacterium; assembly: GCA_040902585.1. Lineage (GTDB taxonomy): Bacteria > Planctomycetota > Phycisphaerae > Phycisphaerales > Phycisphaeraceae > JBBDXA01. Next base: position 98,445 of record JBBDXA010000130.1, read on the forward strand.
AGCGGTGCTACGAATGTCACAGCGCCCAGGCCACGCGGATCAAAGGCGGCCTCCGGCTGGACTCGCGCGACGCTCTGCTCAAGGGCGGCGACACAGGCCCGGCCATCGACCCGGTGCGCGTGGAAGAAAGTCTGCTCCTGCGGGCTGTGCGATATGACGACAAAGACCTTCAAATGCCGCCGAAGGAGAAGGATCGACTTTCGCCGCAGCAGGTGAAGGATTTTGAAACATGGATCAAGAGCGGCGTGGCCTTTGCTTCAGGCGCTGCGACAGCGGCTGTGAAGCCTGATGCGGCGGCGAATCACTGGGCGTTTCAACCGGTGAAGGATCCCGCGCTGCCTGCGGTGAAGGATGAGCGCTGGCCGCGCACGGAGATTGATCGCTTCATTCTGGCGAAGCTGGAGGCTGCCGGTTTGCAGCCTTCCCCGCAGGCGGACAAGCGCACCTTGATCCGCCGGGCTACATTTGATCTGCATGGTCTGCCGCCGACGCAGGAGGAAGTCGAAGCCTTCGCGCGCGATGACTCGCCTGACGCCTTCGCGAAGGTTGTCGATCGTCTGCTCGCTTCGCCGCGTTACGGCGAACGCTGGGGTCGCTACTGGCTTGATCTCGCTCGCTACTCCGACACGAAGGGTTACGTTTACGGCGACCGCGAAGAGCGATTCTTCGTCCACGCTCACGCCTATCGCGACTGGGTGATTCGCGCCTTCAACGAGGACCTGCCGTATGACCGCTTCCTCCTGCTGCAAGTCGCAGCGGATCAGGTGACCGAGAGGGCCAAGGGCCAGGGGCCAGGGGCCAAGGGAGTAGAAGCCGAACCCCAAACGACAAGTTCCAATCCGCCATCCCTTGGCCCTCGGCCCTTGGCCCTTGGCCCTTCCTCGCAATCTGATCTCGCCGCCGTCGGCTTCCTCACGCTCGGCCGCCGCTTTCTCGGCGTGATTCACGACATCATTGACGATCGCATCGACACGCTCTTCCGCACCACGCAGGGGCTGACCGTTGGCTGTGCCCGCTGTCATGATCACAAGTTCGATCCGATCCCCACCGAAGACTACTACTCGCTCTACGGCGTGTTCGTGAATACCACTGAGCGCACGGTGCCGGTCGCGAGCACGCCGCCCGATACAGATGCATACCGCGCGTTTGAAAAGGAACTGCGGGCGCGTGAAGCGAAGCTGCGCGATGCCTTCGCCGCCAAGCGCGGCGAATGGTCTGATCGCGTGCGGGCCATGTCAGCGGATTACCTGCTCGCGCTGCTGGAGACGGACAAGCTGTGGACGGAGGAGTTTTACTCATTCGTGCGGCCGCAGGATGTGAATCCGCCGTTCGTCCGGCAGTGGCAGTCGTATCTATATAGAAGGGATCGCGCGGGCTTCGATCCGATCTTCGAACCGTGGCATGCGCTGATCGCCCTGCGCGGCGAGACCTTCGCGAAGGAAGCGGCGACGATCGTGACCCGCCTGCTCGAAGGGAAGGACTCGAAGTTGAACCCGCGCGTCGCGGCTGCGCTGGACAGCGCGATGAAGGCCGGCACGCTCGGGTCGATGCAGGATGTGGCGCGACTGTACGGCACGCTGCTGGTCGAAACGGACAAGGCGTGGCGCCGGCAGGTGAAGGCCGATGCGAACGCGAAGGCCTTGCCCGACGCGGCTGATGAAGCCCTGCGGCAAGTGCTTTACGCCACCGATTCGCCGGTGCAGGTGCCGGACCGTTCTATTTACGAAGCGGAGTTTTTCTTTGACGAAGGCACGCGCGTGCAGCTCGCCAAACTCGCGGCCCAGATCGACAAATGGCTCATCACCGCGCCGGGGGCAACGCCTCACGCGGTGATTCTCGATGACATCCCGGCTGAGCACCGGCGCACGGCCCGCGTGTTTCGAAGGGGCAATCCCGCGACGCCGGGCGCGCAGGTGTCGCCGCATTTCCTTTCGCTGTTTGAGAAAGGCAAAGAACCGACGCCATTCCTGCACGGCGCGGGTCGGCTTGAACTGGCGCAGCACCTCATCGATCCCAACAACCCGCTCACCGCCCGCGTGATGGTCAACCGCATCTGGCAGCATCACTTCGGCACCGGCCTGGTCGCCACGCCCAGTGACTTTGGCACGCGAGCCGAGCCACCTTCGCATCCGGAATTGCTCGATCACCTCGCGGCCCGCTTCATGCGCGAAGGCTGGTCGGTCAAGAAAATGCATCGCGCGATCATGCTCAGCGCCGTCTACGTGCAGAAGGGCGAGGGCGATTCAGGACTCAAGACCCAGGACTCAGGACTCAGAACCCTCGCCGACCCCGCCAACCGCCTGCTCTCGTACTTTCCCCGTCATCGCCTCGACTTCGAAGCGATGCGCGATGCCATGCTTCACGTCACAGGCGAGCTCGACAATGCGATGGGCGGCCGACCTATCAACCTGTTCAGTACACCGTTCACCCGTCGCCGCAGCGTCTATGGCCTGATCGACCGCCAGTTTTTCCCCGGCGAGCTGCGCATTTTCGACGTCGCCAGCCCCGACCTGCACGCCCCAACGCGACCGACGACCACCGTTCCGCAGCAAGCCCTCTTCTTCATGAACAGCCCGTTCGTGAAAGAGCGCGCCAAGGCCCTCGCCAAACGCATCGATCAAATCGCGATTAGCGGTAGCACCGAAGGTGCACCCGCCCGCGGCGACCTCCACCCCCGCATCACCGCCTATTACCAGGCCCTCTTTCAACGCAACCCCACCCCCAGCGAACTCACTCTCAGCTCCGATTTTCTCACCTCACTTCTCGCCGAGCATCGCGACACACCGGTGCCGCCCAAGCTCGAACCCACCGCCTGGACCTATGGCTACGGCGAACTCGACGAGAAAACAGGCATCATCAAATCTTTTGCGAAGCTTCCCTATTTCACAGGCAGCGCGTGGCAGGGCGGACCGAACTGGCCCGATGCGAAGCTCGGCTGGGTGCAACTCACCGCTGACGGCGGACATGCGGGCAACGACTTGAAGCACGCCGCGATCCGGCGCTGGACCGCGCCGCGCGACATGACCATCAACATCACCGGGAAGATCACGCATGAGCATGATGCGGGCGATGGCATCCGGGCGTTTCTGGTGCATGGGCGCGGGCGGGGGCGCGAAGACGCAAGCGAGGCTGGTGATGGCAAGCGCGGCGGCATCCTCAGTTCGTGGACGCTGCACAAATCCAGTGCCGAGACGAGTGTCGAATCGCTTGCTGTGCAGAAGGGCGATACGATCGATTTTATCGTTGACATCCGCGGCAACCTCAACAGCGATGACTTCATCTGGAAGCCCGTGATTATGGATAGCGCGCCCGATGCGAAGGCGCAAGCGGCAATGAAGACGCAGTGGTCCAGCAGCGCTGAGTTCGCGGGTACGCCTACCGCGCCGCCTGAGCCGATGTCACCTTGGGAGATGTATGCCCAGGTGTTGCTCTTGAGCAATGAGTTCATGTTTGTGGATTGAACGTGAAAGTATGAACCCACGCGATGCCATCTCCCGCCGGTCCCTCCTTCGCCGCCTCGGTGTCGGCATGGGTTCGCTCGGCCTTGCCGGTGTTCTAAACGACGGCGGCCTGCTGCAATCCATCGCCCGCGGCGACATCGCCCCCAGCGCCACCAGCCCGCTCGCCCCGCGCTCGCCGCATTTCGCGCCGCGCGCCAAGCGGGTGATTCACTTCTTCCTCAACGGCGGCCCTTCGCACGTCGATACCTTCGACCCCAAGCCGATGCTCGACAAGTACAACGGCAAACCGCTGCCTTCGGGTCCGCTGCGCACCGAACGCAAGACCGGCGCGGCCTTCGCCTCGCCCTTCAAGTTCCGCCAGTACGGACAGAGCGGCCTGCCCATCAGCGACATCTTCGCGAAGACCGCTGCCCATGCGGATGATCTTTGCGTGATCCGTTCCATGAAGGCGGAACTGCCCAACCACGAGCCTTCGCTCATGCTCATGAACTGCGGCGACGCCCAGATGGCAAGGCCGAGCATGGGCGCGTGGGTGACCTACGGACTGGGCAGCGAGAACCAGAATCTGCCCGGCTTCATCGCCATGTGCCCCGGCGGATATCCGATCAAGGAGACGGAAAACTGGGCTGCGGGTTTCCTGCCCGGCACGTTCCAAGGCACCTTCATCGACAGTCAGCACACGCAGATCGACAAGCTCATCGCCAACATCCGCAATGACAACGTGAGCAGTGCGAAGCAGCGGCAGCAGCTTGATCTGCTTCGGCAACTGAATCGCGCCCATGCTGATGAGCGCGGGCGCGATGCTCAGCTTGAGGCGCGCATTCAATCGTTCGAGCTTGCCTATCGCATGCAGATGGAGGCGGCTGACGCGTTTGATCTTTCGAGGGAGCCGCAGTCGCTGCGCGATGCGTATGGTTCGCATGTGCACGGCCGACAAACACTCATCGCGCGCAGGCTGCTGGAGCGGGGTGTGCGGTTCATCCAGCTCTGGCACGGCGCGAGTCAGCCTTGGGACCATCACGACAACATTCAGGGCAATCACGCGAACCTCGCCAAGCAGTTGGATCAACCGATCGCCGCGCTGCTGACGGATCTGAAGAACCGCGGCATGCTCGAAGACACGCTGGTGATCATCGGCGGCGAGTTTGGGCGCACGCCGACGGTCGAGCTGAACGACGCGGGCAGCAGCAAGAACGGCCGCGATCACAATCCCTACGGCTTCAGTGTGGTCCTGGCCGGCGGCGGGGTGCGCGGAGGGACAGCGGTTGGTGCGACTGATGAGTTTGGATTCGCCGCGGCTGAGAATGTCGTTCACGTCCATGACCTGCACGCCACCATCCTTCACCTGCTCGGCTTCGATCACGAGCGATTCACCTATCGCTATGCAGGGCGCGATTTCCGGTTGACGGATGTCTACGGCCGCGTGGTGAAGGAAGTGCTGGCGTAGCGGCGATGAACTGAAGCACCGTCCCGGCAGGGCGGTGCTCCATCACTGCGTCAGCGCAAGCAGGCACCACCCTGCCGGGATGGTGCTCCAGTCTTCTCACGCGATCTGACTAAACTGCCCGCATGAATTCCAATCTCACCGCTGAGCGGCCGACGTTTGTGACTCACCTGGAATGCTCGATGACCGGCGAGCGCTACGAGGCGGATCAGGTTTACAATCTCTCTCGCGCGGGCCGGCCGCTGCTGGTTCGTTATGACCTGCCCGCTCTCGCGCGATCGCTGAGCAAAGAGATGCTGCGCGACCGGCCCCTGGATCTGTGGCGCTATCGCGAGTTCCTTCCGGTGCGCAAGGTGGAGCACATCATCAGTCTCGGTGAAGATGTGACGCCGCTCGTGCCCTGCACCAAGACTCGCCGGGCGTTGGGCGCGACGGGTGAACTTTTCATCAAGGACGAAGGCCGGCTGCCCACGGGCTCCTTCAAAGCCCGCGGCTTGTGCATGGCCGTGTCGATGGCGAACGAACTGGGCATTATGAAGCTGGCGATGCCGACCAACGGCAACGCGGGCGCTGCCCTGTCCGCTTATGCCGCCCGCGCGGAGATGACGTCGTTCATCTTCTGCCCGCACGACACGCCGCAGACCAACCTGCGCGAGATCGCCATTCAGGGTGCCCACGTCTTTTCCGTCAACGGCCTGATCAACGACTGCGGCAAGCTCGTCGCTCAGGGCAAAGAGGCGATGGGGTGGTTTGATGTCAGCACGCTCAAGGAGCCTTACCGCATCGAAGGCAAGAAGACGATGGGGCTGGAGCTGGCTGAGCAGTTTGAGTGGGACTTGCCGGATGTCATCTTCTATCCGACCGGCGGCGGCACCGGGCTCATCGGCATGGTCAAAGCGTTCGACGAACTGGAAGCCATCGGCTGGATCGGCAGCAAACGCCCGCGCATGGTCGCTGTGCAGGCGGCAGGCTGCGCGCCGATCGTGCGCGCGTGGGAGAAGGGCGAGGAACATGCTGAGCTGTGGGAGAACGCGAGCACCATTGCCTGGGGCATTCGCGTGCCCGCGGCGGTCGGTGATTTTCTCATCATCCGCGGCATCCGCTCGACGAATGGCTTCGGTTCGATCGTGACGGATGAAGAAATCCTCGCGGCCCGCGCGGAGATGGCATCCAAAGAAGGCTTTCTGCTCTGCCCCGAAGGAGCCGCCACGTACGCGGCCTACAAGAAGGAACTGGCGTCAGGGCGGATTGCGAAGTCGGATCGCGTGGTGCTGTTCAACTGTGCCAGTGGATTGAAATATGACCTGCCGGCAACCACGCGCACGATCGACCGGTTCAAGCCGGTGGATTATGCAAGCCTGGCGTAGTATCTCAGCGAAGCCCCGGCCTTCGGTGCGCACAGGGTTCTTCGGGCCGGGGCTTCCGCGGACTTCAGCCCCAGCCACCCGATGCTTAATTGATCGACTGCAAGCGGAGGCGCATCCTTATACTGGAGGGATGAACTTGAGAACCAAGCAAACGAACTGTCTCGCGGGTGTCATGGTGATGATGCTCGCGTTTGCGTCACTTCACGCCGCGGCGGATGAGAAGAAGGAGAAGATCGTCCCCGCCTTCAGCAAGGGCGTCGGGCCGGGATGGGTTGATGTGACCGGCAAGGATTTCCTGAATGTGAACTGCTGGATTGATACGTGGGTCTGGAAGGAAGGGCACGCTTTCTGCACGGGTAAGCCGACGGGCGTGATTCGTTTCAGCGAGCCGCTGACCAACTTTGAATTCTCCTGCGAGTGGATGCACAAAGAGAAGGGCGGCAACTCGGGCATCTTCGTCTGGGCCAGTCCGCAGTCGATCGTCAACCTGACCGAAGGCAAGGGCCGGTTGCCTCACGGCGTCGAGGTGCAGGTGCTCGACCTGGGCTACAAAGAGATTTACGAGGCCCAGTACAAGAAGCCCGGCAACTGGTTCACGAGTCACGGCGATGTATTCCCCGTCGGGCCTGTGAAGTTCAAACCGTTCCCGCCTGTCGCCCCTGACGGCGTGCGCAGTTTTCCTTCCAAGGAAACGACGCTGGGGATCAACCAGTGGAATCACTACTACATCCGCGCGATCGATGGTGAAGTCCGTCTCTGGGTCAACGGCGAGGAAGTTTCCGGCGGCAACGGCATCTCGCCCGCATCGGGTTTTCTCTGCCTCGAGTCCGAAGGCGCGCCGGTCGAGTTCAAGAACCTGCGCCTGCGCGTGCTGGAGCCGATGAAGACGGAATTGCCCAAGGGGATAAAGATTTCCGTGCCTGTCATTCAGAACCCGGCGAACCGGCCTGCGGTTTCGCTGGAAGCACACGCCCTCCTGGGCACGTGGGAGTACATGAACACCTACACGCGCGAGTTTCTCGCCGATGGCCGGTGCATCCTCCGCAATGGGAACGAAGTGATCTGGACGAAGAAGTGCGTCGAAAAGACGGCGACTTCCATCACGCTCGAAGGCGGATATCAGCATCAACTGGATGGCGATACGCTGAAGATCGAAGGCCGATACGAAGCGAAACGCCGGAAGTAGAAGAGCGGGCCGTAGCGACCGCACCCGTCTAAGCGAGGATGTCCTTCACCGCGTGACCATGCACGTTGGTCAGTCGCCGCATGATGCCGTTGTGATACCACGTCAGCTTTTCATGATCGATGCCGAGCAGGTGCAGCATCGTGGCGTGAAAGTCGTACCAGTGGACGGCTTTGTCGATGGTCTTCCAGCCGACCTCATCCGTCTGGCCGTACGCCGTGCCGCCCTTGAGTCCCGCGCCGGCCATCCACAGGCTGAAGCCGTACATGTTGTGATCCCGTCCCTTGCCGACGGTGTTCTTATCCGCCTGGGTAAAGGGTGTGCGGCCGAACTCGGTGGTGAACAGAACGAGCGTGTCGTCGAGCATGCCGCGCTGTTTCAAGTCTTTCAACAGAGCCGCGACTGGCTGGTCGATGCGCTTCGCTTCGCGGTTGTGATTGCGGATCATGTCCTCGTGGCCGTCCCAGTTGATGCGTGGCGAGCCGAACGATCCGCCTGAGAAGAGCTGAACGAAACGCACGCCCTGTTCGAGCAGCCGCCGCGCGAGCAGGCAATTGCGGCCGAAGTCGCGGGTCTCCTCGCTGTCCAGTCCGTACGCCTCGCGCGTGGCAGGCGATTCGCCCTCCAGAGCCGTCACCCGCGGCACGGCAAGCTGCATCTTCGCGGCCAGTTCGTAACTGTGCATGCGCGACGCCAGCGCATCGCTGTCGCCATGCTCACGCAGATGTCGTGCATTCATTCGCTTGAGCAGATCGCGGCTGGCGGATTCAGTGTTCGCCGCGACGGTTCTCTCGGGGAACAGATCGGAGATCGGCGGGCCCTTCGTTTCAAAGGCGACGCCCTGATGTTGCGCGGGTAGGAATCCGTTGGACCAGTTGATCGTGCCGCCGGGCGGGAGGCCGCGCGGATCAGGCAGCACCACATACGCGGGCAATTCATCGGTCGCATTGCCCAGCCCGTAGGCGACCCACGCGCCCATGGTCGGGAAGCCGTTGAGGCGGAAGCCCGTGCTCTGTTCGAACGTCGCGGGGGTGTGATTGGCGGAGTCCGCGACCATGGAGTTGATGACGGTGAGTTCGTCGGCGACATCGCCGAGGTGCGGGAACAGATCGGAGACCCACAGTCCGCTCTTGCCGCGTTGTTTGAACGCCCAGTCGTTCTGGCGGATCAGGCCGACCTTGCCGAAGAAGGTTTCCGGCGTCTTGCCGCCGTCGTTCAGTTCCTTCCCGTGATGTCGTGCCAGCAGCGGCTTGTAGTCGAACGAATCGATCTGGCTCAGTCCGCCGATGAGGCAGATGTGAATCACTCGCTTGGCTTTGGGATTGAAGTGCGGGCGTGGCTGACCCGGTGATTCCTCCGCGCCGTACACGATGCCGTCCCGCGCCAGCAGGCTCATCAGGCCCGCGGCACCGAGGCCGTTGCCGACCCATCCGAAAAGGTCGCGGCGCGTCAGGCTGTCTTGATGTGCGGAGATTTTACTCATGAGCATTCATCTCTTCTATTCGAGATACAGGAACTCGTTGCTGTTGAACACGACGCGGCAGAAGGCGGGCAGTCCGTGCTCGGTAATGAACGATCGCGCGTCCGCCAGTTCTTCGTCGCGCACGGGTCGCCCGTAGGCAAGCAGATAGGTTCGATCGATCTGCCCGTCGATCTCCTTCACCTCGCCGCTTACGCGCCGGGCGAAGCGGTCGGCCAGGTGCAGCACCAGCGGATTGTTCATCAGCGTCAGGGCCTGGAGCGGCGTCGTGGTCACAGCCCGCTTCGGCGCCATGGCTGAGGGATCGGGACAGTCGAACGTGTCGAGCATGTTCTTCTTCGCGCCGCGCGGTGCGAAGCGATAAACCGTGCGGCGGTTCATGCCCGCTCCGGTCGGTTCGACGGGATCGTAAAAGTGGCTGCCCAGATACTTGTACTCGCGCACATCGCGGTAGCCGATGCCGCCGACTGTCAGGTTCAACTCGCCTGACACAGCCAGGATCGCGTCGCGCAGTGCCTCCGCTTCCAGTCGCCGCGGAGCCATTCGCCAGAGCAATCGGTTGTTCACATCGATCTTCATCGCGGCTTCGTTGTCCGTCGCCGCCTGACGATACGTCGCCGAGGTCACGATCAGCCGATGCATCTGCTTGAGGCTCCAGTCCCGCTCAATGAGTTCGGTCGCCAGCCAGTCCAGCAGTTGCGGATGGCTCGGCTCGCCGCCGTTGATGCCGAAATCGTTGGGCGTTTCGACGATGCCCGAACCGAAGTGGTAATGCCAGAGACGATTGGCGATCACTCGCGCGAAGAGCGGGTTGTCTCTGTTCGTGATCCACTGAGCGAGTTTGGTCCGGCGATCGGCATCGGAAGCGTTCGGTTTCAGGCCGAAGTCGCTGCTCAGTCCCGGCACCGCGGCAAGGCCGCCGGGCGCGACCACTTCGCCGGGCGCATCCACTTCCCCACGGCGGAGCACCTGCGTCTGCCCCGGGTTCTGCGGGACCACCGCGTACACCTTGTAAGGCTGACCCGTTTCCTGGAGCGAAGCAAGGCGCGAACCGATCGAGTCGATCTCCTTTTTCAAAGCGTTGCGCTCGGTCCGCTGCGGGGCGGTCATCGCCGCGAGCAGTTGCGGTTCGGGCACATGATCCGTCACCGCGCCTGCGGAGGCGGCTACTTCATTCGGCTCGAGGGCGCGGTCATAGAGCTGTGCCCGATCGATCCGTGCGGAAAGGTGTCGGTTGCCGCCCGCCTCTTCGTGTCGCAGGCCGAAGAGAATCTGTGACTTGCCCGCCTCGTAGGTTTGAAGGCCTTTGCGGTAGGCCTGTCCGTAGGGTTTGCCGTTGCGGTAGCCGATGATGGTGCCGTCCGCTTTGAAGGCGATGGCGATGTGAACCATCTGGCTGTCCGCTTCCTTCTCCACGGCGGCTTTGAACGAGTCATACCGGGCAAAGCCGTTGCTGCCCGCCATCCACTGGCCGGCTTCGCGTTCACCGAAGACGATGGAATCGAAGACGGAGCCGCCAGGGACTTGAACGGTGATGACGCCGCCGCCGCGCTGCGTCAGGTTGTCGAGCCGGACCCAGGCTTCAAGCGTTTTCTCGCGCAGGGCAAACGGCAACGTTGCCGTGCGGACGTAGCCACCGTTCTTGCCGACGATGAGTGCGCCGTTCTCGATTGTGGCCCCACGGTGCGCTTCGCCGTGGGCCTGGCCGATGCTGTCTTTCAGATCGGTGTCGAAGTCCCATCTCGCCACGGGTTTTGGCGGCTCAGGCTTGGGCAACGTGCCCTTCTCGCGCTCGGCGAGGACGTGTTGTCGCGAGGCTGTCTCGATGACGCCGAGTTGTTTCAACAGGGTCTCGCGCTGTTCGTTCAAGGTTGCAATCGTCTTGAGCGCAACACCTCGCGGCGAAGGTGTTACGTTGCGCTCGCCGGGAATCACGCCCGCCACGGCCGCGACGAAGCTGTAATACTCGCGCTGCGTGATCGGGTCGAACTTGTGCGAGTGGCAGCGGGCGCAGTTGATCGTCAGACCGAGGAACGTCTGTCCGATCGTGCCGACAAGGTCTTCGTACTCGTCCTGCTGCATCGTCATCCGCATTTTCTGGCTGGACGGCAGCGTGGTGTTGTGCGGACCCGCCACGAGGAACCCCGTCGCGGCGATCATCGACGCGTCATCCTTCGCCAGCAGATCGCCGGCCAGTTGCATGCGAACGAACTGGTCGTACGGCATGTCGCTGTTGAGGGCATCGATGACCCAGTTGCGGTAGTGCCACGAATGATCGCGCGGCTGGTTGTACTCGAAGCCGTGACTCTCGCCGAAGCGAACGACATCCAGCCAGTGCCGCGCCCAGCGCTCGCCGTAGTGCGGTGACTCGAGCAGACGATCGACGAGGCGTTCGTACGCGTCGGGCCGGCCGTCGCTCAGGAACGCTTCGATTTCCTTCGGCGAAGGCGGCAGGCCGGTCAGGTCAAATGTCAGCCGGCGAATGAGCACCCGCTTCGACGCTTCTGGTGTCGGTCGAAGGCCGGTAGCTTTCAGCTTTGCGCCGATGAACTGATCGATCGGGCCTCGCCCCCACGCGGCGAACGCCGGCTCAGGCACCGCGGGCTTCTTGAGCACTTGCAGCGACCAGTGCGAGCTGCTGCTGTTCTTTGTTCCACTCGGCCACACCGCGCCGTCGTCGATCCAGAGTGACAACAGTTTCACTTCATCGGCACTCAATCGCGGGCCCTTCGGCGGCATGACCGCATCCGCGTCGTCGGGCACCGATCCTGTCACCAACTGAATCAACAGGCTTTTCCCGCTCTGCCCCGGGAGTATCACTTTGCCCGAGTCGCCTCCGGTCAGCGCGGCCGAGGTATCCAGCCGCAGTCCACCCTTCTGCTTGTCGGGACCATGGCACTTGATGCAGTGCTGCTCGATGATCGGGAGAACCTGGCGCTCGAACTCGACAGGCGGCACCGTGGCCTGCTGTGCAAAGGCCGGCTGGCTCACGAGTCCCGCCAGCGCGATCATAAGCGCAGTGAAGGGGCGAGAATAAAAACTCATTTCATTCAGACGCATGCGGTTCTCCGACAGGGCCGTTGCAGTATTCTAATGGATGCGCCGGCTGATCGAAGGGAAAGCTTGCAGCGGCTGCGCATGTACGTTGAACGCGCCCGTTGTTACCCCCACCCGCGCATCTTCAATCGGTACAGTGGGAAGGTCCGAAAGTGTCGATTGCGGCAATGAGCGACGCGTGGATTTCACATTTTCAACTGGATAATACGAATGAATGATCGAATGAGTCATGCCCTGTTTCGCGCCATGCTTGCTTCCGCGTTGGCGTTGCTGATCATCTCGTCGGTCGCGGGGGAAGAGGTGAGTTCCAAAGCCCCGCCACTGTCGCCGGAGGAGTCGGTCAAGACGATGAAGGTTCAAGATGGATACCGCGTGGTTCCGGTGCTGACCGAGCCGCACATCCACGAGCCGTCGGCGATCGCGTGGGACGGCAACGGTCGGCTGTATGTCGTCGAGATGCGCACTTACATGCAGGAGATCGACGGGAAGAATCAGCTCACGCCGACCAGCCGCGTGTCTCGTCATGAAGACACCGATGGCGATGGCATCTACGACAAGCACACGGTCTTTGCCGACAACCTTTCGCTGCCGCGCATGGTGCTGCCGCTGCTGGATCGCGTCATCATTCGCGAGACGAACACGCTTGACCTCAAGAGCTACCAGGACACCGACGGGGACGGCGTAGCCGATCGCATCGAATTGTGGCATCAGGGCGGCGGTCGCGGAGGCAATCTCGAACATCAGCCCAGCGGCCTCATCTGGAACATCGATAACTGGATTTACGAAACCTACTCACAGCACCGCTACCGCTTCACCACCGGCAAAGTCGTGCGCGAGCCGTTGCCGCACGGCGCGGGGCAGTGGGGCCTGACGCACGACAACGTCGGACGGATCTTCTACTCCAGCGCGGGCGGGGAGAATCCCGCGACCGACTTTCAACAGCCGATCGTCTACGGTCGCATCGCCCTGCCAGGCGAACAGGCGTCAGGGTTTCGCGAAGTCTTTCCGATCGACAACGTGCCTGACACGCAGGGCGGCCGGGGCCGATTGCGGGCAGACAACACGCTCAATCACTTCACGGCCAGCTGCGGGCAATCGATCTATCGCGGTGACCGATTGCCTTCCGATTTCAGCGGTGATTTGATCATTCCTGAGCCGGTCGGTCGCCTGATCCGCCGGGCGAAGGTCACGAATGACAACGGCCGCATCATTGTCTCCAATGCTTACGAGAAGAAAGAGTTCATCGCATCGACGGATCCGAACTTCCGCCCGATCAACAGCGCCACCGGGCCCGATGGCTGCCTCTATATCGTTGACATGTATCGCGGCATCATTCAGGAAGGCAACTGGGTGCGACCGGGCTCGTACCTCCGCACCATCGTGCAGGCGTACGAACTGGACAAGAACATCGGCCGCGGCCGCATCTATCGCGTCGATCAACCCATCACGAAGCGCGGCCCCGCGCCGCGCATGCTCGACGAAACGCCCGCGCAGCTCGTCGCGCACCTTTCTCATCCCAACGGCTGGTGGCGCAGCGAAGCCCAGAAGCTGATCATCCTTCACGGCGACAAGAAAGTCGTCCCTGCACTGGATAGTCTGGCCCGCTCGGGCGGCGAACCGCTTGGCCGCTTGCATGCCCTCTGGACGCTGGAAGGGCTTGATGCCGTGGATCCGAGGATTCTCGCGCAGGGCTTGGCCGATCCTGACGGGCGCGTGCGCGCTGCGGCTGTGCGCATTGCCGAGTCGGCGATGGAAAAAGTGCGGTCGCTCGATGAAGGCCTCACGAAACTGACGGGTGATCCTGATCCGAATGTGGCGATTCAGATGGTGCTCTCAGTCAGCCGCGGTGGTCATCCGCAGGCCGAGGAGATTCTTGCGGCTGTCCTTGCGACGCACAAAGACAACATCGCCGTGACGAGCATCGCCGGTCAGGTGCGCGCGCAGATGGCGTCCATCCTCGCCGAGCGACGACGTCTGGAAGAGATGCGGCGACAGAACGCGGCCCTCGCCGAGGCGGTCGAACGTGGCAAGACCATCTATGCCACGCTGTGCATCACGTGTCACGGTCCGGACGGCAAAGGTCTGTCCTCGCCCGACAAGAACGACCTGAAGCTTGCGCCGGCACTGGCGGGTTCGCCGCGCGTACTCGGGCACAAAGAACGGCTGGCCCGCATTGTGCTCAATGGTTTGATCGGTCCTGTCGACGGGAAAACCTACGCGGGCGGTCTCATGCTTCCCATGAAGGCGAACGACGACCGCTGGATCGCCGATGTGATCACCTACATTCGCAATGATTTCGGCAACTCGGCCGGCCTCGTGGAGGAAGCGGATGTGAAGCGCATCCGGGCCGCTTCGCAGGATCGCGAAGGGCCGTGGACTCTGGCGGAACTGGAACGATATGATCCGCCCGCGCTGGCGCGCGGGAGCTGGAAACTGTCAGCGAGTCACAACCCGGCCAATCTTCGCAACAGCGTCGACGGCAATCGGAGCAGCCGATGGGATACGGGCGTTTCGCAGGTTCCTGGCATGTGGTTCAATATCGAACTGCCTGAACCGATGCGCGTGTTGTCGCTGCATCTGGACACGCGCGGCTCCAATGGTGATTACCCGCGCGGCTACGAAGTGCATGTCTCCAATGACGGCAAGAGTTGGGGCGAGCCTGTCGCCAAGGGCCGAGGCACGCAGCCGATGACGGAGATCGAATTGAGCACCTCGGAGCCGGCGCGGCACATCCGCATCACGCAGACAGGCAGTGTCAACGGATTGTTCTGGTCAATCCACGAGGTGACCCTCAAAGGAGCGCCCGCGACCGCCTCGACCGAGCCGTCGCTGGCACAGTTGCTTGCCAGGGAATCACCGGTGGATCTAGCGAAGCAGGCGCGCGCCAAGGGCGATGCGCAGCGCGGGGCCGCGCTCTTCTATAACCAGTCGATCACCTGCGCCAGGTGCCACGACCCGGCTGCGGGGAATCGCCTGGGCCCTGACCTGAGTGCGAAGCGAGACGGCGTGACGGATGCATTTCTCGTCGAATCCGTCCTCGAACCGTCCAAGTCCATCCGGCAGGGATTCGAGCAGTTCCTCGTGCAGGATCTGGAAGGCCTCACCGTCGCGGGATTCAAAGTGAAAGAGGATGCCAGGACGCTCGTGCTCCGCGAACCGGCCTTCGGCAAGGAGATCAAGCTGGCGAAGGATGATCTGAACTGGATAAGGCAGAGTCAGCTCTCTGTGATGCCGCCCGGTCTGGTGAATCAACTGAAGGGCCGCGACGAATTCCTCGACCTGGTGCGGTTCCTGATGGAAGTCAACGAAGGCGGCCTCGCGCGACTGAATGCCCTCAAGAAAGCATCGAAGCGCGATTGATGGTCTGGAAACTCGGCGCGGGGCTGGGGTATTTGTCCTGATCCATGTTGTGTCGTCCGGTTGGAGGGAATGACCATTCACCCGATCGAGTAGGCATCATTCCGGATAGACGACGACATTCACCAGCGTCTTGTCAATGACGAATGATTCAGCTCTGCTCTTCGCCTCGGCGTCGAGCTTCTGGCCGACGGTCTTGAAGGACACTCGCAGGAAATGTTCGCCGCCGTTGAGCTTGAGGTATGCATTCGCGTCGGCGTCCTTCAATCCCATCGTTCGCAGAGTTTCCTGCACTTTCTTCGCCAGTTCCCGAGCATCCACCCGCACTTCCGTTAACTCGAAGAATTCAGCGCCCGGCAATAGTCGGGCCATCAGCGACGCTTTTTCGCGTTCATTCAGCACGACTCCAGACAGGCGATACGTATGTGGAGTTGCCAGTTCCTTGGCCGAAACCCCTGCGGGTAATTCCTCCAGCAGTCTCTTGACGTCCACCGGCGGGGGCGGGGGTGGAAGGGCCACGGGCGGAGGGATCTTCTCGAGCGTGAAGGTGGCTTTCTCATCGGCCGTGGCAATCTTGAACGTACGCTTCTGGGCGATGTATTGGTCGGCCTCCACCTCGCACTCGTAAATGCCCGGGCCCAGTTTGAAAGTTCCCTTGCCCTCTTCATCCAAGGTGACTTTCGCGCGACTGGCATCGCCTCTCTTTGCGATGGTCACCGTCGCGTTGGCGGGTACCACCGTCACCTCGATGAATCGCTTTCGCTGCTTCAATTCCAGGACCAGTTCCTTCTCCGGGTCGAAGCCGGTCTCGATCGCAAACTCGATCGGATCGTACGCATCGTGTTTCGATGTCATCGCGAACCTGCCGTACGGCACGCTCACCGCGACGGACCCGTCAGGCCCCGTTGCAGCGTCGAGTTCTGCGGTCGCCTCAGGCACGATGCTCAGCGTGACCTGCGCGACGCTGGGTACGGTGCGGATTTTCAGAAGCACAGTTCGCGGGGCAGCACGCTTGAGATTCACTTCGCGTTTCACGACCACTTTCCCGTCTGAGGTCAGGAGGAACTGTCCCTTATACTCGCCCGGTGCTGCGAGTTGGCATTCGCCGGTGAAACTGCCATCCGGTTTGAGACTGATGTCGTAGGTTCGTTCCTTCACTTTCAACTGAAGAGAAGCACCTTGAGGCAGGGCATCAATCTTGCCTTCGAAGGGCAGGCGGCTCGCGGCCGTGGACAGGTTGCCGGGGTTGTAGAGGAGTATGCGTGGCGGAGTGCTGCCCCCGGCGAGGAATACGATTGTCAACAGGGCAACGAGCGCGACCAGCGCGGCGGCGACGACGGGACGCCAGCGACTCTTGCGCGGCTCTTGGATCGGCGGCGGCAACGGGACAGGAGCGCCGTCGCTCACGCCACCTTGAGATAGATCCTCCAACACCGTGCGAGCGGATGCGTAGCGTTTTTCGATCGGCTTGGCCATCAGCTTTTCGATGAGGACCGCCAGCTTGGCCGGGAATTGCGGAATGATCGAATCAATTCTCTGCACCGACGCGGCGGGGTCGCAATGCCACGCCATCCACTTGGCGGCCGACGGTGCCACGGGGGACTCCTCGGGTCCGAAGATGCCGGGCAGTTGCCGGCGAAACGCGAGACGGCCCAGTGCCATTTCATACGCCATGAAGCCAAGGGCATAGAGGTCGCTGGCGGGCAGCCGTCGGCCGTTGTCGCGCAGCACTTCCGGAGCGACATACTGGACGGTGCCGACGCCATAAGTCCGATCGGCATCCTGCTCCGCCGCCAGACCGAAGTCGGTGATCTTGTAGTGCTGAATCGAATCGACCAGCAGGTTGGACGGCTTCAGATCGTTGTGCAGGACGGGAGGCGACTGCTCGTGCATGTGCAGCAGTCCCTGGCAGACCTGGGCGATCATCGAGCGGATCTGCGACGGTTCGGTCGGCCCGTCGCCGATGCGTTCGGTCAGCGTGTGCGGGATCAGTTCCATGGCGATCCACGGCTGTTGTTCGTCGACGCCAAACTTGAAGATGTTGACGATGTTGGGATGGCCCGACAACTGCGCGAGCAGTTTCGCCTCTTCAAGAAACTTCTGCTTTCTCGCCGTATCGCGAGGCGGAATCGGCGTGAGCAGCTTGATGGCGACGGTGCGAGCAATTCCCTCGCCCATGTCTTCCGAGGCTTTGAAGACCGATCCATCTGCGCCCCCGCCCAGAGGATCACCCAGTGTGTAGCGGCCGAATTGTCGGATCATGGCTTGGCCTTCCCGAATTGGGTGTTCTTCTCAAATCGAAACCGTGCGAACTGCAACAGGGCGGCACCCTCCAGCTCAACGGTCCTGGCACCGTCGTCGGCACTTTTCGTTCCGCCGAACAATCGCAACAAGGCATCGGCGTGCTCGGCATCAGCGTCGGCCAGTGACTTTCGCTCCAGCGATTGAGGTGCCGGCAGTGAGCGAAGCAGCAGAGCCAATCTTCCGAAGGCGTCGGCGGCATCGTCGTATCGGCTGGCGCGGTCCAGTCGCCACGCATCGGTCAGCAGGATAAGTGATGCCGCGGGCAATTGTCGCCGACCCACCTGTTGGCGCGACCATTGCTCGAGATAGACGTAGGCATCCACAATCTGTCTCCCTCGCAGATCCGATTGACGCGAGGTCGGCACCGAGGCAGGTCGAAAGATCGCCGACGCCAACAGCAGGAGCAGAATGACCGACACGAGGGCCAGCGTTCGCGACATGCGCGCGGACTTGTGACCGCCTCCAAGGGCACCCATATCGATTGCCAGTTCGGTTTCGCCGATTGAAATGCGATCTTTCGCGGCGATGACCACTTCGTCGGTAATGTGCTTTCCGCTGACGATCGTGCCCTGTGCCGAAAGATTCTGAAGGACGACACCTTCGTCACTACATCGCACGACGGCATGTTCGAAGGATGCGGTTGGGTCGGTCAGTTGAATCCGGGCGGAGGGGCTGCGGCCGATGAGAGTCTCACCGGGCGACAGCGTGACGATGAGGCCGGCCTGTTGTCCCGAAATGATGCGCAGCGTTATGGCCATGGGAATTCTCGTGATCCAACATGGTGCCAAACTATACGGTTACGACAAAGCCAGATCCCCGCGGAGGATACGCACGATCATAGGTCCGAAGATCAGCAGGACAGCCGACGCCAGGACCAGCATGGCAGGCATCATAACGAGAGAACTCGCCTTGCCGGCCGAGTCCTGCGCCTTGACGACGCGGGCGATGTTCATTCCTTCCGCGAGCCGTTCCAGCGTATCGGCCATGGGCCAGCCCAGTTCCTGGGCTTGATTGATCGTCTCGACCAGGTCGCGAATCTCCGGCAGGCGCGTGCGGTCGCTCAATCGCATCAGTGCCTCGCGCCGCTGGGCGCCCAGTTCGATCTCCGACAATGCTTCGTCGATCTCCTGACCCAAGGGATGGCTGGCGTAGTCGGCGACAATCCGGCGCAGCGCGAGGTTGAGCGACGTGCCCGAGCGGAGCGTGAGCACCATCAGGTCCAGCACGTAGGGCATGGCCATCTGAATCTGATGCTCGCGGGCCGCGCCGCGGGCCCGCAGGGTGGTCATGATCAGCAGCGGACCGACGATGGCCATGCTCAGGCCCAGTAATGAATCGAGCGAGGCAGTCATCATCAGCATCGATCCGGTCAGAAACGCGGCGGCGAGGCTGCCGATGAGGGCGGAGATGGCCACGTGTTCCTCGGCGGAGAGCCCGGCGGGAGCGCCCGCGCGGCGGGTCATCTCTCGCCACTGCTCGATCATCCCGCGCGGTGCCGCCGCCGACAGTGGTCCGGAGAGGGCATAGATGAGCGGATAAGTCAGCCGTATCAGCGGATTCTCGTCGATCGCCTTGCGAAGCCTGGGGCGCTGTTCGATCTGGCTCCGCATCCGGCGATCCAGGCGGATGAGAACGCCCCCCACCACGAGCGTCAGCAGCATCGTGGTGATGCCGGCGAGCGCGAGAATCAATATGGACATGGGCTCTGTCATTTTCACTCACACTTCCTGCCCGACGATGCGCGACGCCCAGAAGATCCCCGCGCCGGCAAGTAAACCCGCCAGCGTCAGAATCGCGATCCCTTCGATGGTCTGGAACAAGAGCGCCACGCCTTCGCCGTCGACCGTAGCCATCATCAGCAGCATGAAGATCGGCGCGGCGAGCAGGACTTTGATATTGGTCCGGCCCTCGGCTGTCTCAGCGCGGATCGCGCCCATCATCTGCTTGAGCTTTTCCAGCGACACGGCGATGCGCGAGAGCGTGGTCGCGATGTCGCCGCCCATCTCGCGATTCACCAGCAGCGCGGAGACGACCAGGTTGAATTCCTGAAGGTCCAGCTTGCGGCGGGCATCGTTGAGAATCGTCTGCATATCCAGTCCCAGCGCGTAGCCGTTGGCCATGATGCGAAACTCGTTGCGAATCGGTTGCGGCGTGTTCTCCGCAAGCCGTTGGAGCGCCTGCGGCAACGAGAGTCCGGCGCGGACGCTGTTGGCCATGGCACCGACCGCGGCAGGCAACTGATCACGGATAGCGCGCCGCCTGCGATTCCAGACGAAGTCAATCACAATGGGTGACAACAGAAAAGTCGCCAGCCAGAACGCGATGGCGAGGATCGGATTGGGGATGATGTACAGCAACAACAAGAGGAGGAGAATCCGGGCCGCGGTAAGGCCCCAGAACCAGCGGTTCACATCGATCGCCTCCGGGGTGAATCGCCGGGCTGTTTCGATCATCCACGTCCGCTCGCGATGGACCCACCCGACGATTGCGCGCTGGCCGACCCATGCGCCGAGTCCCGCGGCTACGCCGAACAGAATGATGATCAGAATCTGCATGGTCATTTCGCGGGGGTTAGCCAGGTTTCCAGGTCGAGGTAGCCGCCGGCCACCATCTCGGGGAGGAAGGTCGGCAGGTAGCCGGTCAGGCTCAGTTCCGCCGCGTCTTCGGGGCCGTCGGTGCGCAAGAGGTCGCGTAGTTCCACTTCGCCGGTCGTTGGGCTGACGCGCATCACTTCGGATATCTGCGTGATCATCCGGCGGCCGCGCGGCTGCCTGCGGATGTAGACGATCAGGTCCAGCGACTGCGCCACCTGTTGCCGCACCGCCGCCATCGGAAGGTCGGCGGCGGTCAATACCATCGTTTCAAGCCGGCTGATCACATCCTGCGCGCTGTTGGCGTGAAGCGTCGTCATGGAACCGGCGTGGCCTGTGTTCATCGCCTGGAGCATGTCCAGCGCCTCGCCGCCGCGGCATTCGCCGACGATGATCCGGTCCGGCCTCATGCGCAGCGCGTTCTTCAACAGGTCGCGAATCGTGACCGCGCCCGTCCCCTCCGCGCTGACAGGCCGCGTCTCCAGCGTCACCACATGCTCCTGCTGAAGGCTCAGTTCAGCGGCGTCTTCGATCGTCACCAGTCGCTCGTGCGACGGGATCATGCCGCTGAGGGCGTTCAGGAGCGTGGTCTTGCCCGACCCGGTGCCGCCGGCGATGACGATATTGGAACGGAACCGCACGGCCGCTTCGAGAAAGGTGGCCGCCAACTGGTTCAACGAGCGCCAGTCGATCAGATGCTGAACAGTGATTTCCCGCGTGGGGAATTTGCGGATGGTGATGCACGCTCCGCGCACCGCCAGAGGCTCGATCACAGCGTTGACGCGCGAACCATCCTTGAGTCGGGCGTCCACCAGCGGCTGCGAACGGTCGATGCGCCGGCCCATCGGCGCGACGATCCGTTCCAGCACCGCGGTCGCCGCTTCCGGCGAAGTGAATTTCTTGCGGGTCCGCACCACCCGTCCGGCGCGCTCCACATAGATCAGCGTGGGGCAGACCACCATGATCTCCGATACGTCCGGCGAATCGATCAAATCCTGCAGCGGGCCGTAGCCGAAGATCATGTCGAACAGAACTTTCTTCAGGTAGCTGTTGATGAGATAACGCTTCTGGTTCTCCAGCAGTTGCGCGGTCAGTTGCGGGCCCTTCGAGGCCATGAGATCGTCGATCGTCTGTTCGAGGTCGATTCCGGCGCGAGGAGCCTGGCCATTGAACATGGCCTGAATGAGCGGGGCTACGCTCTGTTCCAGGGCCGCGATCTGCACCTGCTGCGAGTAGGGCAGCGGGCCGGCACCGTTGGCTGATGCCGACGCCAGCTTCGACGCCAGTCGTGCGCGGACGGCGTGATCCAGCAGGGCATCGGAGAGTGGCGGCGTCGAGCATTGCGTCTTGAAGTCGCCCTGGAGGAGGTTGTCGATGGTCGCGTCGATCAGTTCGATGCGGGCGGGAATCGGATCGAATCCGCCGCCGGAGAGTCGAAGATCGAGCTTTCGGAGAATGTTGATGTGCAGGAGACGCTGGATGGCGAGCACGTCATCATCGTGGCTGGCGGTCGCTTGCAGCGCGGAGATTTCGATGGTGAGCGCGTACTCCGCAATGTTGATTTCGTTGATTCGCCCCAGCACGCACCTGCGGCCGGCCTGGACTTCGGTCCCGTTCACGGTCATCGGATTGACATTTTCAGCCAGCACCAGTTCCCAGCCCTGATCGCAGCGTTCGACCCGAGCGTGTTCGCGCGAGATGAATTGCGAGGGGAGCTGCACCGTGCAGGCAGCGTCGCGGCCGATGGCGAAGCCGGAGTCCCCTTCGTGCGCCACCCATTGGCGAGCGTGAACCAGATTCTGGACAACCACGCGAATCATTTTGTGTGCCTCAGAATTCCGCCGTAAGGGTGTTTCAGCGCCGGTGTCAGCGGCGGCCCCTTCGCCGGAACGAATCACTTGGGCGAAGGGCATGGCGACTGTGCGCGTGAGAACTCCGCTCGATCTCAATTGCTCAAGCGCTCGACGCGCGGACACAGGATCAGCGTCAGAGGAATGCGGCCGCCTCCGGATTTCGCCAGGATGATGCGAGCTTGATCTTCCGTGACTTCGATAGTCACGATGGACGACTGCCCGGACGAGCTGCCGTCATCGTCGCGCTGGACCAGCGCGGGGATGGGTGCCATGCTTCCGCCGATCGCCAGAACTTTGAACATGTCGTCGCTGGTGGGCACAAACTCCGATTCCCACGCTTGCGTTTCATCCGCCAGGTTGGCGGACAGGGCGCTGAGCAGGGCGGCGCTGGGATCCTGATTGTCTGTCGGCGTTGGCGCAGGGGCGGTTTTTTTCACCGGTCGCGTCGCCAGAATCTTCACCCATTGTCCGGGCGCCAGCAGTCCGGGCAGGGCGCCCGCGCCCGTCAGGTGAAGCGTCATCGCACGGCGATCGCCCTTGAGCTCAATCTCCGCGGCAATGAGGTCGGCAAAGGTAATGGGCGATCCCGCCGGGACCGCTCGAATCAGCCGCCGGCCTTCGAGCAGGTCGCGCTCCGCAGGACTGATGCAGCGGCGGATGAAATCACCCATCGTCACCGGAACCTTCAACTCCTCCACGTCGGAGGAGGAATCCAGATTAGTGTCCTGACCGAGATCGCGGGATGCCACCAGGATCGACATGGTCTCGACGGTCTGACTCGAAGGCCCGGGCGTCTGATTGCCCAGAAAGACGAACGTGAGAGCCGCGGCAACGAGCCCGGTGGCAACGGCAGCCATCAGCAGGATGCGATGGGACCTGTCGGCTTGATCAGGGCTGCTTGTCAAATCGTTGCCCTCAGCAGATGGAAGTGATCGGGCTTGCATCACAAAGATGCATGATCCCGATGATATCGCAGCGCGAAGAAGTGTCAATCAAAAGGTGCGTGGTCCAAGGCGGTTCGAATCAGACCGAATCGCGGTGGACCCAACAGCGTGAAGCGAACTCAAAGTGAACAGAATTCCGGTGGACACTTTTCTGATTGACTCGGCCCGCGCGCCCTGTTACCGTAATCGTGGAAAGAAGGTTTGTGTCATCATCTTCATCGTTATTCAATCCATCGGAGGCTTCTCAATGTTGAAATATGCCCCTGTCCTACTCGTGTGCGGATTCTTCCTCGGCGGATGCAACACGCCTCCGCCTCCCGCGGGGAACACCGGCGGCCGCATCGATCCCTATCGCACGCTGCCCAGTGAAGTCGGCTCCGGTCAGGCCAGTATGACAGCGATGCTCGAACTGACTGACAAGACCGCCCAGAGCCTGGCCCGCGAGATCGCGGATATCCCCGAGTTCAACGATCCCAAGCACATGGTCGTCCTGGCCATGGGTACGCTTCAGAACAAGACGACGGGTACATCCACCGGCGACTTCGAGTTGATCCAGGCGCGGCTGCGCGGGCAGCTTTTCAAGAGCAAGTACATCCGACGCGACCGGATTCTCTTCGTCGAAAGTCTGGACCGCGCTAAGGCCGAGTGGGATCGCAATCACCCCGCACCGGCTGCACCGCCGCGACGACCGCCCGTGGACGTCGGCGATGACGCGCCCCAGCCCGCGCCGGCTCAGCCGGTCGGTCCGAATGTTTATGATCCGAACTATACCTATGTGCTCCAGGGCGATTTCTACGAATCAGTCCGCGCCGGCAAGAGCGTGTATTACTTCGTTTTCAAGATCACCAACAACCAGACGCGCGTGACGGTCTTCGAAGAAAACACGCTCGAATCGCAGTTGCGCAGGTGATTACATCGCCGGGGAGTCGCCGCTGATGGAGTGCGCTCGCGTCGGTGCTGGGACATTGCGCCTTCGGCGGTCGGCATTTCCGGCAACGGCGCGTCATGGTCTCAGCGCGGATGATGAAACTTCTTTGCGATGGGCTGCTCGTTCTTACCTTATCCGTGTTCCATTTACTCGAACTCTTGAGCGGAGACACGATGGGCGCACTTACAAGAATTCTGCTGGTCCTTTCGGTTTCGATGGCCATTGGATGCGAGTCGCCTCCTCAAACCAGCGGAATCACTTCGGATGACCTGGACGAGGTTACCGCGCAGATGTCCGCCAAGCTTGCGTCCAGTGATTTCCTGCGCGACCGCAATCCGTCGTCGCCGCCCATTCTGATCACCATCAACAAAGTCGAGAACCTCACCAGCGATCTCATTCCCCCCGCCGAGCAGTGGATGCTGATGGCCCGGCTTCAGGGATCGCTCAACCTCGTTTCCGTTCGCAATCAGAAGAACATTTCCTTTCAGGTTCCGCCCGAGTACGGCCCGCTGATCCGCGATGCCGGCTACAACGAACCACTCCCGCATTCGCCGATGTTCACCCACACGATGACCGCCACCTATCGATCCGCGACGCGCACCAAGCGGGAAGACGGGTTTGTCGTCGGGCGAGTCGATCTGTACCAGATGCAATACAGGATATTCGACGTGACTACCCGTGCGCTGGTGTGGAACGATGAGTTCGCCTACAAGCGCGAAGCTCTGGGTCGCGCGCAGGATTAGCCATGAAGCGGTTAATCATTTTCAGGTCGGGTCACGTTTCTTCTGTTTCACAACGTGTGCAAGGGGTAAATCATGAAATCATTTCGCTGGATCGCGGTACTGTCGTTTCTGGGCTTCATCGTCGGTCTGACCGGATGCATGGCCAAGCCGGACGTTGAGTTGACCAAGACGTTCCAAACGGGTGAATTCGGCACGGCCCGCGCCTACATGGTCGAGAAGACCGCCAAACTCAAAGTCCTTGGCGAGAAGGACAAACCGGATCGCAATTATGGGTTGGAATGGATGCGCACCGGGATGGTCACGCTCGCTGACGGCTACGCACCGGAAGGCTTCAGCGCATGGGACCGCGTTTACTACATGCTTCGCAAGCAGAATCTGAACAGCAATATCTCCGATGTCGGCGCGTTCTTCGGCACCCAGGACATGGCCAAGATCTGGAAGGGCGAGCCCTTCGAACAGTCCCTCGCTTACGTCTGCGTGGGCAGCCACTACGCCATGCAGGGAAGCTGGGACAACGCCCGCGCCGCGTTCCAGAACTCGACGTTCCCTTTGAAGGCCATCAAGGGGAAGGACGATGCGACCACCAAGAAAGTTCGCAGCACTCAGGATGTGATTAATGCTTCCAAGAATGTGGATGAGAGTAAGTACTTTGGCAAAGACAATATCCTTGAAGTCGAGACGAACTTTGCCATGGGCTACCTGCTTCAAGGCCTGGCGTCGAGGCAGATCGCCATCGCCAACGGCGATGCCAGCATGTTGCAGCAGGCCGGCGAAGCGTTCAACAAGGCGCTGAAACTGGATCCGGGTCTGTCGGCACTGGTCAATCGCCTCAATGACTCCAGCAGTTACAACACCGTGCTGCTCGTCGACTACGGGCGCGGACCGCAGAAGATCGGCACCGGGCCTGACAACTCCATCGCCGCGTTCAAGGCACTGAAAGCCAGCGGCAGCACCGGCGTGTCCGTCGTCAATGGCAGCGAAAGCATTTCATTCACTCCGATCTGCGATGTCAACGGCATGGCGGTCGATCATCGTTGGAACAATCTCCAGGATATGCGCACCGCGAAGAGCTATCTGGGCACCGGGTTGTTGGTCGCCGGCGCTGCGACCGCCGCGATAGGACAAAGCCAAGAGACCGCGATCATCGGGCTCATCCTCATGGCAGGCGGCGCGGCCCTGAAAGCCACCGCCTATGCCGACACGCGCTACTGCGAAGTCATGCCGCAGCGGTACTATCTGGTCCCCGTCATGATCAAGGGGCCCAATTCGACGATTCGATTGAGTATTGAAGGAAACACTACCGTTCTCGCGGGGTTGAGTCCGCCTTCATCGCGGCAGGCACAGTTCCGCTACGTGCGACTGCTGACCGGCCCGAATCTGCCGGCCTGGACCAAGTCGGGACAGATCCTTTACGCCAACGAGCATGCCCCGATGGCCGGTGCCGTCGCGCTGCCTTACATCCTGGGCGGAACCTGCGTGAGCCCGCCTTCGGCCGCAGCGCTCGCGCGGTATCGGTCAGCCGGTTACCTGCGTGCCATGACTGTTGCGCAGCTTGAAGGGCTGTACCGTCAGGAGGGAATCACCTGGACGACGCAGGACACGCAAGGGCAGGTGTGCAAGCATGTGCTTGAAGGCGGCAACTCGCTGGTCTGTCCGCTTCCGGGCACACTCGGTTATGCCCGGTTATTCGGGCAGCCACATCGTCCTTATTCGCCGAAATCAAAAGAAGTAGCCGACCTGGCAAGATCGTTGGCTCCGCCACCTGCTGAAAAGGCGGCTTCCAGATGACGACTTCATGCTATCATTCTCTAATTCAGGAATGACAGCCGTGCAAGTACTGCCGCGAGGGGAACCTCGCAAACGACTTGCGTCCTCGTACGATCGACGCCCAAGGAGTGAACGCAACGATGAAAGCCAATCTGTTTTACTGTGGATTGAAGGGAATTGCCTTTGGATTGATCCTGATGGTTACTGGGTGCAATGATCCAGTGAAAGCACCTTACGGCGGCCAGGTTGATCTGCTGCCCGCGAGTCAGTATCCAAACATTTCGATTGAGGATCCGATCCTGCAGAAGTGGCTGGTATTCAGCCCGGCTCGAGTGGAGCCACCCTTCCCTCAGGCGGACCGTCCCGTGACGGTGACCCAGCCGATCCGCAATATTTCGGACCAGGGGGTGGCCGTGCAGTACCGGTTTGAGTTTTTTGACGCCAACCGCACGCCGATTCGCACCAACACCGACTTCCGGCTGTTGCATCTTCCCCCGCGCACCGAGCTGTTCATGGAAGCCACGGCGGGTGAAACCACGGCTCGCGAGTGGCGGATCATCATTCGATCCGCGCGGTGATTCATCGCCGGAGTGGAACCATTCGCTCGCCGTAATGACTTCTCATTCAATCGCCGAATAACCCTCCGAAAGGGCCTGCAATGAAAATTCGAGTTGCTCTCCTCGCGGCATTACTGCTTGTCGTCGTCGGCCATTCGCCGGCCTCAGGGCAGGGCAAGGCCCCCCCGCCTCTGGTGAAGCCCCCGCCGCCGCCGCCTCAACCGGCGCAGCCTGACATCAAGAAATTCGAGGAAGCCTACAGCGCGGCAGGCGATCCGACGATCCAGTTCGCGTCCGGCTTGATCCCCAACTTCGGCCGCGTGGATGTGCCGCAGGTCACCAACGAGTTGATCGAAAAGGTTCAGAGTGAGATATCGCTCATTTTCCGCAAAGCGAGGGATATTGACCTGGTCGCCAGCGGCGCGGCTGGACATCTGTTCCGGGATGTACGCGAGGCGAAACTCTTCGAGATGGCTGGCGAAAAAAATGCGCGGGACCTTCTGCTTCAGAAATTCAATTCCGACATCATCATCGTGATCAAGTATTACGATGCCGACAGTTGGCCTTCGGTCAAAAAGCGCGGGGCGCTGATGGGCGTGCAGATCGAGATGATCGAGCGCAGCCGGGGCAGGCAGATCGGCGGCTACAACTTCGACTGGACGTTCAGCGCCGATCAGGATCGCATCCGGGAGTACGCCTCAGCCATGTCGCGGCGGATCATCGATCAGTTCGCCGACTGGTACTCGCGCCCGGGTGCCGCCGGTGCGACCCGCAAGTTCACCATGAAGGTCGTCAACCTGACGGGGCTGGAACGCGTCAAAGGCGTCGAGACGGCGATGAAGAAGATCCAGGGCGTACAGAAAGTGAAGTTTTCCGAGTTCACTTCGGACGGCACCGCTTCGGTTGCCATGTTCAACGTGGACTACAGCGGCAGTTCGCTCGACCTGGCGGTCGATCTGCTCACCCGCGCCCGCGAAGACCTGAAGATGAAGCTCGACGGCATCGATACGTCGAACAACTCGATCGTGCTGGTTGCGGGAAAGGAAGCGGAGATCGAAGTCGTCAGGCCGGCGACCCGCGCTGAGATTCTCGCCGACCCCGATCATCCGTTGTACAAGCCGACGGTCGAAGCCCTGGTCGCCGAGTACCACCGCCGCGGCTCGCCGCGCATCGGCATCATCATCAACCGCTCGCTCCGCGAGGACGAAACGAGCGACCCCAAGCTCGCCGATCAGATCAATAAGGCCAACCAGGGCGCTGCCGTGGGGCAGAATCAGCCGTCCAACGCCGGCAGCGGGTCATTGGTGATCATCAACGTCGGCGGCAAGGACGGCAAAGACTCTTCCCGTCTGGACAACACGTTGCCCGGTCAGGACAAAACGGCTCCGAATAACCCCGCATCGAAGCAGATCGTCAATGCCGACCTTCTCGATACCCGTCGAATGGAAGATGAGCTGAGCAAGCTGATGATCAAGATGGGATTGCGGATTCACGATGCCGACACCGTTCGCGGCCGGCTCCTGGCGCGAGCCACCAACGCCCGCGTGGTCTTCAGCGAGAACGAACTTCAGTACATGCTCAGTCAGGACGCCAAAGAGGCGGGCCTCGATGTCGTCATCCTCGGCAGCGGCCGCGTGGACAAAAGGTCGGACCGTCCGGGCGGAGCCAACGCCGACGGCGCGATCAGCTACACGCTTCGCGCCGTTCGCCTTTCCGACGGACGCACGCTGGGAGCCGAGGGCTTCGCGAGCGACAACTTCGTCGGCTCCAAGCGCGTCACGGAGCTGACCGTTCGCTTCTTCGCGCAGCACCTGGTGGCCAACCTGATGGAGCAGATGTGGACGACCTGGGAGCCGCCTCAGGAAATGAGCGTGACCGTCGCCAACGCCAAGACGCAACGCGACGTGATCACCATCATGTCGGTGTTCGAGAAGGAAATCCCCGGCGTGAAGTCGGTGACGTTCCTGAAGCATCAGGCCGGTGCCGAGGGCGGGATCGGTGAGTTCCGGCTCTCGTATACCACCAGCTACGAAGAGTTCGTGAAGGAAGTGATCGCCCGATCCAAGGAGTTGCCGTTTGACCTCGACGGTTCGGAGACTCGGCGCGACACCCTGCTGATCAAGATTCGTTCCTGAATCCGGGTGATCGAGGGCTGATCGGCTCCGAGTTCGGCTTTCGCGTCGGCATCATGGATCGGTCGTCGCGGCATTCGCTGTCTGTCTCGAATGGTGATTGCCTGATGCAAACAGCCCCGGCTCAATCCGCCGATCACGATGAATCCCTTACGAGGCGTAACGCGTTCGACGCCTCGCTGAAGTATTTCCTGGGGCCGCTGGCCGAGCTTTTTGCCGACGACGCCGTGTCTGAAATCATCGTGAACGGCCCAGCGGATGTTTACGTCGAGCGCAACGGACAACTGAAGCGGGCGGACCTGCGGTTCCGGTCCGCACGCGAGCTGCTGGCGGCAGCGAACAATATCGCCCAGTATGTCGGCGGCACGGTCGATGCCGCTCGTCCGATTCTCGACGGCCGACTCCCCGACGGATCGCGCGTGTGCATCGTGCTCCCGCCGATTGTGGAGTCCGGCGCAGCCATCAACATCCGCCGCTTCCGCCGCGCCGCCGTTCTGCCTCAGTTCCTGCTCGATGCGGGAGCCGTGACGCCCGCCGCGATCGAGTTCCTCCTGCTGGCGGTGCGCGCCCATCAGAACATCCTCGTCAGCGGCGGCACGGGCTCAGGCAAGACCACGCTCCTCAATGTCCTGTCCACCGCGTTCGGAACGAACGAGCGCATCGTCGTCATCGAAGACACCCGCGAACTTCAGGTGCAGCAGCGGCACGTCGTGCAGATGGAGGCCCGGCCGGCCGACGGCGACGGGCGAGGACGTATCACCGTGCGCGATCTCTTCGTCACCTCCCTGCGCATGCGGCCGGATCGAATCATCGTCGGCGAAGTGCGCCGCGAAGAGGCGATGGATCTGATCCAGGCCATGACCAGCGGCCACCGTGGCTGCATGGCGACGCTTCATGCGTCCACTCCTTCCGACGCGTGTCACCGCCTGGAGACGCTGGTGCTGATGGCGGGCACCGGCCTGCCCGTGGCGGCCATCCGCAGGCAGATCGCCTCGGCCATCGACTTGATCGTGCAGACTTCCCGCTTGCCCGACGGCCGACGAATGGTCACGCACATCACCGAAGTCGCCTGCAACGATCAGACGCACACCTACGAGATCAGCGACCTCTTCAGCCTTGCCGACGAGGGCCAGGATGGCGCCGGGCAGTTGGTCTGGCGCGATCGCCGCCCGCGGTTCGTCGCCGACCCGCACTGGCGGGTGTTGCGAAAGGAGTCCGGCCGCCCCGAGTTCTTCGCAAAGGATTGATTGTCATGCCAAATGTGGTAAAATTTCTTGCGAAGTTCCATCGCGACACTCGGGCAGGCGCGATGGAATATATGCTGATTCTCGCAACGATCGTGCTGCCCCTGTGGCTGATGTGGCCGGTGTATCATCGCTTCGTCAAGTTGTACGGATACTGGTTTCTGAACCTGGTGAATCTGCCATTTCCGTGACCTGTCGAGGCACTTGATGTCCGATCACACACCTTGTCGATCTCGAGTAAAAACTCTGACATTGAATACGTCGCAAATGAATTGAGTGACCTAATATAGGAGAGCCGTCATGAAACGTCGCATTGCCAGCCTGTTTAAGTCGTTCCATGAGAATCAGCGGGGGGACACGGTTCAGTACATTCTCATCATCGCCATCATCGCTCTTCCCATCATCATCGGGCTCATCGTCTTCCGCGACAAAATCGCCGACATCTTCGGCAGTCGGGTCGAAGAGGTGGAGAACGATGAAGGCAAGGTCTTGGAGTAAGTGTCGCACGAGACTGCCAACCAGTCGGACGCAATCGGCGCACCTCCTGCCGGGGACCAGGCCTCGGCCTCGCCTCCGGTTCCGGCGTGGCAATGGTCCTCCGACTGGACCACGCTGTGGGTTCTCACCCTCTCTCTGGCGGCCGCGATCGGATCGGCCGCTCAACTCGCCACCGCCGAAACGCAGCACGGCTTCTTCCTCGCGGCGGTTCTCATCGCCGTCTGCTTTGTCGCAGCCTGGTATGACGCCGCCACAGGGCGCGTGCCCAACATGCTGACCTATCCGGCGTTTCTCCTCGGCCTGGCGGTGAACCTGATTGCCGCGCTCCTGACGGCGGCGGGCGTGACCATCTTTGCCCGCTGGGCCGGCTCCGTGGACATGGGCGCCAGCCTGGCCGGGGCCGGCGTATGCCTGGCGATCGGCATCACCTGCATGATCGCCGGCGGACTTGGAGGCGGTGACGTCAAGCTCATGGCGGCCATCGGCGCGATCGTCGGATTCGATGCCACGCTCGCCATCCTCTTCAATACCCTGGTGATCGCATCGGTCATCGCGCTCATCAACCTGATCGCGGCAGGCCGGCTGACCGAGTTCATGCGACTGGCGGCGTACAATGCCCTGACTTTGTGGGTGCTTCGTCGAAGAATTCCTTTTGAACAGCCGCAGAAACACACCATCCCATTGGCCGTGCCGATTCTGCTCGCGGTGGTCGCGGCCAGGTTCGGCGTGGGCTACGAAACCATCATGGAATGGAGCGCGCCCTGAAGCAGAGCATCCTGCCATCCTGGCTTCGGCTCTACGCCGCCGTGCTGATGGTGACGCTCGGCATCGTGACGGCGCTGCACGGCCTGCGCATGTTTCAGGTTCAGTCGCAGCAGGAAGCGATCGCCCAAGCCGCGGGCAGTCGAGTGCCGGCAATCGCGCTGGGCGCGACGGGCGTGTTTCTGCTGGCGGTCGGCCTGGCGATCGCGCGTCAAAGTCTGCCGAGTTGGCG
>JBBDXA010000131.1:0-27935 GCA_040902585.1 Phycisphaeraceae bacterium
TCGTGAATATGTCGCGCAGTTCGTATGCCCCTTATCGAGCGCGCGGATATAATGGCTTGAAAGCGAGAACACCCATGACTCTGAACGAACTCGAACGTCGCGCCTTGGAGTTGTCAACTGCCGAACGCGAGCTTCTGGCCACGCGCCTCCTGACCAGCGTTGATAACCCCGACTGCTTCCAGTTGGAGGACGGGCTCCTCGACGTTTTGCAGCGCCGCCTGGCCGAGCTTGTCGCCGATCCCTCTTCCGGCGTCCCGGCCCGGCAAGTCCATGATGAGGTGAAGCGGAAGCACGGATGGAATTGATCTATCACCGTGAGGCGCGCGAAGAACTCGAAGAAGCCATCGCGTATTACGAAGAGCAG
Organism: Phycisphaeraceae bacterium; assembly: GCA_040902585.1. Taxonomy (GTDB): domain Bacteria; phylum Planctomycetota; class Phycisphaerae; order Phycisphaerales; family Phycisphaeraceae; genus JBBDXA01. Next base: position 365 of record JBBDXA010000131.1, read on the forward strand.
TGTGAGGGACTTGGCGCAGCATTGCAGAACGAGGTCATCGCGGCCGAGCATCGCATCGAACTCGCGCCCGAGCGGTGGGTGGCGTTTCACCCTCCCTTTCGCCGGGTGCTGCTGAATCGCTTTCCCTATTCAGTTATTTACGCAATTCAAAAGGACTACATTTTCATCGTTGCCGTCGCACATCATCGCCGCCAGCAGGGCTATTGGCTTGATCGTATGAAGTGATTGTCGTGAGGGCATCAGGCCCTTGTGACTGCCGGCGACCCCGTCGCTTTAATCTCACGCGCCAGCTTGGCGCGACCAGCCTTGAGCGTTCTCAAAACCGCCTTCCTCCGCCTCTTCGAGGAAGAGGACAAGTTTCCCGTCGCTGACTGTGTAGCTTTTTCCCATGGCTTCCCCGTATTATCGCCTGAATCCTTCAAATGATCAAGGACCTGCCCATGCTTCACTTGCCGCCCTCCCGCCGTGACCTCCTGCTCCTTTCCGCAGCCGGCCTCGGCACGCTCGCTCTGCCGCGATGGGCCTTCGCCGCCGAAGGTCTGCCGACGCATGACCCTGCCGCGGCCTTGAAGCTGCCCTGGACCGGCAGGTTCAAGTGGAACAACGTCGTCGATGTGACGAAGTTCCCCGGCGACGATTGGCTGGCGAAACTCAACGCGGCGCAGGCGGCGGTCGTGGCGAAGGACGGCGCTGGCACCGGGGGCGGCGTGGTTTTCTTCCCGGCCGGGACTTACGAGTTCAAGGATCACGTGAAGCTCAAGGACGGCATCGTCCTGCGCGGGGCGGAGCCGAAGGTTGTCTCGCTGGCGCAGAATGATCGCTACGATCCGCCGACGAAGTTCGAGTTCCCGAAATACAAGCCGCTGCTCGAAGGCGACGGCACACCGATTGACACCGCCTTCAAAGGCGTCTATCTCGACAACCCGACCGGCGGCCAGTTCACGGGCCTGGTCCATATCGCCATCAACCGCGGGCACATTCATCTGGGCGAAGGCGAGAACCATGCGTGCAAAGGCCATCGCATCGTGTTCGGCTGCGTCCTGCGCAACGCGGCTGTCGCCGATGAGAACATCCCCAAACTCGCCACCGGCCAGCACAAGTGGCAGCGCTTCACGAAGCGGCATCACGCGGCGATCGACGTTGTCGGCGAGAACGTGCTCATCGCCAACAACCGCCTGCCGCGGTCCGGCGAGGACAACTTCGCGATGAAGGGCTACGTGCTCTCCCTCGGCAAGGGCCAGACGCAGGCGTTCGATGATGTCGTCTTTGATTACGACAACCGCCCGGGCCTTTACATCAACCACTACTGCGTCGGTGGCTCAGGCGGCAGTGGCGACGATGGCACGCCGCAGTCGCACCCCTTCGGCTTCCGCAAGGGCACCGTCATCCGCGACAACTACATCTACAACTCCGGCCGCATGGCCATCGGCTTCTGCGGCGACGGCGCCCTATGCGCAAGCAACATCATCCGCATCGCCAGGGATGTATGGCGGCCCACCGCCACCGGCGAAGCCATGACCCGCGGCTCCTCCACCAACGACAACCGCGCCATCGAGATGCGCGGCTGGCGCTGGGTCGTGGACGGCAATGACTACGAAGTCCACCGCAACTGGGCCGCCGACCGCAAGTACCTCATCAACGACGGCGAAGGCCTGATGCACGAAGACCATTGCAATTCGACCATCCAGGACAGCCGTCTGACCAACAACCGAGGCAATGCGTACCTGTCCATCTACAAGTGCGGCCCGATCGACGGCCTGCTCGTGGAAGGCAACGACATCAACGTGGCGCGGGGCACGGCGATCATGGTCGTCGCCGACCGCAACAGCGGCAGGCAGCCGATCAGCAATGTCACCATTGCAAACAACAAGACCCGCGGCGGCGGCATCGCGGTGGGCGGCGAGCCGGCGAAGAATGTGGTCGTGAAGAACAACAAGCACAGCGGCACGGGCGGGAAGATCGACAACCGGGCGGCGGCGAAGTTGGAGGGGAATGAAGGGTATAATGCATAACAGAGAAATCGATGCCATGGGAGTATGAAGATGACACTGACTGAAGTCGAACAACTCGCCCTTTCACTATCGCCCAATGAACGCGAGTTACTCGCGACCCGGCTGCTGAGCAGCCTTGATGAGGTCGTGGATCAAGATGACCTGCCACCCGGTTGGAAGGAAACGGTTCTCGCACGGAAGGCGGACATGGATTCGGGACGGGACAAAGGCATTCAGCATGACAAGATATATGACGAGATCCGAGGGGAACTTGGATGGAAATAACCTATCACTCCGGGGCGAAGCGTGAGTTTGCCGTCGCTTACTGTGTACTTCTTACCCATTCGTTGGTCCGTCTGGCTGTGTTTGCGTTTCTGCAATCAACTCGAATTTACGGCACCCTGCAAAAATGACACTTTTAGTTTGTCGTGAGGTATTCGATGATTGCAGGATTAATCCACAACAACATGAGTACCCATCCCCCAATACATGCACCGGACGCGATTATTGCACGCAACGTCCAAGATCGCACAGACTCCGATACCGCATCAGCGGCGCACGTTCTACGTCGCCGGGTTAAATGTGCAACCAATACGCCGATTGCGAACCCGAGCAAACCGAACAGTACGAACCCTTTGACGAACGAAACGAATATAGTCCAGAACAACACCTGGTTCGCAGCGAACCAGAAGCGATATAAGTAGTCTTGATTCCCATCCCAAGCCCAAAACACACAGAGCGGGATACATAAGATGACGGGTGCTCCGCCAAGAGTTGCTCCCAACTGCTGGTTGTACGGATAAATCAGGCCGCCGATAATGATGAATGCGACAATCAGGGCACAAGCAACAGCAATAGGTGGTGAGATTTTAGCCCATAGTAATCCGGTATCAATCATCGCCAGTCCCGCGCCAATTAACGTTGCGATAGACATGCCCTTCATTGCGGCCACCCTCACGGGGCGATAGAGGGAATCAAGCATTGAGTACGAACGTGTCACTTCACGCAATGGTGCCCAAGGAAGTGCATGGGACCGGTGCGCTTGGACCTGGGCAGGGCAATCGCCGTTGATCACTCCCGAAACGAGGTCATCGCTCAATTTGCTGAGATGGTCAGGCACCGGAAATCTATGAACCACCCCATCTGTAGTCTTAACAGCGATGACGGTATCCTCCGGGTTGCTACGATTTGTAAAACTATATCCACAATCGCAGCTACTCGCGCTTGGCTCGTTCACGAGGCCGCATCGAGGGCACTTCTTCTCGATGTTGCGAAGACCGGGGGGAAGGCGTACTTTCCGCGAACGACCAATTGGATCTTGCAGTAATGGCTCGTCGCGCATGCCGATGGGGTCTGAAGCATCAGACGCCAAAATACCTGGCTCCGGTGAGCTGCCAACTTTAGGGTCGTTTCCCTTTCCGATGATCGCTTGGCACGATGGGCACCGACCGTCCGCCTTCGGCATCACCATTACGTCACATTCGGGACATCGCAAGACTGCCATAGCATTTCCTTTAGAAGCATATTGCCTTCTGTAACTGGCAACATTTATCCAATTTGCGGCTCAGGGCAGCGTCACCTTCAGGTCCATCTTCTTCCCGCCGCGCAGGATCGTCGCCTTGATCGTGTCGCCGGGCTGCTTTTTCTGCACGCCGTAGGCGAGCAGCGCGCTTTCGGTCATGCGATTCGTCAGGCCGTCCCACATGATGATGATGTCGCCCTTTTCGAAGCCCGCCCGCTTGGCGACGGCGTGATCGCCGTATTGCCCGACGTGCGCCAGCTTGAACGCCATCTGCGTCGCGGTCAGGTTGGCGGCCTTGCGGTCGGCATCGCTCATATCATCGGGCTTCATCCCGCCCAGGCCCATGCGGCGATATTCCCATGCTGAAGCGCGCCAGGTGATATCGCTGATGCGCCGCCAGCCGTTGTCGAGTTTCAGTGAGACCTCGCGCGTCTCGCTGCCGCGCTTGAGAGATGCCTTAACCGAGCCGCCGGTCGCAGGCGTGTGATGCAGGACGTACTGCACATCGGCGATGGAAAGGATCGGCTGGCCGTCGAGCTTGATGATCTCATCGCCGACCTTCACGCCCGCCTTCGCCGCTGCCGAGTTGCTCGCCACTTCCGTCACCTTCGCCCGCTCCTTCGGGTCCAGGGACAGGCCCACGACGTCCGGCATCGGCCAGGGGAAGACCACTTCATCCGTCAGCGGCTTCTTGTCCTGGCGCAGGATCGCGCGCTGGGCGTCGCCGATCATGTGGCAGTGGATGCAGCTCTGCAACACCTGCCCGTTGTAGTCCGGGGCTTGGGTGTACTTCGTCAGCTTCGGATACAGCTCGGGCTTGGCGACTGTCACGACAGGCCCGCGCTTGGCGGTGAGACTCGCTTTGTTCGCCGGGTAATCCTTGTGAACTTCCAGCGCGCCTTCCATGGCCTTGGAGAAGCTGTCCATGGAAAGGTCGCGCTCGGTTTCCTTCACATCCGAGCGCGTGCCGTAGCGGCCGTAGATCGTGCCATCGCTGTTCATGAAGAACGCGGCGAAGGATAAATCGTAGTCAAACTGAAACTGCTGAAGGTCCATACCGTTGGCGTAGACGATGCGCACGCAGACGAACTTTTTCATCAGCTCTTCCATCCGCGCCTCGGCCCTTTGCAGCACCTGGGCATCGAAGCCCGAGCAGGCGTGGCACGGGATGCAGCGGAAGACGATGAGCATCGGCTTGCCGCTCTCCTTCGCCTGGGCTTTGCCCTTTTCCAGATCGTTGTAGACCCACAGCGGATCCTTGCTCACGTTCTGGCGGTCCTCCAGTACCTGCGTCCGGCGATCGATAGGCGCGGCCACGGCGGCGGCGGCGAAAGCAAGGATGACGCAAACGGTCAGGCGATGAGGCATGAAGGAATCTCCACAAGCGGGGGTGACGGTCCGGCTACAGGTTTCAACGTCGTTCAACCATCATTGTCCGATCAATGGCCGGCGGCTACAGGTTCCGCCGCTCCTGCACGGACTTCGCGTGTCGCTAGACTGTGCCGCGGAGCCCCACCCATGCCCAAAGTTCTGCTGCCCATTGGCGACGCCACGGAGACGCTCGACACGTTCTACCCCCTCTTCCGCCTGCCGGAGGATGGGTTTGAAGTCGTGGTCGCCGGGCCTGAAGCCCGCGTCTATCACAGTGTCATGCATGAGATTCCGCCTGCTGCGCAGGGCGAGCCGAAGTGGGACATCACCCGCGAGTCGCCGAGCTATCACCTCAAGGCGACGGTGGCGTTCAAGGATGTGAAGCCGGAGGAATATGCCGGGCTGTTCGTCAGCGGCGGGCGCGCGCCCGAATATCTGCGCTACGATGCGGACCTCTTGCGCATCACGCGGCATTTCTTTGACACCAACAAACCCGTGGCATCGCTGTGTCACGGCGTGGAGATTCTCACAGCCGCGGGCGTGATCAAGGGACGGAAGATGACGACCGTGGCCAAGTGCAAGATGGATGTGGAACAGGGCGAGGCGACGTATGTGAACGAAGCGTGTGTGGTCGATGGCAATCTGGTGACAGCTCGCACGTGGCATGACAATACGCCGCTCTTGAAGGCGTTTATCGAGATGTTGAAAAAGTGAGGGACGGAGGGACGAAGGGACGTAGGGACGAAGGGAGGAACGGAGAGAGTGGATTGATTCCCCTCCCTCGTAGGGAGGGGTTAGGGGAGGGTCGGGGGAACGGTCAATGTGGACTGCCGTGGCAAGGGAGAATTGAAGGCTTCGTTGGCTCGACCCTCCCCCAGCCCCTCCCTGAGAGGGAGGGGAGCCGATCACTTCGCTCGTAGATCAAAGCACACAATCTCGCGATCATCGCGCACATAGAGCAAACCGCCCGCCAGCGCGGGGCCCTGCTTCATCGAGGTGAGCACCTTCATCCGGCCCAACTCATCAAAGCCTTGCGGCGAGACCTTCGCGAGGACGAGTTCGCCTTTGATCGTCGTGAGAATCAGCTTGCCGTCGGCGGCGATGAAGTTGCCGTTGCCGAAACGCTTGTGCTGCCAGATGAGTTTGCCGGTGGCCATATCGACACAGTTGAAGTGCGTGAGCGAGGTGGCGGCTCCGACGTTGTCCATGCCATAAAGCCGGCCATCGATGAGGAGCGAGGTCTGCCAGCCGTTGCGCATGACGCTGCTGGCGCCCTGCGATTTCCAGACTTCTGACACCACGATGATGCCGTCGGAAGCGGGGTCGGCGAAAGACAGCAGCGCGCAGCCGTGGTCTTCGCCGCTGGAGATGAAGATGTGGTCTTTGTATTGAATGGGCGTGGCGATGTTGCAGTCGAAAGGCGTCTTGTAGGGATAGCTCCAGAGGACGGAACCGCTCTTCGGTTGAATGCCCCAGAGTGTTTCGCCGGTGAAGACGACGAGCTGTTCCTCGCCGCCGACTTTCAGCAGCGCGGGCGAAGAGTAGCCGGCCTTCGCGTTGCCGGTTTTCCAAGCGAAATTGCCGGAGTCGCAGTCGAAGGCGACGACGGTCGCGCCGGGCGCGCCGACGGTGACGATGACGCGGCCTTCGACCACCAGCGGCGAGCAGGCCATGCCGAAGTCGGCGATTTCACCTTTGAACTCGGCGATCGTGTCGTGCTTCCAAATGAGGTCGCCGGTGTCCGCCTTGAGCGCGGCGAGCATGCCATTACCCGTGAAAACGAAGGCGCGGCCATCGGCGATCGCAGGCGTGGCGCGCGGGCCGTCGCCTTGGGAATTTTTGTAGGCGGGAGCGACTTTCGTTTTCCAGAGCTGCTTGCCGGTCGCGGCTTCGAGTGCGAGGGCGTGCTGACCTTCATCATCCTGCACGAGCGTGATGACGCGGCCGGCGCTGACGGCGAGGCCCGACATACCGACGCCGCCCTTGCTGCGCCAGACTTCGCGCGGGCCTTTTTCGGGCCAGGCGTCGATGAGGCCGGTGTCGCTGGAGACGCCGGTGCGCTTGGGGCCGAGGAACTGCGGCCAGTCGGCGGACTTGGCATCCTGCGCAGCGGCGGGCGATGCATGTGCCAGAAGAATGGCCAGAAGACACACGATTGCCAGACAGGAACGAGTTGAACTGTGAATTGATCGCATCTGTTGTTTCATGTGTTTCAGCCTTGAAGGAACGTGCAGATACATCGTACCGCCACAGCTGCGTTCGGGGTCAGGACGCCTGGCCATCACTCCTTCATCTGCCACAGATGCACCGCCTTGTCGCCGCCGCCTGCCGAGAGCCACTGGCCGTCGGGGCTGAAGGCGAGCGAGAGCACTTCGCCGGTGTGTTGCAGGGTGCCACTCGGCTTCCCCGTCGCCGCGTCAAACAGGCGGATGAGACACGGGCGATTCCACTGCCCGTCGCCGGCCGCGAGTGTCTTGCTGTCCGGCGAGAACGCGACGGCCCAGACATCGCCGCTGTTTTCTTTCAGCGTGTAGCGCTCCTGCCAGGTCTCGGTGTCCCACACCTTCACCATGCCGTAGCGTTCGCCTGCGGCGATGAGTTTGCCATTGTTCGACACGGCGACGCTGCGCACTTCCGCCTTCGTCATCGCGAAGTCATGCAGCACATCACCGGTCTTCGCGTCCCAGATGCGCACGGTGCCGTCGCTGCTGCCGGTGACGAGCCAGTTGCCATCCTTGTGCCAGGCGACGGAATTGACCCAGGATTTGTGACCGGTGAGCGTGCGGATCAGGTTGCCTGTTTTTGCGTCCCAGAGTTTGATCGTTCCATCAATGCTGGCGGTGGCGAGCATCGACTGATCGGGACTGAATGCAATGCTCGTGATCGCTCCACGGTGCCGACCCTTCACGGCGACGGCAGGATCCGACCCATTTAGCACGCGATAGATGTCGCAGCCGAAGTCGCGCCGGCCCACGGCAATCCAATCGCGATCCGATGACAGCGCAGCGGCGAATACGGTGCCCTCCACAGTGGCAAGTATTGATTTGCTGGTCGCCTCACCAACAAAGTAAGCCGTGCCTCGCGAACGAATCCAAGTGTCCCCCTCCGCGGAAAATGAAATCATTGGCGCACTGTGACGCGGCCTCTCCACCGGCATCATGTGTCCCCACGAAAGCAGGTGCGGATTGGGCGGCAGACGATCGGCGGGATCGAGAAACCCCGCCATCACCAGCGTGCCGACGTGAAAGTAGATCGCATCGGCATCGGAGGTTGAACCGGGAAAATGGCCGAAGCCGCCGTCCTCGTTCCGGCATGACAGGGCCCAGATTGCCGCGCGGCGAATCGCCTCTTCACTTCGCGGATCGCTTGCCCCTTCGTGCTTGAGCGTGAACACCGCGTCGAACGTTGCATGCCGATCGCGCGAAGGCATGTTCACGAACCAGCTTCCATCGATCGCCTGATCGCGCAACACGCGGATCACCATCTCCCGCGACTTGGGCGTCGGCTCCCCCACCAGCGCGTAGTAATGCGAAGCGTGATACGTCGCGGCGATGTGATCGTTCAGATACCCCTCGCGGTCCTGCACCATCAGGGCCCGGATGCCGCGGTCCACCTTCTCCGGAATCGCCTTGCCCGCGCAGAGGTACGCCAGCGGGAAGAAGCTCGTCGAGTACGGCGGCAGCGACTTGTGATCGCCCTTGACGATCTCTTCAAACAGCAACAGCGCATCGTACTTCGGCTTCGCGCCCAGGGCATGCAGCGCGACCAGACCTTGCGTCGTGTTGTAAACCCGGCCTTCGGGTGAGGCGGGGTCGATCGTGCCTGCGACGTTGAAGAAATCGCCGGTCTCTTTCTGGCGCGACTGGAGAAAGGCGATGGTTTTCTCTTCGTGCGGCAGCGTCCAGCCGAAGGTCTTGTGAACGGTGCAGGCATAGGTCACCGCGGCCATATCGCTGTAGGCGCAGTCGGACATACCCAGGTAATCCGGATCGATGCCGGGGGAGAAGGAGCCGTCAGGCCGGGCGGTCTTGTTGTAGAACGCGCGCAGGCCGGCGAGCACTTCATATGGCGTGGGGGAGGCCGGCCAGGCGGTGAGCGCGGGGTACTGAGCGATGGGCTCGGTACCGGCGCAGGCGGGAAGAATCGCAAGGAGAAGAAGAACGCTCAGCGTGCGGCGGAGTGCGTGCATGTGGACAATAGTAACTCGCGCCACGAAGAGCACCATCCCGACTGGGTGGTGCTATTAGCGCACGACTGTCGAAGGTGCCCGTTGCCGCACGGCTCATCGCTCGCCATCAGCACCACCCTGTCGGGATGGTGCTCCCGGAGGGTGCTCTTCGGGATGGTGTCCATCCCTACTCGCGGATATCAGGTCTGACGACGGCTTCGTTGACGTAAGCGATCATGCCGGCCGGATCGATCCTGCCGCCGCGGGCTTCGTAGAGCATCGGCGTCTGGGCAATGCGCTTCTCCTTGACCATGACCTGAAGCGTCGAAGTCGGCCGGCGGTAGATGTAGCCGACCGCTTCGCCGGTGCGCGGGTTGGCTAAAAGATCCTTGAGATTGTTGACGTATTGATTCGTCGCCAGGTCTTCCAGGCGGGAGGGATAGACGCCCTGATTGGCGGCTGCGTATCTGTTGAGGGCGATCACGAGCACCTGCATCTGATTCAGGGAGCGGACGATGAGGGCTTCCTCGCGAGCCTTGATGATGCCGGCCGCGAGTTCCTGTGCGGTTGTCGCCAGGGCCTTGCCTTCGCTGCTGCCCGTGATGCGGGCAACTCGCTGCTCGAATTTATTGTTCGCCAGCACGGCGTGATAGTTGCACGCTTCCTGAATGTTCTCGATGCGGATACCGCGCGGCGAAGTCATCTTCGCGATCGGCGCGAGTGCCTTGACCAAAGGCTGTTGAAGGCGGAGCAGGTCCTCGGCACTCTCGCTGCTGGACATTTCAAGGACCACATCAACCGCCGACCGTTCGCCGACCGTCACGGCGATGGAAAGATACTTCGACTCGAGCAGGAGCTTGTTGAAGGCGACGACTTCGCGCAGGGCGTCGGGATTGAGCCCCGCCTTTTCGCCGTAGTTCCGGCGCATGCGTGCGGTGGGAACGAACGCCAGTACTGCCGGATGAGTCGAGATCGGATCGAGCGCGGCTTTGAAGAGGTCCATGCGTTCGGCCTTGCCCTTTTCCATGAACGGCCCGGCAAGGCGAAGATCATAGGCGAGGATCCAGTCGCCGAGCATTTCGGTCCGGCACTTGGCCTGTCCGCGCTCGTCGCGCGTGGCGTCGAGGATGAGAGCTTCGACAGCAGGGACATTGTTCCTGTCGCTGACGGAGAAAAGGAAAACAGGGTTGGCGGCGCCTTTGGAGACAGTGTTGTTGGAGTACGGATCGAACTGAATGATGGCCATGGAGGTGCAGCCTGCGCGGACGAGCGAGGCGTGGCGGCGTTCCCACGGGGCCAGGCCTTGCGTGATCTCTTTGCCGAAGCCGCCGAAGAGTGCGTTGATGGAGGCTTTGAGTTTGGCGGTGTCAACTTTCTGGGCGTCGATCCAGAGGATGCCGACGACATCATCCCCCAGGGCTTTGTCGGGGAGTGGCTGCGGGGCGGCGTGAGTCGCAGAACTGATGAGCGCGAACAGGAGAATGGGGCAGAGGCGGGTGAGCATGAGTGTATTGTAGACGGCAGGCCGTGGGATGGAGCACCATCCCGGCAGGGTGGTGCCCGTCTGCGGTACACACCCCGCGGGCACCGCAGGCACCGCAGGCACCGCCCTGCCGGGACGGTGCTCCAACTGTACATCACCTCATCGCATTGAGCAGTTGCTTGGTCTTGTTGCGGACGCGTTCGTCGGTATCGTTCATCACCCTTTCGATCACCTCGCGCACCAGGGCTGCGCGATCCTTCATGCTCAGGAGAATGTCACAGGCCAGCACGCGCACTTCGGGGTTCTTGTGCGACAGGGCCTTGCCCAGCGCACCCACGGCCGCATCGCTGCCGCGGCTGGCGACGGTGCCGGCGATCTGTACACCGCGGATCGCCATCGCGTCTGTCGCCAGACACGCTTCACACCACGCCGCAATGCTGTCAAGCTGCCAGTCCCACATCGCATGTCGCGGCTGGGCCTTGTTCAGACGATCGAAGACCGTGCCATAGGGCCACTCGGTGTCAGGCGACATGAGCTGAAGGAGGAGAGTCGTGGGGATAGCTGCGCTGATCATTGATTCGCCGCTTTTCACGCGCGAGGGAATCACGTCAGCGATGTAAGGCCCGAAGATCAGGCCCATCGCGATGAGGAGTTTCCAGGCCCAGTGCTTGCGTTTGAAGGGAATGGAAACAAGCAGCACGAAGCCCGCGGCGAAGGCGAGCAGGGTCAGCGACCAGAAAGCGGAAGTGGCAAGGATGGATTGCATGGGACAGGAAGTGTAACGCGCCTCTCGTGGCAACTTTCACGCACATTCTCATTGCTTGCGTCGTGGCCGCTTCTGGCGCGGGTCGTTTGTTTTTCCGGGTCAACACCAGATCCGCTGCTATGTGGGTCGGCCGCCGGAAGAAGCGAAGCGGGCCAGACCGGAAGTATTTTCTTTCCAACGTTATGAATTTCTGTATAATATCCCCTCCTCACCTGAACCCCCCCCTTTTTCTACAGGAGACCGAGATGCGTAATCGAATCGCAACGTGGGCACTTCCCTGCCTGTTCACCCTCATCGCCACCGCCTCAGCTTCAGCGGTGACCTACGAACAAGCCGTGCTGGCGGACAACCCCATCGCCTACTGGCAGTTGAATGAAGCGGCCGGCAGCACCAGCGTGGTCGATACGGTTGCCGGGCGCGTCGCGACTGTCATCGGTAATCCGGTGTTAGGTTCGCCTGGCCCGTCATCGGACTTCCCCGGCATCGGCAGCACCGGCAACACGGCTGTCGCGTTCGACGGTTCGGGCGATGCCCTTGAGACCAGCGGCGTCAACAATGTCCCCTATGGTGCCGGTGACTACTCCGTCGAGCTGTGGTTCCAGGCTTCGTTCGCCAGCACCTCGATCAACCGCGACCTCTTTTCCGCCACCAACGCCGGCGGCCACGGCACGCTGCTGGAAATCCAGCCTGTCAGCGGCACCGGGCGGCGCCTGCGCTTCCTGCATCGCGCCCCCACCGGTTCATCCGGCGGCCAGGATGTCTTCTTCACCCTGCCCGGCAACGGCGATCCGTTCTGGGACACCTTCCATCACCTCGTCGGCGTCAAAGATGACATCACCGGCGGCATGGTTCTTTATCTCGATGGTATCGCCGTGGGTGCCAACACGCCCAGCGGCAACTTCGGCGCGACGGCCATGACCATCGACATCGGCAGGCTCGTCCCGGGAAGCAATCTCCGCGACTTCCTGGGCACGATAGACGAAGTGGCGATCTACACGCAGGCGCTCTCGGCCAGTCAGGTTGCCGCCCACTTCGCGGCCGCCTTCGTGCCCGAACCCGCGTCGATATCCCTGCTGCTCATCGGCGGCGCGGCCCTGCTGCGACGCAGGCGCGCCACCGTCTGACGCTCGTCTCTGAGCGACTCCAATCCATCACCATCACCATGAAAGCCCACGCATCGCGCGTGGGTCTTTTTCATTTCAACCATCCATCACACCATCAACCAACGGACACCCATGCGCGGCAACTCCGTTTGCCGCGCGTTTACGATTCAAAAAACATTTCACGATTTGCGACACTCGCTGCGAACCGCCGACCGACTCACTCGTAATCAATCGCATGAGCACCACCACCATTCGCACCAAACGGGGTTTCCTTCACTGGCTTCACGAACTGGACCGCATCCTTCGCGGTGAGACGACGAGTCTCGCCGCGATGCGCAAGGGTGTGCTCGAACTGCCGGTGGCGGGATTGATCATTGTTCTGCTCGCACTGGCGGGAATCTACGGCTTCTGCATGGCGTGGTTCGGGCTCTTCAATCGGCCCGGAGCGGCCGGCGTGCTGCAACTGTTTGCCAACATGGTGAAAGTGCCCGCGCTGTTTCTGCTGACACTCGTGGTGACGTTCCCTTCTCTCTACGTTTTCAATGCCCTCGTCGGTTCGCGCCTGACGCTGCGCTCGCTGACGCGCCTGCTGGTGGCGGCGATGGCAGTGCTGCTGGCGGTGCTCGCGTCGTTCGGGCCGATCGTTGCGTTCTTCTCGGTGACGACGACGAGTCATCCGTTCATTCTTCTATTGAACGTTTTGTTCTGCGGCATCGCAGGATTCCTGGGCATGGCGTTTCTGCTTCAGACGCTGCAGCGCATGACACTGACGGTGGCCGAGCCGGTGGAGAGCATTGAACTGGAAGCGGTCGATGCGAAGCCGCAGGCGGCTGAGGGCGATGAAGGCCAGGCGGCGCTGGGCGCGGAGGCAACGGTGGTCGACGCGCTGACGCAGGATGCGATGACTCAGGATCAAGAGGTCGCACAGGCGATCAGCGAACCGCAGGGCGCGCTGGACCCGATCAAGGGCCGGGTGCTGGATGAACACGTGCGGACAGTGTTCCGCTGCTGGGTGATCGCGTTCGCGGTGGTAGGCAGTCAGATGAGCTGGGTGCTGCGGCCGTTCATCGGCAAGCCGGGCCAGGAGTTCGAGCTTTTCTCCGAGCGCGGGTCGAGCTTTTTCGAGGCGGTGTGGACGGCGTTCAAGAGTCTGCTGGGCGGGTGATGGAAGGTCTCGTGATCGGGCGGCATGCCACCACAACAGTTGCTCCTGCCTTCCTATTGAAACGCCATGACCACTCTTTCTCACCATCCCGTCCGCCGATTCTTCGAAGGCGTGCGGCTGCTGCTGCGACCGGTGCCTGATGAAGCGTACGGGACCGTGAGCTCCATCGCCGGTCCCGGGCCGCGTCTGCGCGTGCTGGGCATGTACATCGCCTTGGGCGGATTCATCTACGGCGCGGTCATGGGCGCCTACGGCGGCTTCGCAGGCGAGCGCATGCTCCAGGTTTTCTTCTCGGCGATCAAGGTGCCCCTGCTCATCATGGCATCCTTCGCCCTGACGCTGCCCAGCTTCTTTGTACTGAACACGTTGTTAGGCCTGCGGTCCGACTTTCCCCAGGCCCTGCGCGCTTTGGTGGCGACACAGGCCACCGTCGCGATCCTGCTGGCGGCGCTCGCACCCTACACCGCCGTCTGGTACTTCTCCAACGGCACGTACCACAACGCCACGCTATTCAACGGCCTGATGTTCGCCATCGCCTGCTTCGCATCGCAGTGGCCGCTGCGCAGGCGATATCAGCCGCTCATCGCCCGCAACGGGCGGCATAAGAAGATGCTCATCGCCTGGCTGGTGCTGTATGTCTTCGTGGCGATTCAGATGGCGTGGATCCTGCGGCCGTTCATCGGCGACCCCGAGCGGCCGACGACTTTCTTCCGCGAAGAGACCTGGGGCAACGCGTACCTGGTCATCGGTGAGATCATCTGGCGGGCGATCAGCGGCTTCTTCTAAAGGGAAAAAGCACCGCGCGGCGCGGTGCTTCCTTGATTCAATCCGATCGTTCTCGAAGCTGTCTTCTTCAGGCAGAGATGCGAACGGCATCGGCGGAGCTTTCGCCGCGTTTTCGATTGTCAGACCGCCGGCGCGCCAGCAGGCCCACGGCACCGAACAGCAACAGGGCCGTGGCAGGCTCGGGCACGGGCACCGCGCCGACCAGCGCCAGGTCGCGGGTGATATTCACCGCGCCGTTGGTCAGTTGTATGGTGAGACTACCTTCGGTAAAGGTGGTGCCCAATCGCGCGGCCGTGAGCAGCGCGTAGGAGCCGGTCTCCAGCTTGCTGCTGCGAATGGTGAAGTAGAGATCGCCGGTGACCGGATCGATCGCGATGGAGTCCACCAGGTTGGCGCCGAAGTCAGCGAGCGGTGTTTCGCCGCCCGCGCCGATCGCGCCGGTGACGGTATTGAAATCCGTCTCGAAGAGCTCAAAGCCGCCGACATCATTCGTGACGCCGTAAACAATGCGGTTGCCGGTAATCGGGTCCAGTGCCATCTGCCCGATCCCCAGTCCCGCGCCGGGAATGAGAAACCCTTGGGCGGCACCCGTGGTGGTGTCCATCGACGCGAGATCGAAAGCACCGTTGCGGGCGGCGGTGAGAAGATACTTCCCATCCAGGCTGAGCGTGAGGTGATCCGATCCGCGATCGCTGGTGGTAATCCCGAATGTGCCGAGGTTGATCGCGGCGTTGAATCCACCGATGCCGTCGGGGGTGAACTTCTGGACCGTACCATTGCCGCCGGCGTAGCTCACGTAGACGGTCCCGTCGAAGGCGACGGCGATGTCGCGAATGTTGCCCGTGCCCGTAAGCTGGGCATTGCCGATGATCGACGTGGACATGGTTTCGCCATGGGCGATGAAGTCAATGGACCGTGCTCCGGCGGTGTTGTTGGCGATGAAAACATTTCCCTGCGTAGAGAAGACGCCGCCGACGGCATCGGCTGCGCCGAAGTTGATGTCGGAGATGACCGCGTTGCCGCGAATCTGGATCAGTCGATCGAGGTTGGTTGTCGTGGCGACGAGGTCGCCCTCCTGCACCGGCTGGTTGAAGGTGACCGCGTGAGTCGTGGCCGCGACTGATAGCGCGATGAGCGAGACCGCAGCCAGGACGAACATTCGATGGATCGAGCGAGACGTTTGCATGTCAAATTCTCCAACGGTTAAGGAATTGGGACGGGAAGGCAGAGGACAGAGAACGCGAGATGATTGAAAACCCCACCAGGCGGCGGAATCAATCAGGCCGATATTCACAAGCATGTAGTGTAGCAGTTCCTTTGTTGATCCAAAGGAGTAAATGGCGTCCCGTTGCCGAGAAAAGAATCGAAAGCGGAAGAGTGGAGGCGGTAACGCGGGGCGTTCGCCGGGATGCGCGAATGCGGATTTTCAAAGGTGCATTACACAAACGGCGCGCCGCAGAAGCTATCAGCGGATTGTTCTGAGCAGCGGCGTTTTTGATGACATCGACTGGCGAACCCGCTGTGCGTACGGTTCCCACAAGCACTGGTAGGCCGGATGCCGACGGCGCGGAGGCGCGACAGCGAGCAGATCCGCAAGCACCGCATCGGGGTTCTCCCCGCTGGCGACGCGATGGCAACCGATGATGCACGCGGTGCGGTCCAGCCCCTGCTGACAGTGGACCCAGACAGGCTCATGGCGAACCGTATGGTCACGGATGATCGCCACCGCGCGAGCCACCTCTTCACTCGTCGGGACGCCGGTGATCGGCACATGATGCTGCGCAAGCGCTGCAATATGAAACGATTCGAATCGCGGCGTGAGCGTGATCAATACGCGCACGCCATAGTCCTGAATCATCTGATCGACGACCGCGCGCAGCCGCCCCAGAACGGAAGGATGTTCGCTTCCGACCAGCAAGCCATCGCACATGACGTAGTGAAAGAATCGATCGAGCATCCGTGCTCCCGTTCGATGAGTTGACCTTCCTGAAATCCCAATGCTCGCAGCGCGAGGGATTCATCGCGGTGTCACATGAACCGATTCCGTTGAAGGTACTTGCGAATCTCCTCGATCACCTCGCGCTGCTCCTGCGGCGGGCGGCCGGAGTCGTACATGAAGCCCACCTTGGTCACATTCTTGATGCCGGTGATGGCCCAGCCGCGCACGAAGGCATCTTCGTCACTCAAAGCGCGGAACATGGTGGGAACGGTGGAGCGGTCGGCCCGCCGCGCCAGGCCTTGGGCGGCCCCGGCGCGCACATCAGGATCGCGCTCACTCGTCACGACGGCGACCAGGCGGGCGGCGTCGAACTCCGGATACTCTCCCAGGGCCGCCAGCGCTTCGCGGCGAACGAGCGGTGACTGCGCAGCGGTGGAAAGATTCACCAGGCTGCTCATGTTCTCGCGATCGCGGTTGCCGGCCATCGACTGAATCGCCATCACCGCGACGCGCGGGTCCGGATCGACCGTCATACTGCGAAGGAGCGATCGGGCGCGCTGGGTGTTCTGCCCGCGCAGGTCTTCCAGGGCCTGCATGCGCTGGACCGGGTCTTCTGAATCCAGCGAATAGCCCGCACCGGAAGGCCACATGCGCCAGACGATGAGGACAGCCGCCAGGGCGCAGAGCGTGACGGTGATGATCTTCTGCTTCTTTTCGTCCATTATTCAGTTCGGGTACCAGAAGGGTTGAGTGGCGGCCATTTCGCCGCGTGCCATCAGTTGAATGTGGCCATCCACAAAGAGCACGTTGGCCTTGTTGAAGTGGCGCGGGGCGAACTGCTTGTTGAAGTCATCCAGGAACACGCCGTTGGCACCGACGCGCACGATGGTGCGGTTGTAGTCCATGAGCAGCACCTGGCTGCCGCGATGTTTCTTGTCGCTGACCTGGTTGTTCATTCCGTAGGTGGCAGAGCCGATCTCGACAGGCGGATCGACGATGTTCTTGTGGGCGTTGCCGGTGAGTTGCATGACCTGTTCGCCCTTCCACTGCGTACCGGCTTCGCCGACGCAGACCCAGTGATCCGAGCCGCAACTGGTATCGCCCGGCGCGTCGATGGAATAGATGGTCGGGTGCGGGCCGAAGACGACGACGTACCCGCCGTCATCGTCGTAGCCCACGCCCATCTGGCCATCTGTGATCGGTCCACCCCAGGCGTTCTCGATCCAGCTCTGCCCCGATTCGCCGAAGGTGCCCATGTAGCCGCCCTGATAGACGCGGCAGAGCTGCGGGTCAGCCGCGAGCTGGCCGGCCTTGATGTCTTCGATCCAGGTGAAAGTCGTCGAGCCGCCCGAGACCTGCACGGAGTACACATCGCCCAGCGACGGCTCTTCGCCTTTGCCCAGGCTGGGACAGATCATCGCCTCCGCCGCCCCCTGCTTGCGGACGAACCCCGTCCAGGCACCGGCGTTGGGAAGGCGCGTGAACTCGTTCACCATCTTGTTGGCGGCTTTCATCGCAATGTGAATCTGATGCTGATTCGACTGGCACTTGGCGCTGATCGCCGCCTCGCGACTCTTGCCCATCGAAGGCAGCAGCAGCGACAGCAGGATCAAGATGATGGCAATGACAGCCAGCATTTCAGGAACGGTAAACGCCCGCTGACTCTTCTTCTTTCCTTCTCCATGGTGCTTCAATGATGGAAGCGACTGCAACGTGTGCGCCATGGTGTGTCTCCGGATTGCGGACCTTTGGGAACAGCGATCACGAATGTATCGCCTGAATTCCCGTTACAGATGCTTTCAGATTATCGAACGACCCGCCTGCGTCAAATGAGAATTCATCGAATCGTCAAACAATTGTTCAACCGTCAGATAGATATCGTTCCTCGAATAAATCGGGCGGGATTGCGATTGGACCTATTGACTCAAGCGGTAGAATGACGGGCTATGGTTCAACCCACGCGAGTACCGTTTATGAAAAGGTTCGCCACTCTCTTTGGCGTTGTGATGGTCTTCGGTCTGGCGGCAGCCGCTCCGACTCAGGCAGCCGACACAGGCGATTCGCAGATCAAGGCGACGCTGCTCGCCGATGCAGCTGCGATCCAGCCCGGCGCCGAGTTCACGCTCGGCGTGCGCATGAAGATTCAGCCACACTGGCATACCTACTGGATCAGCCCCGGCGACTCGGGCGATGCCACCCGCATCAAGTTCACCGCTGACGGCATCGCCTTCGGCGAGATCCAGTGGCCCATCCCCTCACGCTTCGAAGGCGATGGCTTCGTCTCCTATGGCTACGAGAACGAAGTGCTGCTCATGATCCCCGCCAAGGCTTCAAAAGAACTCAAGGCCGGCGACCGCGTCACGATCCAGGCGGAGGTGAACTGGCTGGTCTGCCACGAGACGTGCGTCGAAGGCGGCGCGAAGCTTTCCATCACCCTGCCCATCGAATCGAAGGCCGCCCCGGCCAACGAGAAACTCTTCGGCGACTGGCGCGGCAAGCTGCCCCTTGTAGGCGAAGCCGGCGCGGTGGCGAAGGTAACGCAGAACAAGGCCGCCGACGGTTCGCCCGTGCCTTCGTTGACGCTGACGTGGAAGGGCCCGGTCAAGGGCGTGGAGTGGTACCCCATCGCGGACAGCGCCCTGCTGCTGGATAAGATTGAAGTGAAACACGAAGGCGACCGCACGGTGATCACCTTCCGCTCGGAGATCTTCAAGCCGGAGAAGCTGCCGACGGGCATGATTGACAGCGTGGTGGTGTTTACGGATGCCCAGGGCCGGCGCTGCGGAATAACCGTGCCGGTGGGCGTGTTGAAGGCAGAGAAGTAACTCCGTCGCCTCCGCAATCAATAGGATATTGTCCGATCTGCCTGCTTAGGCTCTAATGAATCAAACAACCCCGCCCGCACCGAGTCATCGAATGACGGCGTGTGCCGTCAGAGACCGGGCGCGGGCAAACCCATGGAGGTTCCCAGTTATGAAACGAGCAATGACCTTTTCCGCCGCCCTGCTTGCTGTTGCCGCGATCGCCATCGCCGCCGATTCTGCCGACTCCGGCCTGAAGAAGGGTGACAGCGTCGCCGCCTTCAACGTGAAGGACATCACCGGCCCCAGCGCCGGTAAGTCGCTGTGCTACCGCTGCCAGTACGGCGGCAACCCGGTCGCCTGTATCTTCACCCGCACGATCAACGATGACGTCGCGGCCCTCGTGAAGGAAATCGACTCCGCAGTTGACGCCAGCGGCAAGAAGATGAAGGCCTTCGTCGTCCTCCTCACTGATGACGCCGACGCCGGCGCCAAGCAGCTCAAGGACCTCGCCGAGGCCAAGGGCATCAAGCACACGCCGCTGACCGTGTTCGACGGCAACTCCGGCCCCAGCCCCTACAAGATCAACAAGGACGCGGAAGTCACCGTCCTCATGTGGAACAAGATGAAACTGACGGTGAACAACGGCTTCGCCAAAGGCGAGCTGAAGGCTGACGCCGCCAAGACCATCGCCGGCCAGACCAGCGAAATCCTGAAGTGATTCTGTTCGACTTCGACATACACTGCCCGCTTCCCGACACGGAGGCGGGCGGTTTTTTAGGTTCTGGAATTGCATTGGACCCCAAGCCCGATGGCGAGGCTCGGCTCAAGCCCGATGGCGAGGCTCGGCGAGCCGTCGGGGTATCGCGGAGAACTGACACGTGAAACAGCAGCGAGCATTGACGACCCTTGCATATATCGCAGCATTGCTGCTGCTGCTCACCGCCGCGCCCGCCTCCGGCTCCCCCGGTTCCAGCCTGATGGATATCTCCGCCGATGGCGTTCTCCTCGCCTGCTCCAATCGTGACAGCGGCACCGTCACCTTCATCGACCTCAAGAAAAACCAGAAGACGCACGAAGTCAAAGTCGGCCACAAGCCCGAGGGCGTCACCTTCCTCGGCAACTCGCACACGCTGGCCGTCGCCGTTTACTTCGATGACAAGATCGCCTTCGTCGATGGCGACAAAGGCACCGTCACCGGCGAAACCGAAGTCTTCGATGAACCCTACGGCGTCGCCGCCACGAAGGACGGCACCAAGCTCTACGTGACCCTCACCTACCCTTCGCAGCTCGTCGAGATCGATGTCGCCTCAAAGAAAGTCACGCGCACCATCGACGCCGGCTCCTACCTGCGCGGCCTGGCCCTCTCCCACGACAACAAAACCGCCTTCGTCACCGAGTACTACTCCTCGCGCGTCCTCGCCATCGATTTAATCAACGGTCAAGTCAAAGACCAATGGCCCGCCCCGCCCGCGGACAACATCTGCCGGCAGATCATCGTCCACCCCAAACGCGACAAGGCGTACATCACGCACATGCGCTCAGCGGTGACCAACCCGCACGGCGAAGGCTCCATCTTCCCCTACGTGAGCGTCCTGACCACCAGCCCCGCCAAAGACGCGAGTGATAAACGCCGGAATCGCCTGCCGATGGATTCGTTCATCAGCGTGCGCGTCACCGCCAACCCGTGGGACTGCGACATCACACCCGATGGCAGGAAGTTCTTCGTCATCTTCAGCGGCACGAACGATCTGTTCGCCTGCGATGTGATCGACGATGACTACCGCGAGCTGGTCTACTCCGGCTCCGTGCAACTGGGCAACAACCCCAGGGCGATTCGCGTCGCGCCCAATGGCCTGACGTTTTACGTGTACAACGCGCTGGACTTTGAAGTGGTGGCGTATGACGTGAAATCCCTGCGCAGGATCGGCGCGATGAGCGTGTGTGACAATCCTATGAGCGAAGAATTGCTGCTGGGCAAGCGGCTTTTCTACACCGCCCTTCAGCCGATGGCCAGCCGCAAGTGGATCTCGTGTTCGAGCTGTCACATCGATGGTGAAACCGACGGCCGCACGTGGCACAACCCCGAAGGCCTGCGCAACACGCCCGCGCTCTTCGGCATGGCGTGGACCCATCCGCTGCATTGGTCAGCCGACCGCGACGAGACGCAGGACTTCGAACACACCATCCGAGGCCAGCTCATGCAGGGCAGCGGCCTGGTCCGCGGCCGCATCTACAAAGACCTCGATCAACCCAACAAAGGCCTCTCCAAAGAGCTCGACGCCCTCTCCGCTTACTCCAACTCGCACACCTTCTTCCCGCTCAGCCCGCATGCGAAGAAAGGCCTGAGCGATGCAGCCCAGCGCGGCAAGTCGCTCTTCTTCTCGAAGGAAACGCAGTGCGCGACCTGTCACAAGGGGCCTTACTTCACTGATTCGATGCCTGCCGCGTCGCTGAGCGCGATCGTGCGCCATGACGTCGGCACCGGCAAGGATGACGCGAGCGAAAAGATGGGCCCTGCCTACGACACACCTTCGCTCCTGGGCATCTACCGCACCGCGCCCTACCTGCATCACGGCAAAGCGAACACGCTCGAAGAAGTACTCACCACTTCGAATAAAGGCGATCGCCACGGCAAGACCAGTCACCTTTCCAAGTCTCAAATCACGGACCTGGTCGAGTTCCTCAAAGCGTTGCCTTACGAAGATCCCGTACCCGCGGCGATCAAGGCGGGCATGGAGAAGGTCGAACGCTGAAGAACGCCGGGCGGCAAAGGCGCGCCGAGGTCGCTACGCCGTCGGCACGGTGCGATAGACCCGCACCGGCTGCGCCACGCCTTTCACTTCAAACTCCCCCGCCGTTTCGTGGGGCACTTCGCTCCTGGTCATGGCGTGATACGTCGATTCGCTGAAGTACACATCGCCCGGCGGCGCGAGCGTCTGGAGTCGCGAGGCGAGATTGACCGGGTCGCCGTAGACATCATCATTCTCCAGCGCGACCTCGCCGGTGGTAATGCCGATGCGGAAGCGCAGGGCCTTGTCGCCTTCCTCCCCTGCGCGTCGCGATGCCTCGCTCTGCACGGCGCGCCCGCAGAGCACCGCGTCGGTTGGGCTGTCGAACGTGACGAGAAAACCATCTCCCATGGTCTTCACCAGCTTGCCATGATGGCGTTCGATGACAGGCTTCACCAGATCGCGGGCTTTGCGGATGACCACGAGCAGCCCGTCGCGCGTTTCCTTCGCGGCAAGACCGGTGAAGTCTTCCACGTCGATGAACATGATGGAGAGGTTGCGGGTGATGGCGGCGGAAGCGAACGGCGCTGACGGCGACGCGGCGGGTGCTGAGGGCGAAGCGGTCACGGGCATCGCTGCGCCGGCCGAACGGCTGAGCATGTACACCAGCCCGGCGAACCAGGCGAGAATGCCCCAGATGAGGATCGGCGCGACGTACTGCTCCAGATCCCTGACCCCCGTGGCTTCGAGAGCGCCCATCGTGAGAATCATCAGGGACGGCCACATGATCGTCCACGCGATGACCGCCGCGCGGAAGCTGCCCCGGCCGCGCGGGCGGAGCATGCCGACCTCGCGCAGGTCCGCACCGCATTCAGGACATTGAAAAGTCGAAAGGCCTCGCACCGGATAGCGACACGCCCCGCAGACGGGGTCACCGCCGCCGTCCTGCTCGCCGCTGCGTCGCCGCCAGAGAATCCACAGGGACACACACATCGCCGGCGCGAGGATGAGCATCGCGGCCATCACCGCGATCACATACGGCAAATGCTGCGAAGGGTCGCCGGCGGCGGCCTGGGTAAGTGCGAAATGCGATGCGGAAAGCATGGGCCCATCATACGAGGAACAGAGATGCCCAGCGGTGGTCAGCGACGGACCCCGGTGGTTAGCGGTCGGGCCGAGTCCGCGAGGCCCACCCGTGCCCGCGGCGTCGTGCTGCCTCCATCATTCATTCTGAATCGCCCGCAGGAGCTTGCGGAACACGGGCCGCAAGTCTTTGCTGATGCGCGGGACGAACTCCCCGTCCAGGGCATGGTGACGCATCAGAGCGATGACATCCGCCAAATCCTGCGCCCGCAGCACGTTCTCGCTGCCGCTGCGCAGCTTGATCGAAATGAGATCAGCCAGCGACACGGTTCGCACGCCGCTGATGTCCTGAAGGTGCGTCGGCGGATCGACCACGTGTGAAGGCGTGACCAGTTGCACGGGAATGCCGCCCTTCTCGAACTGCCGGTCTTTCGCGTTGAAGACAAACCCGGCCGCTTCCAGTGCCGCGGCCAGCTCCTTCGACTGCGTGGTGTACACATCCACGTCGAGCGTGGTGCGGAGATGGCCGTGAAGCACGACCGCGACGCCGCCGATCACCGCCGCATCGATCCCATGCCCAATGATGAGGGCCGACACTTCCCGCGCCAGGTCGAGGATGGGAGAATCGCCTGTCAAGATCGCCAGTCCCGCGAGTTGGTTCGCATCAAGCAGCATAAGACACACCGCATCATAACCTCACACATCCAGATTCTTCACCTCCAGCGCGTGATCCTCGATGTACTTCCTGCGCGGCTCGACATCTTCGCCCATCAGAATGCTGAACAGCGACTCCGCTTCGCTCGCCGCGTCGTAGGTCACGCGCAGCAGCACGCGGTTGGAAGGATCCATCGTCGTTTCCCAGAGCTGCTCGGCATCCATCTCGCCCAGGCCTTTGAAGCGCTTGATGTCGATGCCTTCCTTGCCCGCGTCCAGCACCGCCTGCCCGACGCCGCTGAGGTTGACCACCTGCGTCTGGCGCGGCTCGCTCTTGATCGTCTTCCACAGCAGCAGGTACCGCGTCGGCAGCGTTTCGCCGCTGGGCGATTCCTCCTGCTTCAGGGCGTAATCCTCGATGAGCAGACCGTAGGACATCAGCTCGGCGAAGATGCGTTCCAGTTCCTTCACCTCATGCAGCTCACTTCGCGCGACGATGACGCCCTTGCGCATGCCGCGTTCTTCGCTGGAACCCGCATCGTCACCGTGGCCGTTGCCGTTCTCGGAGTACAGGCGGTTCGCCACGAGGAACGCTTCTTCCTGCGCGGGGGACCAGAAAAAATATTCGCCGGCAACATTGCCCGCGTTCTCGCCGCTGACGCGGACCATGATGCGAGGCAGACGCATACGACTGTCAGGATCATTCGAGCGATGTGTGAGGAGGTCTTCAAAGAAGATGCCCCGGCGGCGCACGATGTTGACCGCGTCTGAAAGCGAGTCGAGCAGCTCATACGCCTTGGCGAGTTCCGCGCCTTGAAGCCGGCGTGTTTCCTTGCCTTCGTCATCGCGGATCGCCAGGGCCGCCTCGCGCAGGCCGTTCGCGCTGAGCACCGTGCGCATGCGCTTTTCGTTGAGCACGTACTCGCTCTTTTTCCCGCGCGAAAGCTGGTACAGCGGCGGCTGAGCGATGTACACCCGCCCCTGCTTGATCAGCTCCGGCATCTGCCGAAAGAAAAACGTCAAGAGCAGCGTGCGGATGTGCGAACCGTCCACGTCCGCGTCGGTCATGATGATGATCTTGCCGTAACGCAGCTTGCTGATGTCAAAGTCATCGGCGCCAATACCGCAACTGAGCGCCTGGATGATGATGCGGATTTCCTCGAAGCCGAGGATCTTGTCCAGCCGCGCCTTTTCGACATTGAGAATCTTGCCTTTCAGCGGGAGGATGGCCTGGGTCTTGTGATCACGCCCGCCCTTGGCGCTGCCGCCGGCGGAGTCGCCTTCGACGAGGTAGATCTCGCTTTCCTCGACGTTCTTGCTGGTGCAGTCGTACAGCTTGCCGGGCAGGCCGCCGGAGTCGAACGCGCCCTTGCGGCGGGTCAGTTCCCTCGCCTTGCGGGCCGCCTCGCGGGCCTGGGCCGCGATGATGCCTTTCATGCAAAGCTTCTTCGCGTCGCTGGGGTGTTCTTCCAGCCATGAGTCCAGCGCTTCGCCGACGGCCTGCGACACGAAGCCTTCGATCTCTTCGTTGAGCAGCTTTTCCTTAGGCTGATTGTTGAACGTCGGATTGCGCAGCTGCACGCTGATCACCGCGATGATGCCTTCGCGAAGGTCATCGCCGCTGGGCGTCGGGTCCTTTTCCCTGATGATATTGGCGCGGCGGGCGTAGTTGTTCAAGGTGCGCGTCAGGGCGACCTTGAAGCCCTGGCCGTGCGTGCCGCCGTCGACGTTGTTGATGTTGTTGGCGAAAGTCAGCAGGCTCTCGTTGTAACCATCGTGATACTGGAACGCGACTTCGCACTGCGTTTCGCCGTCGCTCTTTTTCAGGTACACGGGCGGAGACATGGCCGTCTTGCCGGTCATGAGGTACTGGCAGTATTCGAGCAGGCCGTTCTTGGCGAGGAAGGTTTCGCCGCGCGGCTTGCCGCCTTCCTGCACGCGCTCATCGGTGAATTTGATGGTGATGCCCGAGTTCAGATACGAAAGCTCGCGCAACCGGTTGACGAGCGCTTCGTAGCGCAGGTCGGTGTCAGGAAAAATCTGCGGGTCGGGTTTGAAGGTGATCTTCGTGCCGGTGCGGGTGGGCGGATGCGCGGGGCCGACGACGTAGAGCGGCGTACTCAGCTTGCCGCGTTCGAATTCGATGCGATGCACTTTGCCGTCGCGCGTGACTTCCGCTTCGAGATACTCAGAGAGAAAGTTGACGCAGGAGACGCCGACGCCGTGCAGGCCACCGGAGACTTTGTAGGCCGAGCCTTCCTGCCCGAACTTGCCGCCGGCGTGGAGGATGGAAAGCGCCAGCTCAATGGCGGGCTTGCCGTTGATGGCGGGGTTGGGATCTTTCTTAGGCCCGACGGGAATGCCGCGGCCCTGATCGGTGATGCAGCAGGAACCGTCGGCGAGAATTTCAACCGTGACCGTATCGCCATAGCCGGCCATGGCTTCGTCGATGCAGTTGTCCAGGACTTCGTAGACGAGGTGATGCAGAGCACCCACGCCGGTGCCGCCGATGTACATGCCGGGGCGTTTGCGCACGGCCTCGGCACCTTCGAGGACCTGGATCTGATCTTCGCCGTACAGATTGGTCGTACCAGTCCCGCTGCCCGCGGAGTGGCCTTTGGCGGGTGCCTGATCGGGCTTCTCCTCGGTGGGGGTGATCGCGTCGTCCATGGTCGGCAAACCTTCCGTGTTGGGGCAATTTTCGGGGTGAATCGCAGCCGCAGAAGCGGCTGGATTCAGGGCCTGATACGAGACGGGTATTCTAGCAGGGACAGGGGTGTAAAGCGAATGGGCCGCGCGCGGGAAAAGGCGTGAAAAGCAGGGGAAAACGGGCACAATTCAGGCCTGCGGCCGGGCGGGGTGAAAGAGCCGGCAAAGGCGGCCCGCCGGCGGCGGTTCGAGGGCACTTCCACCTCGCGCGGCGATGGATGTTTTCACGCGCAGCAGGCGCGCCAAAAAGCTCCCCGCGGTGGACGAGGCGTTGGAGCTTATAAGTGGTTCCGCTGCGCGAGTCCTGCTTCAGGCGCGGCGACGCCGGCGGCTCAGCGCGGCCATGCCCATCAGGCCCAAAAGGGCGCTGGCGGGCTCGGGCGTCGCTGCTGTGCCGAAGATGTCGATCTCGCGGTAGGCCGTGGTGAAGCCTGTCTGCAGGAGTTGAGAAGAGAAGCCGAATCGCACCGCATCGACATTGGTGGCGATGAAGCCGCCCGCATTGTCGGCGATCGCAAGAAGCGACGCAGCAGCCGTTAAGCTGCCCGGCGGATTGGCGACCTGGGCTATGAACGGGCTGGTGCTGAATACTCCAAGGGACTCGAAGCCCGCGTCGTTCACGCGGCTGACGAACAGTTCATACTGCTGATTCGCCCGCTCTTCATCGGTGCCGGCGGCCCACGATTCGATCCGATCAATCTGGTAACCGCTGGTGTTGATCGTCGTGTCCAATGTGAATGTCAGCACCCAGGGCCCGTCCGCGTCGCGGGCATTGCTAACGCTGAGGGCCCCTGCATCGTTCACGGCGGACACCGCGCCGGCACCGAGCGCGAACCCGGTCGTGGTGACACCCGCCAGCGTCGGCTGACCCGTGTTGACCAGATCGAGGCTCACGGCAACGAAACCCGCGGCTGCACCGGCGGCATCAATCGCGGGATTGGCAGTTGCCGCGGTCGCAGCGCCCGCGGTCGTCGTGCCGACCACCACCGCCTGTGAAACCGAAGCGAACGACGCAACGCACACTGCGAACACGGCAACGGAAAGCATCCTCTTCATACCAATTCCTTTCAACGGGTTGTGGAGGGAATAGATCGTCCTCAAATCATCGAGGACAACCCGAGAGATAGCAGCCCGACAGGGGGTGCGTCAATAGAAATCTATGAAAAAGACTCTCATTCCACGACAATTGAAAACGCCAGGGTCCGGCTATTCCTTGTCCTTAACCGGAGCCTTTTCCTCATCCGGCTTCGGCTTCTCCCCCGGCTTCTCCCCCGGCTTCTCCCCCGGCTTCTCCCCCG
>JBBDXA010000132.1:0-23626 GCA_040902585.1 Phycisphaeraceae bacterium
CCTCGCGGCCGATCAGGTCCGTCGTGTAGCCTTCATCATCGTTGCGTTTGTCGTTCTTATGCCAGTCGTGCCCGCCATCGCGCTGGTGCGAAAAATAGTCGAGCGCGCCGTTGTAGTGGCCGTACTGCTGCGTGAAGCCGCGCCGCGTGGGGAGATAGTCCGGCTTGAAATGCCCCAGGTGCCACTTGCCCACGATCGCGGTCTGGTAGCCGATTTCCTTCAGTTCATCGGCCATCGTGCGTTCATCCAGCGGCAGGCCGTAGTCCGCCCAAGGCCGCACAACGCCGCACTGCAAACCCATCCGCATCGGGTACCGCCCGGTGAGCAGAGCCGCACGGGTGGGCGAGCAGACAGGTTGGACGTAGAACTGGTTGAGCCGCGTGCCCATCTTCGCGAGCCGGTCGATATGAGGCGTGGCGATTTTGCTGCCGTGATAACCGACATCGCCCCAGCCGAGATCGTCAGCGAGAAGGATGATGATGTTGGGAGGGGAGAGTTGAGCGCGGGCGGGGGTGGTGACGAGCGTCCCGATACAGAACACGAGCAGCATGATCGCGGACAAGAGGAAACGCGATCGTCGTGAAGAGCAGTTCATGTGGAGGTCCTTTGGCAGCGAGTAGTATGGCCCATTGTAGTAGAGCGACCATCCTCAAACGATGGATTGGATGATGGTTTGATGGCATGGGCAAGCTGAATCTACCGGGGGGACGGAGCTAGCCCATGAAGCGTGCAACAGGCTTCCGGCATGTGACCACCTCCCCGCTCCGGAGGAGCGCAAGACTGTAGCCACGGGTGAAGCGAGTCGTGGGACCGTGGCTACAGACTGGCGCCCCTCCGGGGCAGCGGAAGCAGTCGCGTTCGCGCGGGATATCGCTGCGTCGTAGTCATCTCGCTCCGCGAGATGGAAACTGAAGAAGGGCGCAGCCCGACATGATCAGAGCCGGGGACTGTGTTTCCGGATCGGTTTGCTCGGCTCAATGTCGAGCAAACCGAAGTGGCTCGGCGGTCGAACAAGTGAAGGCGGTGCATCGGCGATTGTGACGGTGAATCGCAGGTGGCCGTGTTCACGCCGAGCCGGCTTCGAGCCGGCCCGACGTGTCCGGACTCGCAGAGTCCGGCTCGGATCATCTCGTGCTGCGCACTCTCGGATGTTCCATCTTGCGGAGCGAGATGCCTACGCGAGCCGCGTGTTCGCCCCGGTGAATCGGCACCTCCTTGCGTTGCCTGTGGCCCTTCACAACACGTCATCGGCAGATTCCAAGGCGTTCCCATGCCCGTGCAGCACCCTGCGTGCATTGCTCTTCGGCTGCGGGGCCTCGTACGATGGCCCTGTTGGTGAATGCCTGCGAAGAGGATTGAAACGGCCCGAGCCGTTAAGATGACTTTGTCGGTGACAGCCCTCAAAGTAAGGTACAGGCATGTCAATGTGTCTCATGAGAAAGAGTCAGTTGATCGCGTTCATGCTGCTTGCGTTGGCGCAGGCATCGGTTCAGGCGCAGGTGCCTGCTGCCGCGGCGGACGTGATTGTCTACGGTTCGACGCCGGGTGGTTTCTGCGCCGCGATCGCAGCTGCGCGCGAAGGGGCATCGGTGATTCTGCTGGAGCCGACGAATCACGTCGGCGGGCTGAACACCGGCGGTCTGAGTTTCAGCGATTCCAATCAGACCGTTCGCACCACGATGATGGGCCTGTTCGACGAGTGGCACACGCGGATCGAGAAGGACTATCTCGCGCGGGGGATCAAGCTGCCGTATGTGGTGAGCGTCAAGGATCAGGCCAAGTGGACGTACGAGCCGCACGTGGCTGCCCGCGTGACCAGGCGGATGCTGGAAGAGGCGCGCGTGCAAGTCCTGACCGGGCGAACTCTCAAGTCCGTGAAGAAGGACGGCACGCGCCTTACCGCGCTTATCACCAGCGAGGGCACGTTCGCCGGGAAGGTTTTCATCGATGCGACCTATGAAGGCGACCTGATGGCGGCGGCGGGCGTCGGTTGGACGATCGGGCGCGAAGGGCGGGCGGAGTTCGGCGAATCCCTGGCGGGGAAGCGATATCCGAAAGGAAAGATGAACATCGACGGCTTCGGCAGTGATGGAAAGGTGTTGCCGTTGATTACGACTGCCAATGCAGGGCCGGAGGAGGAAGGCGATCGGAACGTGATGGTCTACAGCTTTCGGCTTTGCCTGACCGAAGACGCGGAGAACCGCGTGCCGTTCCCCAAGCCTGCGGACTACGATCCCGCGCGTTTCGAGGTCATGCGCCGATTCGCGAAGACAGGCGGAAAACCGGGGTGGGATCTCTACCCGCTGCCGGGCGGGAAGTTCGATGGCAACAACTCCATCGGCGGGCAGTTCTCGCTGGGGCTGGTCGGCGGCGGCAACGGCTGGTGCGAAGCCGATGAGGCCGGCAGGGCGGCGATCTGGGAAGCGCACAAACTGTACACGCTCGAGTTCTACCACTTCCTCACCACCGACCCGTCCGTCCCCGAAGCCACGCGCGAACGATTTGCAAAGCTCGGCCTGTGCAAGGATGAGTTCCCAGGCACCGGGCACTTCCCGCCCGCGCTTTACGTTCGCGAAGGCCGACGCATGAAGGGCATGTACGTTCTCAGCCAGAAGGACATTCTTGAGGAAACGGAAAAGGAGGATGCGATTGCGGTCTCTTCATTCCCGATCGATTCGCATGACTGTCAGCGCATCGCGCTGCCGGAGGGCGGCGTCATCAATGAAGGCACGATCTTTCCCGTGAGGATGAAAGACCGCGGACACGGCTACGCCTATCACGTTCCTTATCGCGCGATTGTGCCCAAGCCGGGCGAGTGCTCGAATCTTCTCGTGCCCGTCGCGCTCTCCTGCACCCACGTCGGCATCTCGTCCATTCGCGTGGAGCCCACCTGGATGATCCTGGGTCAGAGCGCGGGCATTGCTGGGGCGCTCGCGACGAAGCTGGGCGTGGCCGTGCAGGAGATTCCCTATCAGAAACTGCGCCCCAGGTTGCTCGCGCAGAAGCAGGTGCTCGACTTACCGCGACTGCCGGCCGGTGCATCGCCATCGGCGCGGGAGAGTTCGATCCATCCCAAGACGCTGGCGGGCATCGTGCTCGACGACGGCGACGCCGCGTTGAAGGGAACCTGGACGCGCTCCACCAACTTCAAGCCGCACATTGGAGCGGGCTACATCCACGATGAAAAAAAGGCCGATGGCAAAGCCTCGGCCACGTTCCGATTCACCGCGCCCAAGGCGGGGCGGTATGAGCTCGCGATGGCCTACTCGGCGCATGCCACTCGGGCGACGAAGGTGCCCATCGTGATTTCCAGCGGTCCGAATCAGGTGACACTGAGCGTGGACCAGACGGTTGCCTTGCCTTCCGGAAAGCACTTCCGCGCGATCGGCATCGTGAAGTTGGCTGCGGATGTCGAAACGGTGATCACCGTGAGCAATGCCGGTACGGATGGCTTCGTCATCGTCGATGCGTTTCAACTGGTGCCTGTTGAGGAGAAGAAGTGATGCGCGCCTGATGTTTCGCTGACGGGGAACGCGTCATTCCATTCGGATCCTGTTGAGAAAATCGCCGATCGCGGCGCAGAGTCGAGGGGGATCGGGGTAATAGATAACGTCGGGGGAGGTTGGATGGTTG
Source organism: Phycisphaeraceae bacterium (assembly GCA_040902585.1). Classification (GTDB taxonomy): domain Bacteria; phylum Planctomycetota; class Phycisphaerae; order Phycisphaerales; family Phycisphaeraceae; genus JBBDXA01. Next base: position 3,634 of record JBBDXA010000132.1, read on the forward strand.
GTGGCGACGCGATTTGTTGAAGTCGTCGTGGCAATCTCACGGCAATTAGTTATGCTGAATCAGATCGTTGGAACTCCGTCTGTGATCGTGCTTTGTTGAGCCGATCGTCTGGAAAGAGGGCCAGGGACATATGTTGCAGCGTCGGGTATTCAATTCGCCGTTTCGGAGATCCGGGTTCACCCTGGTTGAACTGCTGGTGGTCATTGCCATCATCGGCATGCTCATCTCGATGTTGCTTCCCGCTCTCGGCAAAGCCAGGCAGGTGGCCCGCGCCACGCACTGCCTGTCCAACCTGCATCAGGTTCAGTTCGGATGGATCGCCTGGCTCGAAGGCAACCGCGGCATCATTCCTTACACCTACAACGTCACCAATCATCCCAACTGGGTGGATGCGATGGATCAGTCGCTGCCCCAAGCGCCCGGCCTGACGCTCACCAATACCGTCAGCTACAACGCCTGTCCGGAGATTCAGCAGCGGTTCCCCAAGACGATCTACTTTGCCAGTCGCTGGGGTTACACCGTGAATCGTTGGTGGACGAACGCCGGCGGCCTGATGAATGAAAAGATGAATTGGGCTCTGGTCCGCCAGCCTTCGCGGTATCCCTCTTTCATGGACCCGGAGATGGCACCGTTCGGCACGGCTCAGATGGGCGCCCGGTATGCCCCGTTCGATCCGCCCGGCCGCATGACCTGGGGCGTGGGCGCGTATCACAGCGCGGACTCGGTCGCCAACGTCAGCTTCGCCGACGGGCACGGCGAGCCTGTTCAGATTGCCGCTATTCTTGACGACACACCCGCGATGGGCCTGTACAACTGGTTCGAGAATCGCTAACCCGTTTGTCGGGGATTCAAATCGTATGTCGGGATCGACGCATCAATCCGATAGCACTTGCAAGCAGCAGGGCGGACACGCTCAGCGGCTCGGGCACTTCAATGGCCTGGCGGGTGCTCGCCACGGTGATGGAGAGTGTGGCTTCATCGTTGAGCGAGCCGTCGGAAGCGTTGACCAGCGCGAAGAAGGTGCCTGCCGAGCCGGTGGTGTCCCAGAGGAACTGCTGCGTGAGCGAATTGAAGGTGGGTGCATGCAGCGGCGTGGGGCCGGTGAAGCTTATCAGCGACCAGATCAGGGGCGTACCTTCGGGGTCGATGCCGGTGAAAGTGAAATCGATGAGAGCGCCGGCGAACACCGCGAGCGAATCGTCATCCGCTTGCGGCGGGAGGTTGGGCGGTGCGGGCGCGATGGGTGTGTGTCGCAGGGTGAAGAGGTAGCCGTCAGCAGTCTTGGCGGCGTCGGGGACGAGCGTGGAGTCGGGCACGTCGATAGAGAAGGAGGGGCCGCTGCCGAGGCCGGGAGCGCGCAAGCCGCCAGAAAAAGTCAGCGAAAGTTCCTGGTGATCGATGCTCGGCAGGAATGTCGGAGGATCGACGAAGCTGTCCATGTCCGGCGAATCGAAATCGAGACCGGTGCCGGCGATTGTCTGAAAGGCAGCGCCGGTTCCGAATCCTATTTCCAGCTTGAAACCGGTCCACGAGACAGCGGTGTTGTTATGGAGAGTATTGAGCACCGTGTCATATTCGGAGGTGCCTCCCGAATTGACGGCCCTGAAGACCACGTCGATCGGAGCAACGGCGTCAAACCGCACATCGTAAAGAAAAAAGTTGTCGGAGAAGTCGACGTTATCGTTGTTGGGGACCGCGAACGGGGCGGTGTCGACGAGGGTCGATCCGGGCACTTCGACCACGCTGCCCAGTCCGCCGCCCGACACGCCGGTGATCTCGGCAATCGTCGCGCCCGATGCGATGCCCGTGCCCGAAAGAAAGGCCGCAAGAGTCACGGCCACAATGATTTGTCGCATTTGCATGCTCGGTCTCCTTAGTGTTGTCCTGTTCCCGACTTGATGATGTGAGCGTTCATTCTAACGGATTGTTCTGATGTGCGTCAAGGAATTTCCGCCGCGCGTCAAAATGAAGTAAACAGAATCTCTCAAATCCACTTTTCTGGAGAATCGAAATGCCATCACGAACTCGCGCTTCCGTATTGCTTTGCGTGGCCTTCCTCGTCGGGCTCGTCGGACTGGTTGTAGCGAATGGGCAGGCGAAGCTGAAGAAACAGAATGCGCCCGCGCCTGAGAAACGTGGCGATTATGGAAAGCAAGACAATGAACTTTTGGTGACCCTTTACACAGATTCTCAAGGGAACAACTGTGATCCCGCGCCGAGCGAGAATCTGAATTGGGTAAGCGAGAACTATTTTCTCGATGGTGCGGGAGGTGATTTTGCCCCCGCTCGTCTGGAAAAAATCGACACTCAGTGGAAGCTGTATCTGCGGCGTACGAGTGGGCAGTCATGCGCCGGCGTCCACATTTTCTACATGGAGGCCAATGATCCGGACATGGAAAATGGCGGGCCCGCAGGAATCTATACATCAGGTCTGAAAATCGCTTTGGTCACCGTTATACCAGAAGACAAGAAAGGCTCCGCGCCGAAGGGCCCAGCCGCGGATCGACGAGTGCTATCCACCGTGACGGTCAAAGTGGAGGATAAAGGCAACGCGAACACTGCGACTACCAGAAGTCTGACGAGAGTGCTTACCCACGACACCCGCGGCGCAACCGGGAATGGCTATCGATACCTTTACACAAATAAAGAGAAAGAGAACGTCGTGATTCAGCCAATTTACGACTGGGATGGAAGAATCAAGGCCTGGGAGTGCATCGTCATCTACGCAGTACCGCGAGACGCAAGTCGACAGGCCTATGTTGATCGGCATCTCGTCGCGACAAGGAAGGGGGCGGCTGGGCAGAAAACCGATGTCACCGTGCAGGGTGACTACCAGGCGCTCGGTGGTAGGGTCACCGTGAGAGTCGACCCCTAAGCCAAAGCCCTGCCGGATGTCCCCTAAACGCTCCCGATAGAGGAGAGGCGTTCTCATCTTCCCCTCGACCACACCACGATCCCATAATCCGTCCCCGCCCCGATGGCCTTGCCTGATCGGATGAATCCAACACTCTGAATGGTACGCGCTTGCTGTGATTCACTCCCGATGGTGATCAGTTCATTGCCGGTGGCGGCATCCCACATTTTCATTGTGGGACCGCACGTGACCAGCCGCGATCCGTCCGGACTAAATGACAGGCTAGATGCATTCTGAAGACCGAACGGCCGCAGGCGATACTTTGCCATTACAAGAGGAACGGACCAGACAATGGCTTCACCGCTCGAGTCGCTTGAAGCCATTGTCTGGCCATCGGGACTGAAGACCAGACTGAAGAGCGGGGCGCGATGTCCGCTGAGTCTAAACTCTTCTTTCCAGGAATCGGTGCGCCATCCAACCAGCTCGTATGAAAGTTCGATGTCTTCCACCGCACTTTTCTGAACCGCAACCAGCAGATCACCCCGGGGATCAAACGCCATCTGCCCCAACGCTGGGAGTTCGGCCAGGCGCATCTGACTGTCGATGTCCCAGACCGCCAGTCCTTTGGAACCATATACTGCCAGCCACGGCCGGGTTGGATGAAACGCGAGCTGCTGAATCTGTCCGCACTTCGTCGGCAGCCGACGAATGGTCCGTCCGCTCTTGATATCCCACAACTCCACCTCGCCATCTCCCATCGCGGTGCCTATTGCGATGCGCCCGTCCGATGAAATATCAGCGCTGGTCACTTCCGTGCCTTCGCCTTCGCCGATCGGCTTCCAGGTGCCGTCGCTCAGATTCAACAATGCCAGTCCGTGATCCAAGGAATGCACCAGCAACTGTTCTTCGTCCGGCCCCGCGCGAATCGAGAGAATGTAGTCTCGAGCGCCGCGGGCAAACACCCGCGTCTGCTGCGGTGAATCCGCCAGATTCCAGCACTTGATGGTACTCGACTGGTCGATGGATATTGCCGCGGTTCCCGAAGATGCCACCAGCGGGGCGCGAGGCGCGAAGCGGTGCCCGCGCAGGGTAGCGATGGATGCGCCGGTCTTTGCATCCCACACTTTGACCAGGCGGTCACGCCCGCTGGTGAACAGGCGTGACCCAGATGGGTCGAATTGAACGCCGTCCAGAGTGCCTTCGTGAGCCGGCACAGTCCACAGCCTGCCGTCGGAGGTAACATCAAGAACCTCCAGGGAACCATCCGTCCCGCCGACCGCGAGGCGCGAGCCGTCGGGGCTGATATCGATGGATGTTCCCGTGACAGTCTTGAGCGGTTCGCCTGTATCGACGCGCCAGATTCCCCACTTATCCTGGCCTGCTCCGGTCGAGAGTTTCGCATATATCACGCGGCCATCACCGCTGAACGCCACCGCGCCCGACGACAGCCTGGCAACTTTGATCTCGCGCAGAGGCTTACCACTTTCGCGGTCCCACACGATGAGCAACCCCATCGCCGAGCAAGTCGCAAAGGACTTGTGATCCGCGCTCAGACCGATGCTCGCGCCGACCTCGTCGCTTGCACCAGTGATCGGATCCCGGCCAAGCGTGACTTTCGTGACCTTATCACTCGTGTAATCCCAGAACTCCACCGTTCGCGGGCCGGTCATCACGGCCAAACACTGTCCGTCCATCCCGAACGCCAGTGGCAGGCGGGTCAGATCAATCGGGCAGCGCAGCGCAACGGCCTTGCCCGACGCCGCGTCCCACGCATGCACCTTTCCGCGCCACGGAGACCGATCCTGCATTTTCCGATTGAGAGTGCCCGACTCCTCCATCGCAAACACGCGTTGACCATCATCGCTCAGCGCCAGCTTTCTGAGCGAGCCGATGCCATGCTCATCGGGCGTTATCGTCCACACACTCTGATCCGCCATCTGGCGCAGGAAGTACCATTCCCAGTTGCGCAGATCTTCCGGGCACTGGTCGAGCAGTTCCATCGCCTGGTCGACGCGGTTGTTCTGGATGTGCATGTACACGAGCGGAATCTTGTGCAGATAGAGCGCCTGCCTTCGTGCCTCGGCCGCTTGCTCCGCGATGTCGCGCTGCTCCACGACTTTGTTGTAGGAGAAGACCGCCACGCTGAGCAAAATGCTGATGAAGGACGCGGCGACGGCGGTGCGGGCCCAGTACTTGGTCAGCTTTTTGCGCAGGAAGTAGAAGGCGGTGAGTTTTCGCGCGATGAGCGGTTCGCCGGCCAGGTAGCGATCGATCTCCGCCGCCAGTTCCGAGGCCGAGCCGTATCGCTGATCCGGATCATGCGCGAGGCACTTTACGACGACCGCTTCCAGTTCACTGTCGACTTCGCCGGCGAAGGATCGTGGTCGCCGGGCGTCTTCTTCGATGACGCGCCGTCGCCGTTCGTGCTGCGACCCGGTCATGTCATGCGGGAATTCACCGGTGAGGATCCGGAAGAGAATGGCCCCCAGGGCGTAGATGTCAGCCCGGGTGTCGACCAGGTTCATGCGGCCGGCCGCCTGCTCGGGCGGCATGTACGCCAGTGTGCCGGGGGCGGTTCCGTCTTCCGTGATCTGATCATCCAGCCCCTCGGCGATGACTTTGGCGAGACCGAAATCCAGCACGTGCGGCTCACCGTCAGCCGTCACCAGAATGTTCGAAGGCTTCAGGTCGCGATGGATGATGCCCCGGCGGTGGGCATGATCGACCGCCAGGCAGATCTTCTTCACTAGAATCAGGCTGTCGCGCGTGGAGAGTTTCTGCTGGCGAACGAACTCATCCAGCGGCAGACCATCGATCAGTTCCATGGCGAAAAAATGAATGCCGCGATGCAGGCCGCTGTCATAGACCCGGGCGATATTCGGATGGACCAGTCGCGCGGTCAGTTCGATCTCGCGCTCGAATCGCATCGCAGCCCGGGGCCTGTAGAGCGAGGCGTGACTCAACGTCTTCAGCGCGACGAGTCGCTTTGCGGCCAACTGAATCGCCCGCCAGACGATGCCCATGCCGCCTTCGCCGATCCTGTTGAGGATTCTGAATCCTTCGATGCTCGGCGCTTCGGCGATGTCGGCAAACGGAATAATGGCAGGGCCGGCGGAGCTGAAGGAAGCGGGATCGCCGCGCGATTGACTTGCTTCCTCCGGCGGCGCAGTCGATGGAAGGGAAGTATCGGTGACGATCCGATACTCGAACTGCTCGGTCCTGGTCGACTCACCCGGTTTCACGAAGACGATGCCGTCCTCTTCCGTCTCAATGGCACAGCCCTCGGCAGAATGATTGTCTTGAATCAATTGCCGCCGAATCACTTCACCGGATCGAAGTACCTCCAGATAGGTCATTTCCAAATTCCCCGAGGCTCGGTTCATTCTATGCCATCATCGAGCCACACCGCGTGGATCGATCGATTGGTGCAATGGGAGTTGACCGGGGAGGGGATTGGGTGACTGCTCATCGCAAGGCTTCTTCGCCGGATGATGATTCTCCGAGCTTGTGAATTGTCAGGCCGGCCAGGTCTTTCTGTGTCACGGGCAGGAGCAGGCTGGCGAAGTAGCCGACGCCGAAGCAGGTGGTGAGGCCGATGGCGGCATAGAGATAGCCGCTGATCTTCGTGAAGTAGGGCATGGCGAACATGACGGCCGCGCCGACGATGACGCCGATGAGCGCGCCTGGGCCGTTGCATTTCTTTGTAAGCACGCCCATGGCGAACAGGCCGCCGAGCACGCCCATGAACAGGCCGATGATCATCAGGAATTTATCGAACAGGCTTTTGATGCTGGGATCGACGAAGAGAAGGCCCAGCAGCGTGCCGAGGATGCCCAGGAGCAGCGTGACGGTGCGGGCGGCATTGAGATAGCCGCGCTCAGTTGTCAAGGCATTGAATGGACGAAGGAAATCGGTGACGACCGCGGTGGCGGTGGAGTTCATACTCGTGGAGATCGTGGACTGTGCCGCGGCGAAGATGCCGGCAACGATCAGCCCCGCCAGCCCGACAGGCACCTGATCGGCGATAAAGAGCGGGAAAATCTGATCGGTCATGAACGTCGCATCGAGTTTGTCAGGATTGGATTGATAGAACGCGAAAAGGCCCGTGCCCAGGCCGAAAAAGAGAAACGATGCAGGGATCGCCAGGATCGCGGCGAACCAGATCGAACGGGCCGCCCGCTTCTGATCCGGCGTGGTCATGTACCTTTGCACCACAGCCTGATCGGCGGTGTAGCTGGAAATATTCTGCCCGATCGCGCCGATGATTACGACCCACAGGGCGAGACTGGTGCTGGTCGCATCCCAATGGAAATTGAAAGTGTGCAGCTTGTTGTGTTTGGTAGCTGCGTCGAGCAGGCCGCCGAGTCCGCCATCGGTGCCGGAGGCCATGATGATGAAGCAGACCAGCGCTCCGCCGAGGAGGACGAAGGTTTGGATCGTGTCGGTCCAGATCACAGCTTCGACGCCGCCGAGCGTGCAGTAGATGATGCTCAGAACGCCCATGATCAGGACGCACTGCGACGCGGTCAGCGGCGTGACCGTCGCTAGCGCGAGGCCCGCCAGCGACATGACAATCGCCATGCGAAAGATATGAAAGATGGTGAACGAGGCGCTGCCGAAGAGGCGCACGGGGAGGTTGAAACGCTTCTGCAGGTACTCGTATGCACTGGTCGCATCGATCCTGCGGAAGAAAGGCAGCGCGAGGTAGACCGCGATCGGCGCGACGGCGAGGATCATCATGTTGCCCATGAGATAGACCCAGTCCTGCGCGTAGGCCTTGGCGGGGATCGCCATGTAGGTGATCGAGGAAAGCATGGTGGCGAAGATGGAGCAGCCCGCCGCCCACCAGACGACGCGCTGGCCGCCGCGGAAGTAGTCATCGGTGTTCTTGTTGCGGCGGGTGAAGTAGATGCCGACGCCGACCATCGCGAGCAGGTAGAGCACGAGCACGGCGAAGTTCACAGCCCCGAAGGAGCGATCCGGACTGACCGGCGTGACAAGCCAGACCTGCGTCGTTCGCACGCGCGGCTTCACTTCACCGCTGGCGACGATGATGCCCTTGCCCCAGCGCGCAGGCGGTGTCGTCACTTGATTAGACGGGCTCGCGCCGGCATCGATCCAGGTGTCAGTGATGGTGTGATACGCCCAGGTCCTTTTCGGGAACCCGGGGTGAGTCTTGGCAAACTCAGGGTCTTGTGCGATGCGTTTCATCAGTTCGCCGTCGGCGCCGCTGAGGATGAAGATGTGCGACTGGCCGATCGCGGATGCAGTGCCCGCCATGATCGGTCGCGGTGCGTCGGCGCGCCTGCGCCATGGATTAGCGAACTCGCCTTGACCGCGATAAGTATCGGCCTTCGCGTCGAAGGCAGCTTTGTCGAAACTCTTCGGATTGAACTCGTACACATCCGCCAGCGCGACGATGCCCGCATCGCCCGTGATCGCCGGGTTCTGCATGCGTCCGCCGATGACGTAGATGCAGTCATCGAATCCGTTGTGCTGGGCGGCGACGAGATTGAACGCGCGAGCCGGACCGGGCCAGGGCGGCAGAATCTCCCATTCCGCTTTGGGCCCCTTCGCATCATCGAGCGCGGATAGATTGAGCCGGGCGAAGAAGGTGGTCGCGGTGGTAAGTGCCTGATCAGTCTGACCGCCCGCGATGTAGACCGTGTTGCCGATGATCGCCGCTGCGCCGTAGACGAGCGGTTGCGGCAGGTCAGGGAGGGGCGAAGTCGAAAGCGAGTTTAGTTCCGCATCCCACTTGAGCAGGAAGACGTTGGCGAAAGTGCTGGTGGCGTCGTTCCCGCCGATGCAGACGATGCCGCGCGGCGAGTTCACGCATGCGCCGTAGCCCACAGCCCGAGCCAGTTTGAAGCCCGTCCGCCAGTTGTACTTGCCCTCGGTTGTCTTCGTCAACACCCACGCCTCATCGTGCCACACCTTGGGCACTTTCCATAAATCCTCGCCATCCGCAACAGGGAAATTCGCGCCGCCCGCGACGATGAGCGCCTCGTTGTGTACACCCACGAACGGACCGGCAACGCCCAGCGCATCAGGCAGCGCGGGCAGCGGTTCCCATTTCAGGTGCCGTGACGAAGTCCGTGGGGCATCTTCCTCGCCTGATAAGGCAGCCGCGAAGCCAAGCGAGATTATGAAAATGAGAAGCCAGCGGAACTTCATTGCGAAACCTCCAGCGAGACAGGCGAAGCCGACAGGGCCGCCGCGATGGACCGCCTTGAGCTTCCCGTCTGCTTTCATGCCAGCAGCGGTTGGATGACATGCCCATGCACATCGGTGAGCCTGCGGTTGATGCCGTTGTGATAGTACGAAAGCTTGGTGTGATCGATGCCCATCAGGTGCAGGCAGGTGGCGTGAAGATCGTAGGAGTAAGCGATGTCCTTCACGGACTGGAAGCCGAGGTCATCGGTCTCGCCGTAGCTCACGCCGCCCTTGATGCCGCCGCCCGCGAGCCATGTGGTGTAGGCACCGGCGTTATGATCGCGGCCTTTGCCGCCCTGAGCACCGGGCTGTCTGCCGAACTCGGTCGAGCAGATGACGAGTGTGTCGTCGAGCATGCCGCGGGCTTTCAGGTCACTGAGCAATGCAGCCGCGCCGTGGTCCAGCACCGGGCCCCAGTAGCCGTGATCGCGCGGGAGGTCTTCGTGTGAATCCCAGTTGGGGCGGATTTTTTTCGCGGTGGTGTTCTCCGCGCCGCAGAAGAGTTGAACGAAGCGCACACCGCGCTCGACGAGCCGCCGCGCCAGCAGACACTGCCTTGCGAAAGGGCCGAGGTCTTCGTGTTCAAGCTGATAAAGATCGAGTGTCGCCTTGGATTCGCCGGCCAGGTCCGTCACCGAAGGCACGCTCAGTTGCAGCTTGGCCGCCAGCTCCATCGCCGCGATACGGGCTTCGAGTTCGGATTCGCCTGTGCGTTTGTCCGCATGCCTGCGATTGAGCTGTTGAAGGAACGCGCGGGCTGAAGCTTCCTCTTCGCGCGAACCGGTTTCGAAGCCCTCCGCAGGGAAGAGGTCAGCCACGGGATCGCGTTTGGCGTCGGTGGTGAACGCGGTGCCTTGATGGACAGCCGGGAGAAAACCGGCACCCCAATTCAGAGGCCCGCCGGGCGGCAGGCCGCGCGGGTCGGGGAGGACGACGAAGGCGGGCAGGTTCTCCGACGCGCTGCCCAGACCGTAGGTCACCCACGCGCCCATGCTCGGGAAGCCGGGGAAAATAAAGCCGGTGTTCATCATGAAGCAGGCCGGCCCGTGCAGGGCGGTCTTGCTCTTCATCGAATGAATGAACGCCATGTCATCGACGCACGCAGCCAACTTCGGCAAGAGGTCGGACACCCACAGCCCCGACTGCCCGCGCTGTCTGAACTTCCAGAAGCTCGGCTGACAGTTGCCCGGCTTGGACGCGAAGAACTGAAGATCACCGGTCGGATCAAAAGGCTTGCCCGCGCGGCGCTCGAGCTCCGGCTTGTAATCGAAGGTATCCACGTGGCTCATGCCGCCGGGACAGAAGATGTGGATGACGCGCTGAGCCCGCGGGGCAAAGTGAGGCGGGCGCACGGCCAGCGGATGGCGCTGCGGAAGGGGGGCACCCGCGTCAGCCGCCTGCGCTGATGCCGTGATGCCATCGCGCGAAAGCAGATCGGTCAGCGCGACCATGCCGAAGCCACCAGCCATCGTGGAAAGAAACTGACGCCGGCCATGCGAGGCTCGAGTTGTTTGACGGTTATCCATACATCAATCCACGTAAACAAATTCGTTCGCATTCAGCAGCATCCGGCAGAACTGAAACAGACTCTGCTCCTGAACCAGCTCCAGGGCCAGCTTCTTCTCCACCTCCGTCGGCCCCCGGCTGAAGGCGAGTCGAAACGCCATGTCGATACGCTCATCGCCCTTGGCCTCGCGCTCCAGTCGCTGCGCGAAAAGTCGAGCCTGATCCATCATGAAGCGGTTGTTCAGCAGGGCGAGGGATTGCAGGGCGGTGGTGGTGCGGTTGCGCGTGGGCGTGAGCACCGAAGGGTCCGGGCAATCGAGCGCGGTCAGGAACGTGTTGGGCGTGGTGCGCACGACGAAGCGGTAGATGGTTCGCCGCCACAATTCAGGGCGATCCGGCGCGAAAAAGGTGTAGACCGGCGCGTACTCCTGCCGGTATTTGAAGTCTTCGTAGCCCGGGCCGCCCATCTTCGTGTTGAGCGAACCGCTGACCGTGAGCACCGCATCGCGCACGGCTTCAACCTCCAGCCGATGCGGGTTCATGCGCCAGAGCAGCCGATTGTCCGCATCGACAGACGCGGCCGCGGAGTTGGACATGGAACTCTGTCGATAGGTCTGACTGGTCACGATCAACCGATGCATCGCCTTGAGCGACCCCTTGCGGCGACCGAGTTCGCCCGCCAGCCAGTCGAGCAATTCAGGATGCGAAGGCCGGCCGCCCGCGAACCCGAAGTCGCTGGGCGTGCTCACGATGCCCTGCCCGAAGTGGTAGTACCAGAGTCGATTGACGATGACGCGCGAAGTCAGCGGGTTGGCAGGATCGGTGATCCACTTTGCCAGCGCGAGCCGCCGTTTGCCTTCGGGGTCTTCCAGCTTGGCGAGCGATGTGTCGAGCGTTTGAATGCACGAGAGCGCAGCCGGCGCGACCGCATCCAGCGGCAAAGCCGGGTCGCCACGCTGAAGCACATGCACCGGCTCAGGCCGGCCTGACACCACCGCGTAAACCTGTCCTTCCGCAGGCATCGGCCCCAGCTCAACCAGACGCTTCTGCAAACGATCCTGTTCCTCGCGCAGGCTCTTGATCCGGGCCAGTTGTTCAGGCGTTTGCGCATCGGGCGCGTCGGGAACAAGCCGGGGATCACCGAAGAAAACCTGGTCGTGGCTGATGTCGTTGCCGCCATCGAGCGCGACGAGCGTGAGGAATCGCGCCTTGGGATCGAGGTCGATGTCGATGGGAATGCCGGGCGTGTCCTGATCGACGCGCGTGAGTTTCAGTTGTGGCTTGCCGTCGAGATAGACACCGCAGAGCGCGTGGGCGCTCGCTTCGCGTCCGCCGTAGCCCGCAACAGCGCGGAAGGTCGCGCGGCGACGGTACTCCGGATGCTTCGCGCGGATCGCATCCAGATCGAAGGTGATGATCTTGTTGGCGTGCAGGCCGAGGAGCGAGTGGCCGTCGCTGTTGTAGTTGATGCCGGAAAGCTCGGTGCTTCGCTGCGAATGCACGGGACCGAGCTGCACATAGTCCCACGTCTTGCCGCCGGTCGCGGGCAGGTCTTCCAGTGTCAGCCCCGTCGAAGAGATCGGCACAACAGCCTTGGGCCCGGGAATCACGATGCCATCGACGAACTCAACCGCCGAAGGCACAAACGCATTGACCTTCACGCCGTCGAGGTACCCGACCAGGCCGCGCGTCGGCTTACCGGTGCGCGGGTCGATGCCCTGCGTTTTTACCCCGGTGCCGGAGCCGTTGCCGCCGCCGATGATGTCCGCCAGATCGAGGCCTTTGCCTTCCAGTGTGCCCAGTTCCGCCAGCACCTGCGCCTGTTGCTTCTTGGTCTCTGCGATCTCTTTCGCGATGCCGTCACCGGCTGCGGGCACTTTCCGATCGCCGCGCTTCACGCCACTGAACACCGCCCACAGCGCGTAGTAATCCTTCTGCGGAATGGGATCGATCTTGTGATCGTGACATCGAGCGCAGTTGACGGTCAAGCCCATGGCAGCGCTGATGACGGTCGTGACCATGTCATCCAGATCATCCGCGCGGGCCTGGGCGCGGAGGGCACCACTCTGCGTCTCCACCTGTCCGACAAAGTCAAAAGGCCCTGCCGCGAGAAAGCCCGTCGCGATGATCGCATCAGGATTCGTCGGATCAATCACATCGCCGGCAATCTGTTCCTGAAGGAAGCGATCGTATGGTTTGTCGCTGTTGAAGGATTCGATGACGTAATCGCGATAGCGCCAGGCGTGATCGCGGCGCATGTCGCGTTCAAAGCCATGCGTGTCAGCATAGTGCGCGATATCCAGCCAGTGACGGGCCCAGCGCTCGCCCAGGTGCGGTGAGGCGAGAAGTTGATCGACCAGCTTCTCGTAGGCGTCCGGCGCGTCATCGTTGACGAAGGCGTCGACTTCCTTCGGCGTCGGCGGCAGGCCGAGCAGATCGAAGTAAAGCCGGCGAACGAGCGTGCGCCGATCCGCCTCAGGCGAGGGCAGCAGACTGCGTTCCGTCAGGCGCGCGAACACAAAGCGATCGATCGGATTCTTCTCCCACTTCGGCGGCAACCCCGCAGGCGTCGGCGGGTCAACCGCCTTCACCGGTTGAAGGGACCACCACGTGTGATCAGCCTTGGGTTTCTCCTTCAGCACGAGCCCCTCCGGCCAGGTCGCACCCTCCTTGATCCACTGGCGCAGCGTCTGTCTCTGTGCAGCGGTCAGCGGCTGACCTTCTTCAGGCATGTCGGGAGGCACGCCAGCCTCCTCCGGCGTCACCAGCTTGATGAGCCGACTCGCATCCGGATTCCCGACCGTAATTGCTGCGCCGTTGCGGCCGCCTTTGAGCAGGTCAGCCCGCGTCGCGAGTGAAAGTTTTCCCTTGCGGCTCTCCTCGTGATGACAGCGAATGCAGTGGTTCTCAAGGATGGCGAGCGCCGCAGCCGCGTTTTCTTCCGCAGCCGCGCCCTGTGACCACAGGCACATCATCATCGCCGCGAAATAGGCAGGCCTCGCTCGCATGTTGTTCATCATAAGCGGTGATCTTCAAATCGGGCGGAGAATGAATGAAGTCGTGGGACACGCAAGCAGGCGCAGGTGCGAATTACTTCTTCGTCCGCTTCTGCGTGAACATCCACTCCAGCAGTTCCGGATCGCTGAACGCCTTGCTCCAACTGTTGTGTCCGACGCCGGGGTAGAGCGTCCACTTCGCCTTGCTGTCCTTTGATGCCGCCTTGATCGCGTCGATCATGTTGCCGGTCTTCTCGGGCGTGATGACGGTGTCCTTGTCGCCGTGGAACGCCCAGATGGGCAGGTGGGTCAGGGCTTTCGCCTGCGTAAGGTCGCCGCCGCCGCAGACGGGTGCCGCCGCTGCGAAGAAGTGCGGATAGCGCTGGATCATCTCCCACGTGCCGTACCCGCCCATGGACAGGCCGGTGATGTAGATCCGCGCCGGGTCCACCGCTTCCGTTTTGATCAGTTCTTCCACCAGGGCCTTGGCGAGCGCGAGACTGCGCGAAGGCTTGCCTTCCATCGTGTCGCGCGGGGTGGACCAGCCATAGGTTGCCCACAGTTCCTTCTCGGGTGCCTGCGGGAGCACGATGTAACACGGATATTTCTCCCGCGTCTGCGCCGAAGCGAAAAGGGGTTTGAAATGCCCGACCTGTTTGGCGTTGTCATCGCCGCGCTCGCCGGCTCCGTGCAGGCACAGCAGCAGCGGAAACTTCCCGCCTTTCTTGACCTGCGGCGGCGCGAGGTAGCGGTAGTGCAGCACTTCATCCGGCTGATCCTTCGGACTGAAGGTACGCGCCTCCGGCTCCGTCGATACAGCCTTGACGTCGTCGGCTGCGCTCAAGGGCGATGTGATTAGAGTGAATGCGAGCAGAACCAAAAAACTCAGATGCGTGCGCGTCATGATCCAGGACCTCGTTGGCGGGTGGGGACAGAGCAAGTGATGGTAGCACAGGGCAGCGGACTCGAAGGATCGACAGCAACCCTGTGTCAAACCAAGTGCGCAGGCATGAACGGACACCGTGCCAGTTATGATGACGATTAAGAAAAGCGCAGCCCCCTTTGAGGGCAAGGAACGAGGACAACATCAATGCTCAACACACTCACCCCTCGCCGCTTCCTGGCAGGCACTCTCGCCGCTGCCCTCGGTCTGCTGCTGGTGTCCTACGCGATTCAGCCGGCCGGTCCCAGCTTCGCCGCTGACAAGACGGACAAACCAGACAAACCGGACAAGGCCAACAAGAAGCAGGCCAAGGCTAAGGCCAAAGCCGAAGGGGAAAATGAGGATGCCTCCTACGCCAAGTACGCGATCTACGAAAAGACCGCCCCGCGCGCCAAGGCCACGCAGCCTGTCGAAACAGGCCTGCCTTTGAAGCTGAACAAGGGCGACCGCATCGCCTTCATCGGCAACACGCTGCTGGAGCGCGAGCAGCACTTCGGCTTCATCGAATCACTCCTTCAGCAGCGTTACCCGCAACTGGAGCTGGTCTTTCGCAATCTCTCCTGGCCTGCCGACACGCCGGACCTTCAGCCCCGGCCCGCCAACTTCGCGGACACCGAGCAGCATCTGGTCCACGAGAACATCGACGTCATCTTCGCAGCCTACGGTTTCAACGAGTCCTTCGACGGGCCTGAGGGGTTGCCGCGTTTTCGGGCCGCGCTGTCGAAGCACATCGCGGAACTTCGCAGCAAAGCCTTCAACGGATCGACGGCCCCGCGCATCGTCCTGCTCTCGCCCATCGCCAATGAAAATGTGAAAGGCGTGCCGGCAGGCGATTTGAACAACGAGCGCATTAGAGCCTACGTCGAAGTCATTCGCGAAGTCGCCGCGGAGCAGAAGGTGGGCTTCGTTGATCTCTACACCGCGACGCACGAAGCGATGTCTGATGCAGGCACGGACCTGACCATCAACGGCGCGCATCTGAACGATGAAGGTTACGCGCTGGTGGGGCGTACCGCGTTCCGCCAGCTCGTGAACGAAACACCGCCGGCCGTGAACGCGAAACTGCGCGAGGCTGTGCTCGATAAGGACCGCCAGTTTTTCCGGCGTTTCCGCCCCGCCAACACTTTCTACTACACCGGTGGGCGCAACCAATCCTACGGCTACCTCGACTTCCTTCCCGCCATGCGCAACTTCGATGTGATGACCGCCAACCGCGACCAGCGCATCCACGCCCTCGCGCAAGGCAAGCCTGTTGCGGAGAAGATCGATGACACGAATGTTCCGCCGATGCCTGTGACAAAGGAGAGCCGCGGCGCCAATGAGTGGATGTCAGCCGCCGATGAGTACAAGGCTTTCAAGGTCGATCCCCGCTTCGAGGTGAACTTGTTCGCAGGCGAGGAACAATTCCCCGATATCGCTGACCCGATTCAGATGCGCTGGGATTCGCGCGGCCGACTGTGGGTGAGCTGCTCCACCACCTATCCGCATGTCTATCCCGGTAACGAACCGAATGACAAGCTCGTCATCCTCGAAGACACCGATGGCGACGGCAAGGCGGACAAGTCCACCG
Organism: Phycisphaeraceae bacterium; assembly: GCA_040902585.1. Classification (GTDB taxonomy): domain Bacteria; phylum Planctomycetota; class Phycisphaerae; order Phycisphaerales; family Phycisphaeraceae; genus JBBDXA01. The sequence continues at coordinate 19,719 of JBBDXA010000132.1, forward strand.
TTTTCGCCGATGACCTTCACATTCCACTCTCCTTCGAGTTCGGCGACGGCGGCGTGTATGTATCAGAGATGCCGCACCTGACGTTCCTCAAGGACACCGATGGCGATGGCAAGGCTGATGTCCGCCGCATCGTTCTCACCGGCTTCGGCACTGAAGATTCACATCACTCATTGCACGACATCGTCTGGACGCCCGATGGCGATCTGATCTGGCGCGACTCGATCTTTCTTCACTCGCAGGTCGAGACGCCTTACGGCCCGGTGCGGCAGCAGAACAGCGGCTGGTTCCGCTTCCAGCCACGCGATCAGAAACTCATCAGCTTCGGCACCTACCCGAGCACCAATCCCTGGGGCGTCACCTTCGATCACTGGGGCCAGCACGTGGCCAGCCATCCGATTTATGCCGCAGCGTTTCACTCGCTCGACCCGCCGTACCCGCAGCAGCACCGCGCGCCCGCCGGTCTGCGTGCCTACTCGGGCACCTGCGGTCAGGAATTTGTCGACTTCAAGACCTTTCCCGCCGAGCTTCAAGGCGGGTTCATCAAGGTGCGGTACAAACCGACGAACCGCGTGGAGATTCACAAGTGGAGTGAGAAGCCGTTCGGATATGACGAGGAATACGTCGGCGATCTTCTCTTCTCTTCGAACCTGAGTTTCATTCCGGTGGATATCGGGTTCGGGCCGCGCGGGGCTTTGTATGTGTGCGACTGGTACAACCCGGTGAAGGGCCACGCGCAGTATTCGCTGCGCGATGAACGGCGTGATCGCCGCTCGGGCCGCATCTGGCGCATCACGACCAAAGGCGTGCCGCTTCAGGAAGCGCCGAAGATCGCGGAGGCTCCGATCGAAGACCTGCTCGATCTGCTCAAGCGGCCGGAGTATCGCTATCGCTACTGGGCCAAGCGCGAGCTGCGCGAGCGCGATCCGCAGCAGGTGAAGGCGGCCTTGGACAAGTGGGTCGCCGCGCTCAGCGCGGCGAAGGATGGCGCGGCATTCAGACATCATCAACTGGAAGCGGTCTGGACCTATCGCTGGATCGGCGTGGTGAATACGGATGTGCTGCGTGAGTTGCTTTCCTGTGACAATCATCACGCCCGGGCCGCGGCCACGCAGCAGCTTCGCTACTGGCATCCGCATCTGTCTGACACCATCGCACTGCTTCGAGCCGCCGCCAATGATCCCAGCGCCATCGTCCGCATGGAAGCCGCGATCGCCGCCAGCTACATCGGCTCCAAGGAAGCTCTCGATGCCATGCTCGATATCGCCCGCCATCCGCGCGACGGGCACCTGGCGTATGCCTTCACCAGTGCCCTGGAATCGCACACGCTGCGCCCGCACTGGGAGAAGAATCCGGCCTACGCGAGCGTTCCTAAGCTGCTGAAGGAATCGAAACAGGCCGGCGAACTGGCGGAACCGAAGGCCACCGCGGGCGAGGCCCAGTTCGACGGGCAGCCTGATTTGAAACTGGTGCGCATGGCGGTCATCCCGGAGCGGATGAAGTACACCGTGGATCAGTTCACGGTGAAGCCCGGCCAGCCGGTGAAGGTCGTGTTCTCCAATCCCGATGCGACGGATCACAACCTGCTCTTTGTCGTGCCCGATGCCCTGGAAGAAGTCGGCGTCGCGGCCAACGACATGGCCAAGGACCCTGCCAATGCGAACTCGGATTTCATACCTGCCTCCAAGAAAAAACTCATCCTTCACTTTGCTCCGATGATCGGCCCGACGCGCAGCTCACTCGTGTACGTCCTCCGTTTCAAAGCGCCGAGTGAGCCGGGGCTCTATCCTTATGTCTGCACGTACCCCGGTCACTGGGTGATGATGAACGGTCTGATGGTCGTTGCTCGCGATGGTAAGGAAGCGGAGAAGTTGCTCGCCACCCGCAAGCAGCCGGTGTTCGTGAAGGAGTGGAAAGTCGAGGACCTGGCGAAGGACGCCGACGCGGTCGCAGCGAATCACAAGCTTCGCGATGCGACCAAAGGCATGCAGGCGTTCATGAAGGCCCAGTGCCACCAGTGTCACGCGGCTGCGGGGCACGGCGTCGGCGTCGGGCCGGACCTGACCAAGGTCGCCGAGAAATACAAGGGCGCCAAACTCCTACAGCAGATTCTCGAACCTTCCAGCGAGATCAACGAGCAGTACCGCACCTATCAGTTCTACATGAAGGATGGCGATGTGCAGTTCGGCACGATCAAGCGTGAAGACGCCAAGACGATCGAGCTGATTCCCAGCCTGCTCGCGCCCGGCAACATCGTGAAGGTGCCGGTCGCGGATGTGGAGCGCAGGGTTGCGTCGAAGCTGTCAGCGATGCCGCAGGGCATGGTGAACGTGCTGACGAAGGATGAGATTCTCGACCTGCTTTCATTCCTGGAAACAGGAGGGCGGGGGGAGGCGGGGGAGCATGGCGGGCATTAGCTCTGTTTGTGTCAAGCCATTGATTCAGGTGTAAAAAGAACGACCGTTTCCGCTTGCATCCTGATACCATCAGAAGAACAGCACCTTTTCGAGAGCGACTATGTTCAGTATTTCTGATCCGCTGCGACCCGGTCGATTATCGCGAAGGCGATTCATCCAGATGGGCACGCTGGGCCTCGGGCTGACGCTGCCGCGCATGCTGCGCGCTGAGTCGCAGGTCGCCGCGACGCAAGGCCGTGCCAAGCGCGCCAAGTCCGTCATTCTCATTTTCTGCAACGGCGGGCCTGCGCATCAGGACACGTTCGATCTGAAGCCCGATGCCCCTTCCGACATTGCCGGGCCGTTCAGGCCCATTCGCACCGCCGCATCAGGCATGCAGATCTGCGAACTGCTGCCCAAGCTCGCAACCTGCGCCAAGGATTTTTCGCTCATCCGAACCGTGTCACACACCGATGCGCTGCATCCATCGGCCACGTACTGGGCCCTGACCGGGCATCAGCCGCCCAGGTCAACGCTCGATCTGAAGCCTTCGCCGACGCACATGCCCGCGGTCGGCTCGGTGCTGGCGAAGTATCTGCCTTCGCGCGCGGACCTGCCTTCGTATGTGCTCGCGCCGCAGCTTTGCTATGACGTGAGCAACACGCAGCCGGGCCAGCACGCCTGCATGCTCGGCGGGGCGTTCGATCCGTTCCTCGTCGAAGGCGATCCCAGCAGCAATGACTTCCACGTGCGCGGCCTGTCCCTGAACGATCAACTCACCCTCAAACGACTGCGCGATCGGGAGAACATCCGCCGGAGTCTCGAAACTCACATGGCGTACCTCGGCCAGTCGATGGAAGCTCACGCGCTCGATGCGTTCCACGAACAGGCCTACAGCCTGCTCAGTTCGCCCGCCGCCAAACGTGCGTTTGATCTGGATGAGGAATCCAAACTCCTGCGCGATCGTTACGGCCGAAATCGCTACGGCCAGAGTTACCTCCTGGCGCGAAGGCTGGTCGAAGCCGGCGTGCGCACGGTGATGATCAACGACAACATCGGCTCCAACAACGACCGCTGGGACACGCACGGCGACAACTACGGCACGCTGCGAAAGAACCTGCCTGAGACTGATGCCGCGCTCTCATCACTGCTCATCGATCTGAAAGAGCGGGGCCTGCTTGATACGACGCTCGTCATCTGGATGGGCGAGATGGGGCGGTCACCGAAGAACGATCACCGCGATCACTGGCCGCAATGCTACAGCGTGCTGCTGGCGGGCGGCGGGATTCAGGGCGGACAGGTCTACGGCGAATCAGACAGCCAGGCTGCGTATCCCAAGTCCAATGCCTGCACGCCCGGCGATGTGCTCGCGACGGTCTACGCCGCGATGGGCCTGCCCAAAGACATGACCATCACCGATCATCAGGGCCGCCCACTTTTCCTTTACGGCGGCGATCCGATCCAGGCGATGCTGTGATGTTTGGCGTCCGGGTCCATCGGCTTGGGTGCCATGGG
>JBBDXA010000132.1:23636-64457 GCA_040902585.1 Phycisphaeraceae bacterium
GAGTCCGCGAGCTTACCCGTGCCGAATCCACCTGTCACCCACAGCACGGGTAAGCTCCGAAGACTTCGCTTACCCATGGCACCCGCGCTCCATCGCTTCACGCGAGCTTCGCTTCCAGTTCCGCCCATCGTTCGTACAGGGCCGCGACGTTCGCCTGCGCCTTTCCCAGCACTTCATAGGCTTCATGCAGCAGGCGATGATCGGCGACGACAGCGGGCTCGGTCGTGCGGGCTTCGAGGCGTTTCACTTCCTCTTCCGCTTCATGGATGCGCTGCTCAATCGTATCCCAGTCGCGCTGATCCTTATAGGTGAGCTTGGTCTTGCCTGGGGTCGCGGGCTTCGGTGAGGCTGCAGCCTGCACGGCGGCCGGCTCCTTCGCTTTCACCTTCGCCGCATCCTTCTCCTGTTTTTCCTGTTCGTTCTCTTCGCGCTGGCGGATCGATTCCCACTGCGCGTAGTCGGCGAAGAACTTGGCGTTGCCTTGGCCGTCCAGCGCGAGAATCTGCGTCGAGAGACGGGCGATCATGTAGCGATCGTGGGTGACCAGCAGCACCGCGCCGGGAAAGCTGGCGAGACTTTCCTCGAGCACTTCGAGCGAGGCGATGTCCAGGTCATTGGTCGGTTCATCGAGGATGAGCAGGTCCGCGGGCTGGATCATGAGCCGGGCGATGAGGATGCGCGCCTGTTCGCCGCCGGAGAGATCGCCGACGGAGGTGTTGAGCTGATCGGTGCGAAAGAGAAAGCGCGTGGCCCAGGTGTTGATGTGAATGGATTGATCGCGGAAGTAGAGCACATCGCTGACGGGGCACAGGGCATCGCGCAGCGATTGTCTGGGGTCGAGCTCTTCGCGCTGCTGCGTGAAGGTGACGATGCGCAGGTTGTCCGCCAGTTTCAGGGTGCCGGTGTCAGGCGGGAGTTTGCCGGTGAGGACGTTAATGAGCGAGGTCTTGCCGCTGCCGTTGGGTCCGAGCAGGCCGATGCAGGTGCCGGGCGAAAGGGTCAGTTCCAGGTCGCTGAAAAGGGGCTTGCCGCCGAGCGTTTTGCTGATGCCTTTGGCGACGAGCAGGTTCCGCGTCTGGCGACCCGTGGCGGTGAAGCTGATGTCCGAAGCGCGGTTGGGTGCGTTGCGATTCTTCAGGTCATCGAGTTCATCCATGCGCTGGCCGGCTTCTTCGATCCGGCCTTTCGCCTTCGTTCTTCGTGCCTGCGCCCCGCGGCCGAGCCAGCGCAGATCCTCGCGCACCTTCGTCGCCAGCGATTGCTGCTCTTTCATCTGGGCGGTGAGAAACTCCGCCCTTCGCCGCAGGAATTCGCTGTAGGAGCCTTGCACCGTGAACGTGCCCTGGGCGTAAGCCTTGCTCAGTTCCAGCACCCGGCTGCACACGTTCTCCAGAAAGTAGCGATCGTGCGTGACCACGATCATCGCCATCGAAGCGCTTTCCAGAAACGATTCAAGCCAGAGCACGCCGTGCAGATCAAGATGATTCGTCGGCTCATCGAGCAGGATCAGATCAGGCTCGGTGACCAGGGCCCGCGCGATCGCCAGACGTTTGCGCCATCCGCCGGACATGGCTGACACCGGCTGAAGCATGTCGATGAAACCGATCTGTTCGAGCACGCGCCGCGCAGCGACATCGCGATCATGTTCATCATGAAGCTGCTCACCCAGGGCGGTGACGACAGCGGAGAGGGCGGTCGCGCCCTCGTCGAACTCATCTTTCTGAGGCACATAGCTGACGCGCAGGTTTCGCCGGGCGGTGAGTTCGCCGGTGTCAGGCTGCTCGAGGCCGGCCATGATTTTCATCAGGGTGGATTTGCCCGAGCCGTTGGGCCCGATCAGGCCGAGACGCTCGCCATCGGCAATGCCCATCGCCACGCCTTCGAAGAGAGGGCGCGGGCCGAAGGACTTACTCAGGTTCTGGCAGCTCAGGAGGATCGCCATGGGCGGGAGAATGTAGCACAGCGGCGAAACGGCACAGGGGCGGCATCGAATAATATGGGTGAAAGTTTCAGGCCCGCGCAAAAGGTCGGCGCGTGCGGACATCTAATCAGGAGACCGTGACTCCTTCAGTGCCTGGATTGGGTGCCACGGCTCGACGAGTCCGCGAGGAGACCCGTGCCTCCGGTGCCGGCTGCGGGAGATCGCCGTGTGTACCGGCGATTCAGGCCTTCGCACGGGTCTTCGTCGGCGGACCTCCTCGACCCGTGGCACCCTGATTGGGTTCTCTGATATGGCAGCCAACCCAGGCGAATTCGTGCAGCTCTTCATCCGTCACGAGCGGCGGGTCTTCGCGTATCTCATGACCGTGCTGGGGAACGCTGCCGACGCGGAGGATGTGCTCCAGCAGACTTGCGTGGTGCTGTGGAGCAAGTTCGATGAGTTTGAAGCGGGCAGCGATTTCGCCGCCTGGGCGATTCGCACGGCTTACCTCACCGCGCGGAACCACCTGCGCTCGAAGTCGCGCTCGCGGGTCTGTTTCAGTCAGGCGATGTTCGAGGCGGTCGCCCAGCAGGCGGCGACGCAGCCGGCGCAGGTCGATGATGTTCACGATGCCCTGGGCGAATGCCTGGAGCGTCTGCCTGCGGAAGATCGCGACATGATCCGCCAGCGGTACGAGCTGGATGCATCGGTGCCTTCGATCGCCGATCGCCTCGGGCGTTCGGTGCATGTGGTGTACCGGGCCCTGTCGCGCGTTCACACGGACTTGTTTCAGTGCGTTACCAAACGCCTCGCCGCCGGGAAGTAGCTCATGGCCGAGATGGATGACAAGTTGCACGAGCTCGTCGAGCTGCTCGACCTGCTGCGCGAAGAGCGGGCCACGCAGGAGCAGTGCGATCGCATCGAGGCGATTGCGATGAGCGATCCCAAGGCGATGCAGATTTACCTGCGTTACATGGCGATGGCGGCGAGCCTGCGGCATCGAATGCAAGGGCTTCCGGGGTTGCTGGAGTCGGCGGTGGGCCTGGGGCGGACGGATGCAGGCGCGGTGGCGCATGCCGGGCTTCGTCGCCCGACGACGCGGCACTGGCTCGCCGCGGCGACGGCGCTGGCGGCGGTCATCGCGCTGACCGTCATCTTTTGGTCGGGCGGCCGGACGCCTGTCGCGCCGCCCGGCGTGCCGACTGTACTGGCGACGCTTTCGCAGGTGACCGGCGAAGTGCGGCTGATCACGCTTCAGGGTGAAACGCCTGCCGCGCCTGCGACGAAGCTCTACGCGGGGGACACGATCAAGACGATCGGCGCGGGCAGCAGCGTCATCCTGCTTTACGATGACGGCACGCGGCTGGCGCTGGCGAACGATGCCTCGCTCACCTGCCTCACGGGCGAGCGCAAGAACGTCGTGCTGCATCACGGCATCGTTTCCGCCCAGGTCGCGCCGCAGTCACCCGGCAAGCCCATGCTGCTGGCCACGCCCGGCGCGAAGATCGAAGTGCTGGGCACCCAGTTCACCGTCGCCGCCGGCATCGAGCGCACGGAGCTGAACGTGTCGCAGGGTCGCGTCCGCCTGACGCGCGTGTCCGACGGACAGTCGGTGGAAGTCGCACAGGGGCACGGCGTGGTGACCAACGGCGAGATCACCTTGGCCGTACATGAATCGAAAGGCCCGCGCGAGACGTGGGAAGTGGACTTCGAGAAGGGTGTGCCCCAAGGCTGGATCGGCGCGGCCGAGAAGGAGCGCCTGCCCGCCGGCTCTGTTGCGGCGATCCGCGCCGTGCGTGACAAGGCCAGCGATCCGGTGATCTTCCTGCTCGCCAGTCGCGATGAATGGGTTCAAGGCCTCTTTGCGATTCATGGCGACTCGCACCTGCACATCACCTTCAAGATGGAACGCCCCGACTGGCTCAATGTGTTCTTCACCACCCGCGGCAGCGATCCGACGAATCCATCATGGACCTTGCACAACTTCAACGAGTTTCCTTTTTTTCCGCTCAAGCCCGACCAGTGGCAGACGGTGACGATTCCGCTGACGACGTTCCGCCGCAAGCGCGACGGCGTGTTTCACAATGAGCCGCCGGTGGTGGGCGAAGTAGCGACCGGCATCAGCATGAGTTCGACGGAGCCTGACCGCGGGCTGGTGGTGGACCGCATGTGGGTGACCAGGGGCGGACCGGGCAAGGTGGAAGTGAAACCGGCGGAGTAGTCGCTCGACTCCCCTCCCTCCCAGGGAGGGGCTGGGGGAGGGTCGGGCCAGCGGCATTCACAAAGCGTGCAATGAACCCATGAAGGAACGCATCATGCACCACACGCGACCCATTCACATCATCGCCATTGCTCTTCTCTTCTTCATTCTCACGCCACCGGCCCTCCGCGCCGACGACTGGCCCCAGTTCCGTGGCCCGGGCGGCCTGAGCGTCGCCCCTGACTCCGCTCGCATCCCCACCACCTGGAACAGCCGCAACAACATCGCTTGGAAAGCCCCGCTGCCCGGCCGCGGTGCTTCCAGCCCCGTCACCTTCGGCAAACACGCTTACATCACCTGCTACAGCGGCTACGGCCTGAGCAAGGAAGAGCCCGGCGAAATCGAAAACCTCACGCGACATCTCCTGTGCATTCGCCTTGACGACGGCCGCATCGAGTGGAAGGTGGATGTCCCGCTGCCGGGCAAGGATCATCCCGAGCATACCTACACGAGTTACCTCACCGCGCACGGCTACGCATCGAACACACCGACCGTGGACGCGACGGGCATCTACGCCTACTTCGGCACGATGGGTCTGATCGCCTACGACCACAAGGGCAACAAGCGCTGGAGCGTCATCTGCGGCAAAGGGCGGATGAACTTCGGCTCCGGCGCGTCGCCCGTGTTCTATAAAGATTGGGTCATCATCAATGCCGACGTCGAAGCCAGCGCGATGATCGCCTACGCGAAGAGCGATGGAAGGGAAGTCTGGCGTTACGCGCCGGACCACGAGCCCAATGCCTGGTGTACGCCGCTGCTCACGGCTGCCAACGGCAGGGATGAACTGATCTGCTACGGCAAGCGTAATGAAATCCTGTCGGTCGATCCTGCCGCGGGCAAACTGCTGTGGAACGCCTCGATCGCGATGCCCAGTTACCAGTGCCCTTCGTTCACGGCTCACGATGGCGTGGTCTACGCGATCGGCAATCATCCGGGAAATGCCGTGGCGATCAGGCTGGGCGGCAAGGGCGATGTGACGGCTTCCCACAAACTTTGGGCGATCAACAAGGGTTCGGTGGTTTCCTCGCCGGTGTATCACGATGGGTATCTCTACTGGACGCGCGAGGAAGGCGGCCGGCTGATCTGCGTCGAAGCGGCGACGGGCAAGGTGATGTACGAACATCGGCTGGAGCCGGAGGTGAAGAAGATCTACGCCTCGCCCATGCTCGCCGCCGGCAATCTCTACTACGTCAGCCAGACGGAAGGTACGTTCGTCGTCGAAGCGAAGCCGGAGTTCAAGCTCATCGCCCGCAATGTGATTGAGGATGATGACAGTCCGTTCTTCGGCTCGCCTGCCGTCGCGGGGGATCGCCTGCTGCTGCGGAGCGACAAGTTTCTGTACTGCATTGGCCAGTGATTCACGGCAATCCACCTTTCACTCTTTTGGGAGATGCCATGACCCGTTGCGAACTTCTATTGTGCGGCCTGCTGCTGGCGTCGATCGCGAGCTGCTCCGATTCGGCTGCCGACCAGGGCGCGGGCGCGGCGCCTGCGGCTCCCCCGGCGTCCCCCGTCATCGCGACCGCGGCTGCATCAGTTCAGCCCTCGCGTGATCGCGCTCCGCAGCCTTCGGCGACCGACTGGCCGCGCTTTCGCAATGCCGACGGTTCGGGCGTCGCGACGGGAGGCGTTCCCACCGAATGGTCCGCCACGAATAACCTTCTCTGGAAAACGCCGCTGCCCGGCCCCGGTTCCTCCAGCCCGATCGTGTTCGGCGACCGCGTCTACGTGACCTGCTACAGCGGCTATGGGCTGAGCGTCAAATCGCCCGGCAGCATGGCTGAGCTGAAACGGCATCTCGTCTGCGTCGGCCGCGACGATGGCAAGATCCGCTGGACCCAGACGCTGGCGTCGGATCAGGACGTCGCCCCTTTCAAAGATGAGATCGCCATCGGCCGCCACGGCTATGCCACCGCCACGCCCGCCGCCGATGCGTCGGGCGTCTACGTGTTCTACGGCAGCGGCGGCGTCGTCGCGTACAGCCACGCCGGCAAACAGATTTGGCGGGCCTCCTGCGGGACCAGGTTCCACGAGTGGGGCACGGCAAGCTCGCCTCTGATTTATGAGGACCTGCTTATCATTCATGCCGATGTCGAAAGCCACGCCCTGATCGCCTTGGACAAACGCACCGGCAAGGAAAAATGGCGGCTCGCCAACGAGAAAGGCCCCAGCACCTGGAGCACGCCGATCATCGCCAGCGCCAGCGGCCGCGATGAGCTGATCTTCTCCAACGGCAACGGGAAGGTGGCGGGCGTCGACCCCGACCGCGGCACGCTGCTGTGGGAATGCCAGACTCACGTCGGTCTGATCAACGCCAGCCCCGTCGCCTGCGAGGGCGCGGTCGTCGTCTTCGGCAGCTACTCCGGCAAGGCCGCCGCCGTGCGCATGGGCGGCCGCGACGACGTCGCCGCGACCCACAAGCTCTGGGAGATCAACAAGGGTGCCTATATCTCCTCACCGGTCTATCACGACGGCCATCTCTACTTCACCCGCGATGGCCGGGTGGTCTACTGCGTTAACGCGAAGACGGGCGAGACGGTCTATCAGGATCGCATCGAGTCGCACGATATCGCCGCCTCGCCGGTGATCGCCGGCGGCAAGCTCTATTACGTCAGCACCATTGCCGGCACGTTTGTGCTCGACGCGAAACCGCAGTTCCGCCAGATCGCGCACAACATCCTCGTGGGTGATGACAGCGTCTTCAACGGTACGCCGGCTGTAACAGGCAACCGACTGCTGCTGCGGAGCAACAGGTTTCTCTACTGCATCGCAGCGCGCGAAGATTGAATGAACGCCAGGGGCGCGACAGACGCCGCTTGCGGGTAAAATGAAGGGAATCCTCCCGAAATCACGGAGCAACAGGATGGCCAGATCTATTTCAAGACGAACAATGCTGCGCGGCCTCGGCGTGACCATGGCGCTGCCGCTGCTGGAAGCGATGGCGCCTTCTTCAGCCGTGGCGCAGAGCGTCGCCGCCCGTACCGCTCCGCGCATGGGCGCGTTCTACTTCGGCACGGGGATGAACATCCCCGACTTCCTTCCCAAGGACACGGGCAGGAATTTCACCTTCAGCCCCATTCTCAAGCCCGTGGAGAAATTCCGCGAGGACATGACCGTGTTCTCCGGCAGCTACCTGGAACACGGCGGCGGCCACGGCGGCGACTACACCTTTCTCACCGGCCAGGTCGGTCGCCGCAACGATGGCACCGTCGTCAACGGCATCTCGGCGGATCAGCTTGCCGCCAGACACTTCGCCAGCGAGACGCGCTTCCCTTCGATGCAGCTTTCCATCGCGCGGGGCACGGGCTACGGCGGCAACCTCTGGACGCTTTCGTGGAACGACAAGGCTGTGCCCCTCGCTGCCGAGAGCGATCCCTATGAAATCTTCACGCAGCTCTTCCGCGCTGACAATCCTCGCCAGCGTCTTCAGCGCCAGCGCGACTTCCGCCGACGCGGCAGCATTCTCGACAGGGTCGGCGAGCAGGCGAAAGAACTGGAAGCGCAGGTCTCTACCGCAGACCGCCAGAAGCTCGATGAATACCTCACCTCCGTGCGCCAGCTTGAAGAGCAGCTTCAGCGCAACATCGACTGGGCGAAAAAGAACAAGCCGCAGCCTGATACCAGGGGCATGAGCAGCTTCAACGGGCCTTACGCCCCGCACTCCACCGGCTGGCGCTACGACACCTACGCGAAGATGATGTACGACCTGATCGCCCTGGCGTATCAGACCGACTCGACGCGCGTGGTCACCTACGTCGTTCGTCGCGAGAGCGCCGGCGGTGTCTACGATGAGTTCGGCGTCTCCAAGGATTACCACGCGCTCACGCATCACAACAACAACACCAAAGACCTGGCCGAGCTGACCAAGGTCGATGCGATCTACATGAGCCACTGGGCGTACTTCCTCGGTCGCCTCAAAGGCATGAAGCAGCCCGATGGCAGTTCACTGCTGGATCACACCGCGCTGGCTTTCTCCAGCGGCATGGGCATCAACCACTCGCGCGATCAACTGCCCACCGCGCTGTGCGGCGGCAAGGCCCTGGGCATCAGCCATCAGGGGCACATGAAGCTGGGGAGCAACACGCCGCTGTCGAGCCTGTGGCACACCATGCTCGACCGCATGGGCGTGCCGGTGCCGCAGCATTTCCAGGACAGCAAAGGCCCGATCAAGGAGCTGATGGCGTGAGCGGTAAATGCGATTTTAGAACGTGTGTGAATAGGGATGGAGCACCATCAGGTTTGGAGCACCATCCCGGCAGGGTGGTGCCTCTCTGCGGCATCCACGCTGCAGGCACCACGCGCAATGCAGGCACCGCCCTGCCGGGACGGTGCTCCAATGCCGGCACCGCCCTTCCGGGTCGGTGCTCTACACTGAAGCACGTTGTGATGCTGATGGTGACGCTCGCGACGATGATGATGTCGCCTGTCCTTCGCGCTGACGACGAACTGCCCGCGATCACCAACACCGTCGGCATGAAGCTGCGGCTGATCCCGGCGGGTCATTTTCAGATGGGCACCGAGCCCCATCACAGCGACTTCAACAAACACTTCAACTCCCACGCGGGTTACAACACCGACGATGAAAAGCCCGCGCATCCCGTGCGCCTCACCAGGCCTTTCTACATGGGCGAAACGGAAGTCACCGTCGGGCAGTTCAAGGCGTTCGTTGAAGCGACGAACCATCGCACTGCCGCCGAGGCCAGCGGCAAAGGCATCGACGGCTTTCAACCTGAGCCGCCTGCCAACGATCGCAATCGTCTGCCCGCCTTCGAGCAGCGCGCCACCTTCACCTGGCGCACGCCAGGCTTCGAACAGAAGGATGATCATCCGGTCGTGGGCGTGAGCTGGGACGATGCCCAGGCCTATTGCAAATGGCTCAGCGCGAAAGAGAAGGTTGCGTATCGCCTGCCGACGGAAGCGGAGTGGGAATACGCCTGTCGCGCGGGCAGCGAGACGTGGTACACCTGGGGCGATGCGTACTCGGAAATACACAAGCAGGCGAACGTCGGCAACGTCGAACTTGAGAAGGCCTATCCGCAGCGCGTCGCCAGGCAGTGGCTCATCAACACCGGGCGCGATCCGGCCCCCGGGGGTGATGGCCATGTCTTCACGTCGCCGGTGGGCAGCTTCCCCGCGAACAGGTGGGGCCTGCGCGACATGCACGGCAACGCATGGGAGTGGTGCCAGGATCACTATGGTGACACCTACTACAAACAGTTTCAGCGCGAGCGCTACAACCTGCCCGACAAGCTCGCGGTCGATCCGCTAAACAGCACGCCTTGGAATGAGCACGGCGCGTGGCGTGTGATCCGCGGCGGGTGCTGGTTCACCGCGCCGGTGCAGTGTCGTTCGCAGACGCGAAGCTATTTCGATGCCACCGATGCGGGCTGCTATCTCGGCTTCCGCGTCGCGCGCGAAGGGCCGCGCGATGAAGTCGATCAAGCCCGACAGGTCTACGAACGCGAACAGGAAGCGACGCGCCGCGTCATCGAAGCCGCCGGCGAGTTGAAAGCAGGGGAGAACGATCGCCGCGAAGGCATCCGCGTCATCCTCACGCCGCAGATGAACCTCGGCCCGCACCTGCGCTTCGTGCCCGGGCTCAATGATGTCGTCCTCGACCGTTCCACGACGCCCGTCTCCGCATCGCTTCTTGCCGATGTCGCCGCGATTCATGACCTGCGTTCACTCGTGGCCTACCAGCTCGGCGGCGAACTCACTGATGCGGACCTGGCCCCGCTCGCTGCGAAGATCACGCTGCGTCGCCTCGACCTGTCCGACTCGTCCAAGCTCACCGATGCCATGCTCGCCCACCTCGCGCCGCTCACCGAACTGCGCGAGCTGCGCCTGGGAATCCCCGGCCTTACCGACGCCGGCCTTCGTCAGCTCACGCGCTACAAGCAACTGAAAACACTCAGCCTCGTCGGCACCGCTTCCACCGGCGATGCGCTCCCCGCCTTTGATAGCGCACCGCTTCAGACGCTTTCCATCTGGCGACTGACCGATGCCGGTGCCCGCCACCTGCGCCTGTTCCCCGGCCTGCGCGAATTGAGCCTGATCGGCTCGCCGCTCACTGACGCCGGCTTCGCTCACATCGCGGCCCTGAAAAAAATAGAACGCATCGACCTCACGCGCTGCAAGGATCTCACCGACGCCGCCTTCGCCGCGCTGGCGAATCTCCACGAGCTGCGCAGCATCAACCTCGACGGCACCGGCGCGGGTGACCTCGCCAGCCGCGCCCTCGCCTCGCACACCCAGCTCGCCGACCTGCACATCGGCAGCCCCGCGCTCACCGATGCCGGCCTCGAACATCTCGGCAGCCTCGTCGCCCTCGACAACCTGCGCATCACCGCGCCCGCTGCCATCACCGACCGCGGCCTGCGCCATCTCTGGCGGCTCGACAAACTCAGCTACCTCAACATCGAATGCCCGCAGATCACCGGCGAAGGCCTGCGCGATCTCGCTGATCTGAAAAACCTTCGCCGCCTTATTCTCGATTGCACCGGCATCACCGACAAAGGTCTCGCCCAGGTTCCAATGCTCGCGGCCGTCGAGCAACTCCGCCTCGGCGGCAACCGCGGCGGCCCTTCCGCCGTCACCGACGCGGGCCTGCTCCTGCTCGCCGAAGCGCCGAAGCTGCGCAGCATCGAGATTTACACACGCGGCACGAAGATCACCGATGCGGGCATCGAAGCCCTCCGCCGCGCCGCGCCGAATCTGACGATTCAGGCAAGGTAGCGCCTCCTGCTCCCCTCCCTCTTAGGGAGGGGCCGGGGGAGGGTCGAGCAGACGACCACCCGAACTTTCCGTTTCATCAACCAACCTCATGACCTCACACTTCAAACATCTCCGCCTCCCGCTCCTGGCCATCATCCTCATGATGACAGCTTGCGGCGACGACAGTCCATCGAACACCGCGCCCGCCGCACCCATCGTCATCATTGCCGACAGCTCGCCTCCCACTCCCGCGCCCGCCGCCCCCTTAAAACCCACCCTCCGCGTCGCCGATGAGAAGACTTTCACCGACACCATCCAATCCTTCCTCACTGCGCACTGCATCAAATGTCACGGCCCCGACAAACAGAAAGGCAAGCTCCGCCTCGACACACTCCAGGCGGATTTCATCAACAACCCGCACGCCTCGACGTGGGTCGAAGTCATGGACCGCATCAACCTCGGCGAGATGCCGCCCGAGGAAGAACCCAAGCCTGATGCGGAAAAGCTCGCCCTCGTCACGCGCTGGATCGCTTCGGAAGTCCGCGGCGCTTCGCTGCGCGCTCAGAGCACCGGCGGCCGCGCCCTGCTGCGGCACCTCACGCGTACCGAGTACGTCAACACCGTGCGCGATCTGCTCCAGGTCGAGTTCGTCGCAGGTGAGTCGCCGATGGAGCTGCTCCCGCCCGATGGCAGGCTCGGCGGCTTCGACAAGGTCAGCAAAGGCCTCTTGCTCGATCCTTCACTCATGGATGCTTACTATCGCGCTGCGGAGCTCGTCGCGGATCGGGCGTTGATCACCCGCCCGCCGCGCGTGCCGACGCACACCACTCGCTTCGAGTTTGAAGACACCGCCACCAACGGTGCCCTCCGCTACATCGCCCAGCAGCGGTCCACCATCATGTCCGCCGATGCCATGACCATCATGCAGGGCGGCGCCCGCACCTTCGGCGTACTCCGGCATCCAGCCAGCGGCACGCAGATTCCCGTGCGCGGGCAGTACACCATCCGTGTCCGCGCCGCTGCCGAGGCAGGCGCGCGCGGCGAGCCGATCTACATGGACATCACGCGCGGGGCTGAAGGTGTGCTCGCCAAGTTCAAAGTCGAAGCACCTTTGAACGAACCGAAGGTGTATGAACTGACGCGGACACTCGACTCGGCCGTGCAGCACGAGTTGCAAGTCTCCTTCGCAAACGACATGCAGTTTTCCGACTACGAACACGAGTCGGGGCGCGTCCAACAGGCCGCCACCGCCGCCCATGATGCAGGGCGATTCAACGAAGCCGCCCGCATCCGCGCCCGCGGCAGGGCGGTGGGCCTTTACGATGTCTACCAGCGCAGCCGGCCTTCGCCGCAGACTGCCGACCTCGATCGCGTTCCCAAGCTCCACCTCGACTACATCGAAATCCATGGCCCGCTGCACGGCCCCTGGCCTCCCGCCAGCATGAAGCTCCTCTTCCCGCAGGGCCTCACCGAAGAGCGGCGAACGCTCGCCGAAGCCCGCCGCGTCTTCACGCAGCTTCTGCCCCGCGCCTTTCGCCGCCCTGTGCGCAGCGAAGAAGTCGAGCCGATCATCACGCTCATCGCTTCCGAGATCGAAGCCGGCGAATCCTTTGAAGATGCGATGAAGGCCGGCCTCATCGCCATGCTCTGCTCGCCGAGTTTCCTTTACGTTCTCGAACCCGCACCCGCGACCACACCCGCGCAGCCGTCGCCGCCGCGCCCGCTCAATGATTACGAATTCGCCGCGCGTCTCTCCTATTTCCTCTGGTCGAGCATGCCTGATGCCGAGCTTTCACAGCTCGCCGCGCGCAGCGCCCTTCGCACAGGCACTGCGCTCGATGTTCAGATCGATCGCATGTTGAAAGACCCGCGGGCCGCGGCCCTGGTGAATGACTTCGCCGCCCAGTGGCTCAAGGTGCATGAGTTCGATCAGTTCAAGCCGGATCAGCAGATTTACCGCGCGTACTACACCAATGAAAACGCGGGCGTGGGCGATGACATGAACGCCCAGCCTTTGGAACTCTTCCGCGAAATCCTGCGCAGCGACGCCAGCGTGCTGGCCTTCATCGATGCGGACTGGACCATGCTCAACGAACGCCTCGCGCGGTTCTATGGCATCGAAGGCGTCACCGGCGATGCCTTCCGCCGCGTCACGCTGCCTGCCGATTCCCCGCGCGGCGGACTTGTCGCCATGGCGGGCGTTCACAAGTGGGGCAGCGACGGCAACCGCACCAAGCCTGTCCATCGCGGCAAGTACATCCTCGATGTGCTCTTCAACGATCCGCCCGATCCGCCTCCGCCCAATGCCGGCGAAATCCAGCCCAACGAGCGCGGCAGCAACCTCTCTGTCCGCCAGCGCCTTCAGCAGCACGCCGAAATCGAAAGCTGCGGCAACTGCCATCGCCGCATCGATCCCTACGGCTTGGCGCTGGAAAACTTCAACGCCATCGGCCAGTGGCGCACCGTCCAGGACGGCGAACAGGAACGCTGGGGCGGCCGCGCTCCCGCCATAGACCCGGCCGGCAAACTGCCCAACGGCACCGCGTATCAAAATGTAAACGAATTCAAACGCGCCCTCATGGCCCAGCGCGACCGCTTCACGCGCGGCCTCGCCGAGAAACTCTTCATCTACGCCACCGGCAGGCTCATCGAACCCTCCGACCATGCCGCGATCGAAGCGATCGCCAAGGCCGGCGCAGAGAACAATTACTCCCTCCGCGCCATGCTCAAGGCGATCGTTCACTCACAGGCGTTCGGCGTGAAGTGAGTTCAGCGAGCCGGGGCGTACTCGCCCCGGGAGATCCCTTGCGATTCACAACGCCGCCGCAACCCCACCCCTCTCCGGGCCGAATACGGCCCGGCTCGCTGCGCCTTGTTATCATCTCGCCGGTCGTTCTTTCTGGAGAACCCCCGTGCCCATCAAAGCCGCCGCCCAGCCCATCGAAGTCTGCACCATGAAACCCTTCATGAGCTCGGTGCTCCATCCCCTCTGGATCATCGTGACCATCTTCACGGTCGGCCTGGGCCTGCTCATCGTCGCCCTGATCCGCAAAGGCTTCCCCACCCGCGTCTGGATCGAAGGCGACCGCCTCTTCGCCGACCGCAAGTTCCCACCCCAGGGCGTCCCCTGCCGCGACCTGCAACTCCAACTCGTCCGCCAGACCGTGCTGCTGCTGATCCCCATCAACCGTTACCTGCTGATTCATTACACCGCTGAGAACGGCAAGAAGAAATCATTGGGCATCAACCAGATGCACCACGGCAGGGAAGGCATCGATCGCACGATTGAATTGGTCGAAGCGACGGCGAAGAACGGGTGACGCGCGGGCCAAGCGAGCCGGGGCGTATATCCTCCTCCGTCAGGCCGTAGAGCTGATAGACCAGCTCATCAATCTGCCGGTCCGCCCAATCGATCTCCCGCTTAATCGGCTCACGATGATGGGGGTGCTGCTCGGCGGGCAGACGAGGGCGCAAGGGGAAGGGAGGCGTCAACCGCCGCCCTTTGTCCTTCGCTGCGGTTGCCTTTCTTTGCCAGCGCGGCGGCGGAGCTGCTCCATCGTCAATCCCTTGAGCAACTCCCCTCTCTCTCGTGTAGTCGCCCGCACCCGGCTCGTCATGGCGCAGGAACCGCGCCAGCCCGGCGCGGCCCAGTTCCTTCCGCAGGGCGGCAAGCCCTCGCAGGCGAATCTGTTCACCTGTCAACGGCACCGTCAAGCTCCAGTAACAACTGGACGGGTTGAGTACTCGCAAAGCTTCGACGGTCCTCGGCGTCACCCCCGGCGTTTCTTACTTGGCCGCCGCTTGGTGCTCGCTTTGCGGATGTCGGCGAGTGATGTACGGTCAACCCAGTCATGGCGCTCTTGAGCCCAGTCGCCGCTGCCGCGGTCAAACTGCTGGAGAAACTGAATCAAGCCGGCCGGTCCAAGCTCACGCTTGAGCGCCGCCAGACCGATCGAGCGAATCTGTTCAGGAGTTTTTGGCATGACCTTGTTCTCTGAGCCAATCAACGGGGTTATCCACTCGCATGCGCAAGCCCGACCGCCCGATCGATCTCCCGCTGAATCTGCTCGCGATGCTGCGGGTGGGTTTCGGTGGAGAGACGAGCGCGCAAGGGGAAAGGAGGCATCAATCGCCGCCCTTTGTCCTTCGCCTTGGTTGCCTTTCTTTGCCAGCGCGACGGCGGAGTTGCTCCATCGTCAATCCCTTGAGCAACTCCCCCCTCTCTTTCGTGTAGTCGCCCGCGCCCGGCTCGTAATGGCGCAGGAACCGCGCCAGCCCGGCGCGGCCCAGTTCCTTCCGCAGGGCGGCAAGCCCTTTGACGCGAATCTGTTCACCCGTCAATGGCATCATCAAGCTCCTGTAATAAAACCACGGGATTGAGGACTCGGAACGGTAATCGGCCGGCGTTTCGCTTCGCGGCGCGGAGCAACCGATCATCGACGCTCAGGAAGGCATCAACCTTCCACTGCGCCGCCGCCGCGAGATGTACCGCGTCGGCCAGGCCAAATCCCCCCTTCTGCAGTTGTTCAGCCGCATCCAGCAGTGCAGGGGACAACGGCATGATACGCCGCTTATCCGGCAGCAGCATCGCGACCTTCCGGCGTCGGTCGGCGTCGGGCATTCGCTCGATCTCCACCTGCGCCATCTCTGAAGAATAGTCAGCCAGCGATCCCGCCGCCGCCAAATCCAACAGCCGTTCGACGGCCGCCGCCTCGGTCGCGACGCGCAACTGTTGCTGGTCATCGAACAGCCGGTTCAGACAGCACACATCCAGATAGATTTTCATTTTGTCGCCTCCTCGACGATCCTGATCTCCTCCTCCGTCAGGCCGTAGAGTTCATACACCAACTGATCAATCTGCCGGTCCGTCACGTCGATCTCCCGCTGAATCTGCTCGCGATGCTGCGGGTGGGTTTCGGTGGAGAGACGTTTGTGGAGGGAGAGCATCTTCGCCGCGCACGTCTCGATTTTCTTGACCGCGACAGTCTGCGACGGGGACGCCTGTTCTAGGTCAAACACTGGTAACACTCGGATAGTTTTTGGGTATGTGTGGAATCCGCCGCCGGTACGAACGCCTTCGCCGGTCAGTTTTAGGTAATAGAATGCCGAGACTGCCCGACTACAGAGAAGGCCGGTGAGTAACTCGTACGAATACGCTCTTGATCGCTCAACCGATTCCGGGTCAAACTGTCGCCACCGAGTAGCTTCCGCGAACCTCTGGGCAAGCAAAATAGTGTGATCGCAGTACAGCTTTGTATCGTCAAAAGTAATTTCGAGGCGATGCGTTCCGGTGATGTCCCTGATCATCAGCTTTGGCAACTCGAAGAACGACGGATCACGCGGACCATACATTTCAGACGCCAGCGCCCACTCAACGTATCTGCCGCGCCAAGTGGCGCGATATCTGTAGAGGTCACGTCCGCCCACGGTCATCCGACAAGTCTTCGTGTTTGCTTTATCGCGAAGAACGTGGTCCTTCCCGAATTTACCTTTCTCGCGACTAGACATCTGCGCGCCGTAGTTCACCAAGCATAAGTGGCCTATGGTGATGCTGGACTCGGTCAGTTTGCTGCAGAGTGTGTCGGCGGCGTCGGACAGGTCCAGCCGCAACATCTCTTCGGTCTGATCAAGAAATCGGGCTTGTTTCACGTTGTGGGAGGGCTCAATCGTTCCTGGGTGGGTGGGCGTTGCGGTCGGCCCTGGCCGCAAGATGACAGTCTTCGCGCCTCGGGTAGGCAAACCTTTTACCGCCACTGGGATCATAGTGATGACCGGTACACGACCGAACACACGGACTGTCCTAAGGTCGGCAATGGACTCTAGCGAAGTCTGAGTAAGCAAGAGATTACGCGATGACCTTCCATACTTTTGAATCGCGTAGGAATACGGAATGATGAAGCTGAACCTGCCGCCGGAACGAACTATCGAGATCGATTTCTCGAGGAACAGAACATACAGATCCCAGTGGCGCTCGGCCGTCTTAAACGTGCCGGTTTCGTTGATTAGATCGCGGACGTGTGGCGAATCCTCGTAGAGGTCCCACGCGTTCACATAAGGCGGATTCCCAATCACCGCATCAAACCCCTTGTCCTTCCCCTTAAATACTTGCGGGAACGCGCGTTCGTAGTCGAACGGGTTGATCCTTCGTTGTTCCTCTTCGCTCATCTGGTTCCACGCCTCGGTGCCGATGATGTCGGTGCCGATGAGGCTGTTGCCGCAGAGGATGTTTTTGCCCAGGTCGGGCAGGGCGCGTTCGTGGAAGAGGCGGCGCTGCTCGAAGCCGAGGGTCTGGCTGGTTTCGCCTTCGAGGCATTTGAGCAGGAGGTTGAGCTTGGTGACTTCCACGGCCTGGCCGTCGAGGTCCACACCGTGAATGTGGTCAAGGAGAATGCGTTTGCGTTCGGCGCTGGTGAGCGCCCAGCCGCCTTGAGGCGTCGGGCGCAGGATGGGTTTCTTCCCCGTGGCCAGCGCGGCCGGGTCGGCGACGAGGTACTGCTTGTGATACCAATCGAGTAGGAACTGGTACGCCCCGATGAGGAACGAACCTGAGCCGCAGGCGGGGTCGAGGACTTTGATCTTCGCCGCCGCTTTGGGCGTTTTGCCTTCGAGCAGTTTGCCGACGGTATTCGTGACGATGTAATCGACAATGTAGGTAGGCGTGTAGTAGACGCCGCCGGCCTTGCGGACTTCGGGCTTCTCTTCGATCCTGGCGCTGTGGCCCGCGGTGAGGGTGATGACCTTGCCGAGGAAGCGTTCGTAGACGCTGCCGAGGATGTCGGCCGAGACCATCGTGAATTCATACGGGCTTTGCGGGTAGTAGAGGGCTTTGAGGATGCTCTTGAGTGTCTTGTCATCGAGTTGGAGCGAGGGGGTGAGCGTGTCGGGAGCTTCGTCGCGGTCCTTTTCCTTCTGGAAGTGGAACAGGCCGGAGTTATAGCGTTCATCGGCGCGGCGAAAGAGAGCGCAGAGCCGTTCGTAGGCTTCATCGCCCGAGAGCAGTGCCTGAAGCTGGCCGACGGGTTCGGTGCCGCGGTCCTCGGCGATGCGGAGGAAGATGATGCGGTCGATGATGCGCTGCACGGCGAAGTTGAGCGATGGACCGTCCAGCGATTCGTTGCGGCGGGCGAGGTTCGTCGCCAGATGCTTGCGCCACTCTTCGATCTCGCCGAGGAAGGCATCATCAAACAGTTGCGCGCCGCGGCCCTTTTTCGATTCGCAGTAGCGGTCGAACTCGCCTTTGAGCACGGCCTCTTTGGAGAACGTGCCGTGAAGAAAATCCCAGCGGTCGGGATAGTCAGTGTATTTGATGTATTCGCGGCGGGCGATCGAGGCTTTATCAAACTGCTTCGGCTGGATGCGCGTGTCGTAAATGGCGAACTCTTCGAAATCCGTGAGCAGGCTGCACGCCATTTTCGCCGACCAGGCGTAGCGACGAAGCTGGTAGGCGGGCTCCCAGCTAGTGCGAATATCAACCGAAGGCTTTTTGGCTTCGAGGAAGAATTTTCGCTGCCCGCCGACGCGGAAGGAATAGTCCGGAGCTTTGGTCTGCCCGGCGACCTTCACGCGGTCTTCATGCACGACTTCACGATACTGCTCGGCGAAGCCCTGGCTGTTGTCGATGTCCCAGCCCAGCGCTTTCATCATCGGATTGATGTAGTCGATGCGGATGAGCGTTTCGTTGTAATCGGGCGAGCGGACGTGGTCGGATTGCTGATTGAAGCGATCGATCAGCCGCTTGATTTCATCAGGGCATTGCATCATGCGGGCATTTTACCCAGGGACGTGATGACGCGGGCGCAGCCAGCCGCCGGGGGAGTTGTGGCTTGCAGGGCCGATGGTGGTTAGGTATAATATCGGGTACTGTTCCGCCGCCTTTCGGCCGCGTTCCTGCGCGGGCCGGGAGGTTGTGCATTTGCCGTTCCGCGGCGTGTGCGGTCTTCCACGCGCCAGCCAGCAAGCCCCCGATGGCCTGCCGCGGCCGATGTCCGCCTGTCTGGTTTGTCTAGTAGACACGGGGTAGACACGGGGGTAGACATTTGACAAGTTAATATGTTGCAAGCACTTAAGCTCAAATGTCTACCAGGGGGTAGGGGGTATGGTAGACACGTGTCTACCTCGGGGAAACCCTAAGGCGGGAACCGGCGAGCCGATGTTCCAACTGCGAAAGTTGAGGCTTGAGATTTGAGATTCGCAACCCTGTACCCTGAACCCTGAACTCGGAACCCGGAACCCTTCTCACGCACTACTGGAGGTGATCTGCCTGCTGATGGGCATGAGCAGGTGGGGGACGAGTCGTTCGGCGGCGAGGAGTTCGGCGGATTGGCCGAGGGTTTTGAGGATGTCCTGGAGGTCTTCGACCTTGTCGATGGGGCCGAATCGGCGGACGGTCAGGAAGATGCTGATCGGTTCGTGTTTGAATCGGCTGGACCCGCCGCGGCGCGAACGGTTGCGGGTCTTGACTTCGAAGAAGGCCTGGAGCGAGCCTTTTTCATCGAGTGCGATGTTGAAATACGGTTGCACATCCAGCACGCGGGCCCCGTCGAGTCGCAGCAGCCCCGCCAGGTGGGACTCGCCATAAAGTGCTTCGTAGACGATTTCGTCGTGATTGGCCTTGCATTCGAGGTCGAACTCGAGGGTGAGATCGAGGCAGTCTACATCGAGCGGGCTGATGGTCAGGTGGTAGGGGGCCAGTTCGAGGATGAGTTTATGGAAGGTGTAAGCTTTGTGGAGGGTCGGTGGATTGAAGAAGGTGGATCGAATGGCGCGGCGGGAAAGAGAGACCGCGCGGTACTCCATATCGCGGCGCGAGGATTCGAGCACGAGCTCGTTCTCGTAGGGGTGGAACTTGCTCATGGAAGGGACGGACTTGCGGACGCGGTCCATCAGGTGCAGGATCGTTTCGCGATCCGGCGGCAAATCCATCTTGAGCGAGAGTTTATGCGAGATCGAAAAATCAGAGCAAAGGGCTCCGAAGCTGGTCGCCATCGTCCGCCTTTCAAACGGTCGGCCGCCTGGGCCGGGGAAGGGCCTGAGCCGGGGGCCAGGCCGACACTTTGGTGGATTATAGCAGGTTGCGCGGGTTGTGAATGGGGTTCAGCGGAAGGGCGGTCGAGGGGGAAAGCGGAGAAAAGTAGGTGATATTGGGAGAGTCCGATAGGTGGGGGCTGCCTTGGATGCGATGGATCGCGGAAAGTGAACAGCAGGCGGGTTTGCGTCGATGGAAGGAGCAAGCCCGGGTCAAGCGGCAAGCGGGAGCGGAACGGCGAGGGCGGCGATGGCGAAAGGTGGACCGGCTCAGCTTGATACGCGAGGAGGAAACGCTATCCTTTAGGACTCGCCTTAGTGCGAAGGATTGAACGAATCCCCGATAGCTCAATTGGTAGAGCGGCCGGCTGTTAACCGGCAGGTTACTGGTTCAAGTCCAGTTCGGGGAGCTTCAGTCAAAGGTACGGAACTGACGTACCCACCAGTTAGCAGAGAACCCCGCAACCGAGAGGTCGCGGGGTTCTTTCATTTTACGCCTTGTTTGCAAGGGTTTACGCGCTGGTGGGCGTGAAGCGTTTGGGGCGCGAGAGCGCGCGAGAACGCGGCGCGAGCGCTCGATCCGGCGTCGGGAGGGCGTCTGGGCGGCACCTCTCAAATTCTCGCGCCGGATTTCCCCGCCCAGTTAGCGGTCCTCTTGGCTTCGCAGCACCGAAGTCAATCCGTTCATAGTTAGGGCCTGTTCCACGTATCGTGATGAGTGGCATCGGCTATTGCCTCGTTGCCCGTTGGTCGATATATTGATCTGCGTAAAAGGACACTATCTACCCCTTTGTGCAGATCGATGGAATTCTTCAGATGGCGACGGCAACGCTGGAAACCTGGATCGATTCGCTGCAGGCAGGTGGCCGGTACTCGTTCCTGCGCGCCCAGGCCCTGAAAGACAGCGGGCTTTCGCAGGCAGCAGTCAGCAAAGCTTTGCAGCGCTCGGTCAAGCGCGGCCGGGTCGTCAAGGTAAAGGAATACTTCTACGTCATTGTGCCGCTGGAATACAGCAGTGCGGGTTCGCCCCCGGCATCTTGGTTCATTCAAGACCTGATGAAGGCGATGGGGCTGCCATACTACGTTGGCCTGTTGAGCGCTGCGGCGATGCATGGTTCTTCGCACCATCAGCCACAGGAATTTCAGGTACTTACGGATCGCTCGGTTCGTCCGCTGATGGCGGGCCGCACTCGGATTCGATTCTTCACGAGCATGCATGTCGCCGGCGCTGCCGCGATGGACATGAAGACGCCGACTGGTTCCATGCGAGTTTCGACGCCGGAGACGACGGCGGTCGATCTCGTCCGCTTCGCCAAGGCTGCGGGCCATCTGGACAACGTGGCGACCGTGATCGCCGAGTTGTCACCTTCGCTCGATCCCAAGCGGCTTCTGGCCGCTGTTCGACTGGTCAATGATCTGCCGAACACGCAGCGCCTTGGATTCATTCTGGATCAAGTCCGGCAGCGGCGCTTGTCCGATCCGATTCACGCCTGGCTTGAGCGCCAAGAACCTCGTGTTCTGCCACTGAGGAGCGGTCGGCCTCTTACCGACACGAGAGGTAATCGGCGCTGGCATCTTCTGGTCAATGGACCTATTGAGATCGAAGGATGATTCCGCAAGCGAACATTACTGCCTGGCGGGCCGCCGCGCCGTGGCCCGATGACGCGCAGGTGGAACAGGACCTCGTTCTGTCCCGCGCGGTCGTTGAACTCTTCAGCGACGCCAAGCTGGCCGGCAAGATCGCACTGCGAGGCGGCACAGCACTCAACAAGCTGTTCATTCAACCACCATGTCGATACTCCGAGGACATCGACCTGGTGCAGACCGAAGCGGCACCCATCGGTCCAATTCTTGATGCCATGCGTGGGAAACTCGATCCCTGGCTCGGCAAGCCCAAGCGAAAGACCTCCGGCGGTAACGTCACTCTGTCGTACAGGTTCGAGTCCGAGATTGCGCCGGTGCGCCCACTGCGGCTGAAGATCGAAATCAATACGCGCGAGCATTTCACGGTGCTGGGGCACCAGGCTCATCCGTTCACGGTCACCAATCCCTGGTTCAATGGCACTGCGGAGTTGAGGACATACATGCTCGACGAATTGCTCGGCACGAAATTGCGCGCCCTCTACCAACGTCGAAAAAGCCGTGACCTCTTCGATCTTTGGCTTTGCATCGACCGGAGGATGTTGAACCCGGACCAGGTCGTGACCTGCTTCGGCCAGTACATGAAGCACGAGGGCCATGCGGTCTCCCGTGCCCAGTTCGAGGAAAACCTGCATGGCAAGGCGCATGATCCGGAGTTCATGGACGACATCGCTCCGCTGCTCAATCCCGCCATGCATTACGATTCTGTCTTGGCCATGAAGCTTGTTCGAGAAACCCTCGTCGATCGCATCCCGGGGGAACCATGGCGCGGTGAGGCCAAATGACCACGGGGAGACGCCCATGACCCCCACCGGCCAGTCCATTCGCTATGCCATTTACACGCGCCAGTCGGTCGAACGGCCGGCCGATTTCTCATCATGTGATGCACAGTTCACCAAGTGCCAGTCCTTCATTGAACAGCGCCAGAGCGAAAACCTCGTGTGGGTTGGCGTGCGGTTCAACGATGAAGGTGAATCGGGCGGCACGCTCGACCGCCCGGCTCTCACTCACCTCCGCTCACTGGTCCAGTCGCATGGCGTCGACCGAATCTACGTCACCGCGCTCGACCGACTTGCGCGCCGCGTCTACGACCTGATCGCCCTGATCGAAGAGTTTGAACAGGCGGGTGTCACGGTTCTCCTGGCTCAGGAGATCAACCCTCCTGATGGAGCCCAGGCACGGTTTGTCCGCCATCTGCTTGGCGTGTTCGCGGAGTTCGAGCGTGACATGATCACCGCGAGAATCGCCGAGACGCGGGCTTACCTGAAACAGCACGGACGACGAATCGCCGGCCCCGCGCCGTTTGGCTATGCACCTGATCCTGCCACGAAGCAGTTGGTGGTGATCCCCAAGGAAGCACGCCGCGTTCGCCTGATCTTCCAACGCGCCGCCGATGGCCAAACCCCGTCAGAGATCGCCTCGCGCATCAATCATCTAAAGTGGCGAACCAAGACCTGGCTCTCGCGCCGGTCAAACCGACAGCGCGGCGGAGGCAAGTGGACCGCCAGGCAGGTGGTTCAACTGCTACGGAACCCCGTCTACATCGGGCGGCACCGTGACCCCAAGGGATCGCGACCGGGATGCCACGACCCGATCGTGAGCGAGGTTCTCTTCGCCAAGGTTCAAGATCTCCTCAGTGATCGACGCACGGTTACCAACTCGAAGCGGCACCGGAAGAACTTTCCACTACGCGGAAGGATCATTTGCCCCAGGTGCGGTCGACATCTTAATCCGCAGATTTCATCGAAGGCACGAGGAAATCGTGTTCGCTTTCAGCATCGCTTCTACTGCTGCCGCTCCCACGCTGGAGGCCGCGTCCCCTGCAAAGGCGTCCGTTACCCCGCACACGAAGTCGAGCAGTTCGTCCGATCACTGCTTGGTGAGGCCTCGACGTGGCGGCAGCTATTCCCGTCCGAGAGTGTCCCCTTGGCAGAGTCATTGGCGACGACCTGGATGTCTCTCGGCCATCCGCTCCAGAATGATCTCATGCCTCAGATCGTGGAATCGGTGGTGTTCAAGAAGAAAAACACGGCGATGCAAATCACCTTCTCGTCGCGATGCGTGGAAGTGATTTCCCGTGAAAACAGGGGGTTTTGATGTGCCACCTGTTAACTGGCCGGTTGTAGAAGCGGCAGACCGTTTTTGAGGCCAGCGTCACCGGTCGCAGTTGAAGAGCGGTCTTGAACATGGCGCTGCCGATCGCCCGGATCGGCACCTGTTGCCAGCAGGCTCCGGCCAGAAACGCCAGCATCAGCATCGTGCCCGGGTGATAGAGCGGCCGGAAGCTGCCTTTTGAATACGAACCCCGCACCGGTGAATCCACAGCGGCAAGCGCGGCTTCGCCCCATCACGCGTCACGAGATCATGCAAACTCATGTCCCATGGAGTTTCTGGTACTGGTTCCACCAGCCCATGCCCATGACCCAGTAGTCATCGATGAATTCGGCAGGGATTCCCGGGGGGAAGACGGTGTTCATGAAGGCGAGGACCAGCGGGTTGTACGTGGCGTGGGAGAAGCCAGCGCCGAGGCTGAAGTCGCCGGTGGAGCCGATCTTGAGATCGCCCAGAAGTTCGGTGAAGTTGGGCTGGATCGATCCGGAACCCATAAGCGGGAGTTCCTTAAAGAAGGTGCCCACGACATCGGGGACGCTGATACTCAAGGAGAACGATGTGGGATCGCCGGCAGGTGTTCCCAGGCTTATGGCGAAGCCGACGGAAAGGTCGTAGGCACCGATGCTGGCGGTGGCGGAATCGCCGTCGTTGGCGTGGTTGAAATCGATGGAGACTCCGGCAGTGACGCCAGCCTCACCGTAGAGCATGCCCAAGGCGGCGACAGCGCGAGTGACGGGGCTGTAGTTGACGCTGCCGCCGATTGAGTAGCCCTCGGTGACGCTGACGGCTTGGTTCAGGTTCTGTTTCTGACCAGCGAAGAAGGTGCCCAGCGACGTTTGGATTTCGCCCGTCATGTTGGCGAGGTCGATGATCAATCCTCTGTCCTGACTGACAGAGATCTGGCCGATCTGGCCAAGGCTTGCGCCGGTGCTCGCTGCGAAACCAAATCCGGTCCAGGTAGCGCCTTGTCTGATGGCATTGAGTGTCGCGAAGGTGACGACGCCGAGACCGGCAGCGGTGATGGACAGGCCGGTGAGTTGGATGATGGTGTTGACCAGACGCAGGCCTTCCATGATGCCCGCCAGTTCGCCCGAAGGATCGGCATAGGAAGTCGGATCGCTGTTGCCATAGATGTATTTGTTCAACGAGACCGGCAAGAGCGGGATGCCTGCGGCAGGGTCGAGCTGCATGAATCGGCCCGTGCGCGGATCCAGATCGCGGGCGCGCAGATGCACAAGCCCAGCCATCGGGTCATACATCTCGCTCACGTAACCGAACGGATTGACCGTTGAGCCGTCGGTGTCGAGCAGATTGCCAAAGGCATCGTAGGCATATGCATCGCTCAGTTCGCCAGCAGCATCAGTGAGAACGCGCACGCTGGTCTGGGCATCGGTGTGGTAGTAGGAAACATCGCCGCCACGGTCCTGACTGATGCGACCAAGGCCGTAGGTGTATGAGGCAATCACGTTGCCACTCGCGTCATACTCATCGAGCACCTGCTCGTTGCTGGGCATGATGTTGAGGAGGTAGTTCGTGACGACGCCGTTGAGCGTGCGCGATACACGCCGGCCCTCGTGGTCGTAGGCATACTCGATCACATCACCCGTTGCGGTGTCAACGCGGATCAGTCGATCCTCGAAGTCGTAGGCATACGTGGTGACTTGGCCGTTCTCGGTGCGGCTGGTGAGGTTGCCGTTGTCGTCGTAAATGTAAGTGATCAGCAGCGACGGCCCGGTCTCGCTCATGAGGCGATCGTTGGCATCGTAGGTGTAGGTGATGGTGCCGGCGCTGTCGTTCTTGGTCGCGCGGTTGCCGAAGGCGTCGTAGGTGTAGGTGGTGGTCTCGTTGCCGTTGACGGGGTCGGCGACGGTTTCTTCGATGAGCCAGCCGTTCTCATCGTAGCGGTAGGTGGTGGCCCGGCCGCCTAGTTCGGTGATGGTGCGCGAACGGTCGGCATCGTTGTAGTCGTAGATGAAGGACTGCACGGCGTCGCCACCAGCATCGCGGATGAGCATCGTGGTGATTCGTCCGTGGACGTCGATGGTGGTCGTCTGGGTCGCGCCGTTGGGCAGGTGCTGCGTGGAGGTGCGCACGCCATCGGTCCAAGTGGTCACGCCGCCTGATGCATCGGTGACCGAGTCGAGCACGCCGACGTTGTCGTAGGTGTAGCTCGTGGTGCCTGCGAGTGAGGTGATCGATTCGAGCCGTCCGCCCAGGCCGTAGCCGTAGGTCACTTCCGTGCCATCGGGGTTGACATAGCGGTTGAGCTGATTGGCATCGTTATAGAAATAGCTAGTGACGCCACGGCTGTCGGTGACGGTTTCGAGCAGCTTCGCGTCGGTGTAGGTGTACGTGACGGTGGAGCCGTCGTCGTAGGTCTCCGTGATCAGCAGGTCGTCGGCGTCGTAGGCGAACGTGGTGGTGTCGCCGTTGAAATCGGTGTACGACGTGACGAAGTGGAGTTCGTTGTAAGTCCACGACTCGGTCATACCCATCGGCAGCGTGCGGCTGGTGATGCGGCCTGCATCGTCGTACGTCCACTGCGTGGTGTTGTTGTTCGCGTCGGTGATGGAAGTGCGGTTGCCCAGTTCGTCGTAGTCGTAAGCGATGGTCTGGCCAGCGAGATTGGTGACACTGCTGAGCCGACCTATGGCATCAAAGCCATTGGTGAGCTCAAGGCCATCGCCGCTCTCAACGGAAGTGATTCGGCCCAGTGCATCATATGCCTGATGCGAGGCGACGCCGTCGGGCAGGATCATCGAGGTCTGGCGGTTAAGGGCATCGTAAACAGGCGTGATGATGTCGCCCTCAGCGGTGACGAGCTGACTGACGTTGCCGTTGGGGTCGTAGGCGTATTCGATGCGCCGGCCAGAGGAATCTGTCGAAGCAGTGACACGAGGCTGTCCGCTGAGCCCAGCCGCGGCACTGGGCGAGGAGGAGAAGCGACCGCCCGCATCGTATTCGAACTCCACGCGATCACCGAAGGCATTCTCCTTCGCAATGCCCCGGCCAAGCGCATCGAACTCGCTGACCGAAACCTGACCACGGTCATTCACTGAGCGGACATTGCGGCCAAGCGCATCGTATTCGTACAAGGCGCTGGTGCCGAACTTACTGGTGAACGAGGTCATTGCCCCGTTGGCATCGTACGTGCGATCGTCGAAAGTGCCGTCGCTGTAATCGGCGCGGGTGAGCATGCCGCGGGCATCGTAGCTGTACTCGCCGCGCTCGCCGTTAATGCCTTCACGGGCGATCATCTGGCCCGCAGCGTTGTACTCTACCGTCGCGACTTCGCCGAATGGGTCGATCAGCTGCGTGGTCCGACCCAGCGCATCGTAAACCATCGACACGGTGAGCGGCCGCTCGATGCCAAACTCATCGGTGCGGGTGACAGTGCGCGAAAGCTGCTGCCCCCGCGCGTTGTAGGTGTATGTCGTTTCGTGGCCCAGCGCGTTCGTCTCCGACACAACATTGCCCTGGCTGTCGTACGCCAGCGTTGTGACGCCGCCCAGCGCATCGGTCATCTGCGTGAGCAAGCCCGCGGCGTTGTAGATGTAGTCCGTCTCGTTGGCCAGCGCATCGGTCAGCTTGGTGAGGTTGCCGCGACTGTCGTACTCGTAGCCGTAGCTGTTGCCCTTCGGGTCGGTCACACTCGTAACATTGCCCCGGGCGTCGTAGGTCCACGAAGTGGTGTTGCCCAGCGGGTCCGTCCGCGTGAGCATGCGGTTCTGGTCGTCGTAGGACATGAGCGTGATGTTGCCCAGCGCATCGGTGATGCTCAGCACGTTGCCCACATCATCGACCCCGAATCGCGTGACGTTGCCCAGCGCATCAGTGATGCTGGTGACAAAGCCGTTCTCGTTGTAATTCGTGACGGTCTTGGCGCCCTTGCGATCTTCGACGACTTCCTGTTTTGCCGCAAGATCGTGCTCATATTCGATGCGATGGCCCGCACCGTCGATCGATGCAATGATCCGCCCATCGTCGTCGTACTCGTTGCGCTGGCCCATCCTGCCAAGCGGATCAAACACTTCGAGCAAGCGGTGATTGTTGTCGTAAGTGAACCGCGTCACGTTGCCCAGCGTGTCGGTGACGGTGACCAGATCACCGTAGAAGTCATAGCCATAGGTCGTCGTCGCGCCAGCGGGGTCAGTGATCGAAGTGATGCGATCCTGCAAGTCGCGCACGATCACAATGCCTCTGCCATCGGTATGCGTGATGGCATCGGGTGTGAAGGTGAGGGCATTGCCGTTGGTGTCGGTGACCGATTCGATGCCGGTCTCGGTGTTGATGATGAAGAAACTGCCATTGGACATTGTGAGTTTGAAGCGCGTCGGGTTGTAAACCTCACCGGTGGTGCGATCGTGGAACTCAACGGGGCCAAAGGCAGTGGGTACGACATCGACGATGTTGTCCGCCAGTGCTTCGAGCGTGGTCGTGGTGCCAGGCAGCGGCTTGAAGAAGAGCTTGGTTCGCTGCAGCGGACCAGGGTTGGCGGCAGTGGTGGCAAAACCCGTGAAGCCGAGGATGAACTTCTCGACTTGGCCATCAGGCATGGTGACGGCAACGGTGACATCCTTGCTGTTGCTGAATCCGACGAACTTGAAATCGGCCGTGAGCTGCGAAACAGTCTGCGTGAAGCCCGCGTTGCCCAGCACATTCGCTGCGGAAACCGAGAGCGAATCGACGCTCATGTCCCAGCCAAAACCAAAGTCGCCCGACTCAAACCGATTGCGGCTGTCATAAGCCCGCGTCAGATTCAACGGCAATCCTGCAGCAGGAATCGAAGCATCGATAAACGCCACGGTGAAGTTGCCGACCTTGGTCTGCCCTTCAACGCGCAGGGTGCGCGTCGAGGTCGAACTGTTGCCACTGGTATCAATGACCGTCAGACGGACATCGTAGAAGCCGTTGTTGAGAACAGTCGGATCAAACGCACCGAGCACACCATCGGTCACATTGCTCGTGCCCGTTGCGAAAACTTCAAACGCATCGACACCTTTGGGCGAGACAGCGAGTGTGTAGCGCAGCAGATTCGCGTCGCTGGCGGTGCCGGTGAGGTTGGCGATGTTGTTCACGATGCCGGTGAGGTCCGCATCATTGATCAGCGCGATCGGCGCGGTGGTGTCGCCGCTAAGAACGGGATCGAGGAAGAAGCTGAACTCGCCTTGGGCCTGGCCTTCGTTACCTGCCGCATCCTTGGCGGTGGCGGTGGCGGTGAAGAAGCCGGGGGTTGTCGGAGTGAACGTGGCCGTGCCGTCAGGTTGCACGGTCACGTTCTGGCCGTTGATGACCAGCTCGCGCGAAACGACTCCGATGTTGTCCGCGGTCGTGAGTGTCAGCGTGACGCTGCCGCCCACGGTGTTCGTCGCGCTGGAGACCGTCAGCGTGACTTCAGGCCGCAGCAGATCGCTGTCGGTGAAGTCCACGCGCTTGATGATCTGCTGGCCTACCGTCGTGTTGCCTGCCGTGTCTGTTGCGGAAACAGTGAACAGATGATCGCCCAGCGCCGGCAGATCGATCCGCTTGAAGGCGAATGCACCATCGGCACCGACGAGCTGCTCCGCGCCCGTGTTCTGTAGCGTGACAAGCATTCCCGCTTCGGTGCTGCCGACGAGGCGAACATTCTCAAACGTGGTCTCATTATCGCCGAACGGCCGAGTGTTGGAGGCATCATCCAGTGCAAGTGCCACGACATCCGGAGCCGTGCGGTCGATCGTCACCAGCAGCAGGTTCGAGAACAGGCTCTGGTTGCCCGCCACATCTTCCGCCCGCGTGCTGATGCGCTTGATGCCTTCGGACAGGCCCGCCAGGTCGAACGTGGTCTGCGTGCCGGTTAGTGTGAGCTGATCCGTCAGCGCGCCTTCGATGAACAGCCGCAGAATCGCGCCGTTCTCGCCGCCCGCGACCAGGCTGATGATCGCGGCATTGGTGATGTTGTCGGTATCGCTCAGGCCGGTGTCGCTGATGGCCAGAAGATCAGGCGTCTCGGGCCGATTCGGCCGGAGCGTGTCGAGCGTGAAGATGACGTTGTGAGCAGCCGATTGCAGGCCGCCTTGGTCGGTCGCGCGGAGCGTGAGTGTATGGGTGCCGTCAGGGAGCGCGCTGCCGTTGAGCGTGTTCAGGTCCGTGATGCTGAGTGTGAACACACCGCCGACGAGCTTGCTGAGCATGCTGATCGGTGCCTTGCCGTCGATCGACGCGGTGAAGGCGGTGATCGCGCTGGCGTCGTTGATGACGCCGGTGATCGTCGCGTCGAACGTGATCGCATCCGATGCGCTGCGGCCGGTGTCGTTCTTCAGCTTCCCCAGCACCACCGGGGCAAGCGTGTCAGCTGCGGTGCTGGTGATTGTCCTGCTCGCGGTCAACGTGTTGCCTGCCGCATCAGACGCCGCCGCGGTAAACGCATTGGCACCGATCGCGAGAGAGATATCGGCAAAGCTGTACTCGCCCGCGCCGTTCGAGACCGTCTCTGCAATCGCCACACTCAGGGCATTGCCGCGGAACAGTTGCACGCGCGTGTTCGAATCGGTCATGCCGATGAGCGCGACCGTCTCTAGTGCCGTGCTGTCATCGCCGGCCGGGGCCGTGTCAGAAAGCGGATCAAGGAACAGCGTGAGAACCGCGGGGCCGACCGTGTCGATCGTGATGATCAACGGCGGCGTGGCATCGCTGGCTGCGCCCGAGTCGCTGACCGTCCGCGCGGTCACTTCATGATCGCCATCGCCCAGCGGGCCTGCGGTCAGGGTGGCGATGCCATCGATGACGGTCGCCGAGCTGACGCTCAGGCCATCGACGATGAGTTCGATGATCGCATCGTCTTCGCCGCTGACTTCAAACGTCGGCGTGTCGTCGCTGGTGAGGTTGTCATCGCTATCGCCCAGATCGCTCTCTGCTGCAAGCTCGGGCGTGCCGGGAATGGCCGGCACCGTGCGATCGAGCGTGAAGCTCACTGTCGTCACCGTGGACAGATTCAGGAAGGCATCCTTCGCCTGGAGCGAAAGTGTGTAAGCACCGTCCGCCAGCGCGCCGCCATGAATCAGTTCGAGCAGGGCAGGCGTTACCGTGAAGAATCCACCCGCCAGCGCGGAAGTGATATCCACATTCGGCGTTCCACCGAGGCCGGCCATCAGCATGGCGATGGGCGTGTTGCTGGGGTCGATCACGCTGCCGGTGATTGTCGCATCCGTCGTGATGCCGTCGCTGGCGCTGATGCCTGTGTCGTTAGCGAGTCCCGCGACGATCACTGGCGCATCCTGCTCCGCGCCCAGCCTGCGGATGGCACCGGCAAAGGTGCTGCTGTTGCCTGCGGCGTCAGTGGCCGTGACGGTGAACTTGTTCAGACCCAGTGCGAGCGCGATGCCCGCGAAGCTGTAGCTGCCATCGCCTGCGGAGGTCGCGGTCAAGCCCGCTTCGATCAGGTCCACGCGTGTGTTGGCATCCGTCTGGCCGGTGAGCGTGATCGTGTCGCTGACCGTTGAAGTCGTGTCAAACACAGGCAAAGTCGGCGGCGTCTTGTCCACCGTGATCGAAAGAATCGGCGATAGCACACTCAGGTTGCCCGCGAGATCTTCCGACTGCGCGGTGATGTCATGCACGCCTTCGGCAAGGTTGATCGCAAAGTCGTGCGGCCCCGCGCCGAGCTGCGCCCCAGTGGCGTTGCCGTCGACGGTGAGCCGCACCAGGTCATCGGCTGCGCCGCTGGTGCGAACCGTCAACGCGCTGAGATTCGTCAGGTTGTCCGTGCTGCTCGCGCCGCTGTCGAACGCGGGAAGCAGATCAGGCTGCGCTGGGGCAGCCGGAGCGAGACGATCCAGCGTGAAGGTCAGCGAGCTGGTCGAGGTATTTCCACGAGCATCGCGGGCAAGAATGTTGAGCGTGTGAACGCCGTCGAGCAGCGCGCTGCCCTTGATCGTCGCCAGGTTCGCAAGTGTCAACGTGAAGGTGCCATCGGGCGCGATGAAGCTGCTGATGTTGAAAGTCGCCGCCGCATCCACGCCTGCCGAGATCACGCCGAGGCCGGCTGTGTCATCGACCGCGCCTTTGATCGTCGCATCGAACGTGACGCGATCGCTGTCGCTGCGACCGGTGTCGTTGGCCAGCGCAATGAGAAGCTCTGGCCCGTAGGAATCGGAAGAACGATTCAGCGCACGACGCCAGACCGTGTAATCCGTCTGGTTGATAATGCCATCGGAGTTCACATCGAAGTCGGCGTCGTACTTCGGCTGACCGACCTTACTGACATAGTGCATGCCCAGCAGCGAGCCGTCCGACTGGTTGACCAGATCGTTGCCGTCCCAGTCCGCTTCGAGCTTGTGGAACTCCAAATTTAAAGCGCCGTCATCCGGCCGCAGGTCCGTGTCGGTGAGGTGAACATTGCGGGCTGCTGCACTGGTGATCCCATCAGTCGAAAGGCGGATGAAATAGTGATCATTGGGCAGCGTGATGCCATCGAGGTTGATCCGCAGGGTGAAGGTCGCATCGTCATACGTGAAGCGATCCGGCGTCAGGCCGACCGCCGCGCCTGTGCCGCGGGCGATCAGGCGGACGTTCTGCGTGACATCTTCGATGATCACATCCTGATTGAACTGCACCGTAGCGCTGTGAATAAAGCTGCGCTGAGCGTCGCCATCGTTGATCACAAAGTCAGTAACCGTGACCGGATCGACCACCGCTGCGACGACTTCAACGGGGAGAACCACTGTCTCACTGGCGGCTGCGCCGTTGGAGCCTTCGGTGGCCGTGGCGGTGATGAAGAGTGTGAAGTCTTCGCTGCTGCCGAGCGCGGGCGTGAGGGTCAGTCCCACAAGTTCATCAGCCGTGAGCGAGTACACGCCGGGCGCGATGAGCGTACCCGCCGAGAGAGTCGCGCCATCGGGTACGCCGCTGATTTCGATCAGGAGCGATTCGCTGCCGTCGGTGTCGGTCAGGGCTGCGGTGATCGCCAGCGCGATGGCCGTATCCTGCGGTCCTGATGCAGCCTCAGCCGTGAGCAGCGGCACATCCGCAACCGCCGCGACCGTGATCTTCACGAGAGATTCATTGGAGACCTGGCCCGCCAGATCCTTCACCGTGTAGCGAAGCTCATCAGGCCCCGAGTAGTTGGCCACGGGCGTGTAGGTGATCCGGCCCGTCGTCGCGTTGGCGCTTGCCGAGCCGTGCAGCGGCTGCTGCGTGATCACAACCGTCGTGGGGTTGATATCGCCGTTCGCATCCGCGTCGTTAAGCAGCACGTCAATCACGACAGGCACGTCTTCAATCGTCGAAGCCTGGTCCGGCCGCGTCTGCGGGGCGATATTCACCGTCGCCACCGAGAAGGTCGTGACCACTGGCTGCGCGAGCGAGAGGTGGTCAATGCTGGTCAAGGCATCGCTGATCGTCAGCGTGAACTGGTCAGCCGCGAGACCTGCGATAGTCAGCGTCACCGTGCGGGTGTTCACGTCGTAATCCACCGCCTCGATATTGACCGCGCCTGTCGCGTTGCCGTTGATTACGTAGCTATTGATGTTGAGCACCGAGTCCGCTTCGCTGCCGGTGCCGATGAACATGTCTTCGCTAAACTCGATCGTGATCGTCGTGAGCGAGACATCGACGACCGAGCCGTTTGCGGGATCAACCGAAACCACCAGCGGGTGCTCGGCCGGCTTGAGTACATCCACCTGCGTGCTCTGGCTGATGAGAATCCGGCCGTCGCTCGTCGTGCGCACCACATCGCCGCGGCTGCCGCCCTGCGCGACCGCCACCGTGCGCAGCGTCGCCATGTCCACCATCGTCAGCTCACTCGTGTTCGGCTCCACCGCGCCGGTCGAAGAGAGCGCGCCGGTGTTGTGTGACACGAAGAGCAACCCTTCGAGACTCGTGCCCGCCTGTCCGAAGGAAATCGAATCGATGAGCGAATCAAATGTCAGCACCGTCTCAACGCGGCGGCGTTCGTTGAACTTCACCACGCTCTGGCGATCAGGCCAGGTCACGGCAAACAGCTCGCCCGTCGGCGAGAAGGCGAGGCTGCCCACACGCAAATCCTTGTCGCGCGAGAAGCGAGTGAACGTCTGTGTCGCAGGATCGAAGACTTCGACGCCGCCGTTGGAAGAAACGAAAACACGATCAGTGCCCGGCTCGACAGCCAGAGCGATGGTGAGGCCTTCGCCGAACTGATTCAGAATCGCGCCGCTGGTTGGATCGAGCTCAAGCAGCGGGCCGCCGCCGGTCGTCGCCCACAGCCGACCCTGGCTGTCGAAGGCGAGATTGAAGATGGGAAAGGCAAGAGTGGCGAGCGGAGTGCCTGCGATGCCGCCGTCTTCGGTGAAGCGATAGAGTTCGTTGCGACCCGCGCCACCGCTGATCAGGAACGAACCATCAGGCGCTTCGACAATCGCCATCGCGGCGATGTCGGCATGGCTTTGAGCGATGTTGGTCGCAAAGGTGCGACCGGTGAACGGCCGCAATACCCCGTCAAATTCAGGCGGCAGCACTGGCGGAACCGCCGCCAGATCGCCAAGCTCCGCAGCCGTGAACAGTGCATTCGTTGATGGGGCGGCGCTGGGCGTCGGCGCGATGCCGAAGTCGGGCAACGTGCCTTCAAGATCCGTCAACTCGCCAAGGTTCACGCCTGATCCATCGTTGGGCGCGAGCAGGCCCAGCGGCGGCTCCTCGCGGTTGCCGGCCTTGTCCGTCGCCAGCGCGAGGAACTCATACGACTTGCCTTGCGTCCCGGTGAACACTTCCGATCCGGAAGCATCCGTCCGTCGCCGTTGCCAGATGACAAAGTCGCCGCCGTCCTCCGCCACGTAGATCGTCACATGTTTGAAGCCCGAGCCATCAGTGTCATCGAGCGCGTTCCAGGAGACGTTGAAGTTCGGTGCCGCTGGCGTGATGCGCGTGACGGTGAGCTGTGTCACCGGCGCGGCCGCATCGATGCGCTGCGTGAGCAGTTCCGTGTCTTCGGGGGCGGCGTTATCGAAGAAGACGCGCGCCGAGGCCGTGACTTCATCGCCGGTGTTCACATCATCTTCAGTACGAATCGTATAGCTCACGAAGCCGAAGCCGTCGCCCAGCGCGTTATTCGGAGGCAGGAGTCCGCGATTGGGGTCGGTGATGAGCTGCCCGGTGATCGGGTTGATCGCCTGAAGGAGCCAGGTCGCTTCGTTGGCAGCGAGATCGATGCCCGCGCTGACGCGCAGGATGAAGCCCTTTGTGTCGAGGAAATCGATATCAGCCGTGTACACGCCGCGATCCGAGGGCACCTCGATATTGATATCGCCGATGCGGATGTCACCGAGGCGGAAGCTGCGCGTGTCAAGCTGTTCATCGATATCCACGACGATGCGTACTTCATTCACAAACGACGAAGCGCTGGGATCATTCTGGAAGTTGACGGTGTAGGGGAGCGGGACAGCGACGGGGAGGAAGCCGCTGGACTCGGCGCTGAACGGTCCGGTGATCGAAGCGATGCCCGTGGCGGCTGCATCACCCGTGAGGAATCGGCGCAGGTCCAGGTCGGCAAGCTGCGAAGGATCGTCAAAGCTGATGCCGGTAAACTGGAAGTCGGCGGGAAGGCCGAGACCGCGGTCTTCAAATTTGATCCACGGCGCGTACACGTTGAAGGCGATGAACTGCGTCTGCGCGGAGAGGCCCAGATCAAACTGCTCGAACGTCGGCAACACGGGGATCGGATTGCCGCTGGTCGGATGCTGACCCTGTGTGGGAGCTTCGAGTGTTTCATCGTGCCCGTACTGAAGGCGCAGCGATTCGAAGAAGGCGATGAGGTCGCCGCTGAGCAGGTCGCTGCCCGCCGGTCCCATGAGAGCGCCGGTGGCCAGCAGTGACATGAGGCTTTGAATGACGGCGTGTTCACGGATGGGCGGCGCGCTGCCTTGCGGGCGCAGCACGCCGGCCTCTTCGAGCGAGGCGAGGAAGAGAGCATCCCACGTGGCCTTGTCCGCCGCGATCGCGAGCAGGCCGGCTGAGGCACCGGCATCGGCAAGAATGCCTTGCCGCAGTTGCTCCGCTTCACCAAGCGAATGTTCGATGAACTGGGCGCGGGTCATCGCCGTCGCCGCGACAACGACGTTGAACTGAAACGGCACGAACGCTTCGGTCAAAAAGTCTGGAATCGAGCCGAAAGCCTTATACGTTGCAAACAATCCCGGCTGAATCAGATCAAGTCCTTGCGGACCATCATCAAGCACACCAGACGCCGCCACATCCGGACGCGCGGCATAGATGCGTTCGCGAAGCTGCTCGAAATTGCGTTCGTTGAGTTCCTTCAGGCCGGGATACGTTTCAACATTGAACGTGAAGCCGTCGAAGCCGAACGCGTGCTGATCGTAAAGATACCCAGAGGTGAGCAGGTAGCCGTTGGTGTTAGTGGCCGGATTCAGGCTCGGGAAAGGCACGCCGTCGAGATCGGTCTCGGGAGCCGAGCCGCGGACGTTGGAGAAGAAGTTCAGGTAATCGAGCTGATAGACGTGCGAGTTGGTTCCCATCTCCGGGATACCGACCTGGAAAAACACGTAGGGCGTGTCAACATTGCCCGTGCCCTGCACCGCGACGCTGTAGGTGCCCACATCACCCGCGAGGATGAAGCGTGGCCCGCCCACGCCGATGGTCACATCCGCTTCGATCGCCCGCTCGACGAGGAACCGGTAAGGCACCACCGCGAAGGCACCATCCGGGTTCGTCACCTTCACGTCATACAACCCGCGCGGCTGCCCGGTGAAATCAAATGCCGCGATGATCGTCGTGCCGTCGATGACTTCAAAACTCACCGGCGCAATCTCAGCGAAACCGGGGCGCGTCAACGTGACCACCGCGCCGGGATCGAACTTCGCTCCGCTGATCGTGGCCGTGACAAACGCGCTGTCGCCGCCGACATCGGTCTTCACATTCGTGATCGACAGCGGCAGCAGTTCGGCGATGACCGTCACCGGCGTATTGGGCCCCGGTTCATTCTGGCCGCGGATGAGAATGTAGACGATGCCGTCGGCGGTCGAAGGCAGAATCGAGATGAGATTCGCAGACAACCCACCTTCGTAATCCGCATCAAACGTGGCGCTGGTCGGGGCTGCATCCTGTCTGAGGAAAAGCTCGTGGACCGATTGCCCGCTGCTGGAGCGCAGCGTGACGCGAAGCGTTTCATTGGCGGGCACCTGCACGGCGAGCAGCCGTTCTTGTCCGCGCGAAAGTGTCGTATCGAACGCGATACCGAGCTGGATCTCCTGCACGGTCACTTCGACGGTGTCAGTCGAAGCCGCAGCGTTATTCATCTCACCGACAGAGACCTCCGGCCCTTCAAAGACCTGGTTGAAAATGTCGTTGCGAACAATGATGAAGTACGGCCCAGGCGTCACGGGCGGAAGGAACGCATCAAGCGAGAGCGAGTAACTTTCCCCCGCGCCGACGCTGCCGGTGAACGTGGCTGTGCCCATCGGGCGATCGCCAATATCCCACGTTTCATCGAGCGAAAGATAAACCGCGTCGCTCCACTGCCCGCTGGCCGTGTCACCGCTGGTGTTCAGGACATCCCACTCCACGTGCAGCAATTCACCTGTCTGTACCGTCGAAGGATCGAAGCGGATTTCCTGGATCACCATGTCCGTGGCGGGCGGCTGTTCTATAAGGATCGTGACGAAGCGATCATTGTTGCGTTCGTTTGTTCCTTCAAACACATTGCCGATGACGCTGTTGGCGCGGATCGGATCCGTCACCGCGAAGAGATTGAACTCACCCAGGAAATCAGTCGGAGCCTGCACCTTCAACGTGACATCGAACGATTCGCCGGGATTGAGCACGCCCTGATGCGTCGACTCCTTGAGGAACTTGTCGGACTTGATATCGAGCAGACCGTCGCGAGAAAGGAACAGCATGTTGTTCCACGCGGCCTCGGAACCAGGGACCGCGGCGGTGCCGAGGTTGGCGACGGTGAAGGTCACATCGAACACCTGCCCCGACAAAACCGTTGACGGCGCGACGATGGCGGTGACCTGAAGATCGGGCGCGGGCGAGAGCGTAATGTTCACAGCCTCGGCAAGAATATTGTCGCCTTCAAATTGGAACTCGAACACGTGGCCGCGTGACAGGTCGCGGCGGGAGAGATCGACCATGTCAAAGGGAATGAAGTCCGCATCGAACGACAGAATCACGCCGTTGAGGTTGAAGCCGATGTCGCTCTTGATGCTGCCGAGCTTTTCTTCTTCCGCGAAAGAATCGGTGAACCCGAGGATGAAGAAATCACCCTCGACGCCTTCGGGCAGGCGGAAGGAGAGCGTGGTGGTGTAGCTGTCGCCCGCGCCCAGCGCGACCTGGCGCGAGATTTCACTCAGGAACAAGTCAGCCGAGTCAAGCGAAGCGTCGCGCGAAAGGAAGAAGCTGTCCTTGTATTTGTCCGTACGCGTCGCGCGGTTGCCGTCGTTCTTGACGGTGTAGGTAATCTGCACCAGTTCGCCCGACAGCGGCGGCGTGTCAATGAGAATCTCTTCGAGCACGAGGTTCGGCTCGAAGAACTCCACCGTCACCGCTTCGCTGTGCAGGTTATTGCTCGGGTCTTCATAGGCCCACCGGCGGAAATCATTCAGCAATGTTTCGTTGCTGCCTTGGTCGCCGGGGAACCAGTCTTCGTTCACGATGCGCGAGGTCAGCGGGAAGAACAGCGGCGAGAGATCGTTGTGAGCATCCAGGTGAATGAAAATGTGGTAGTCACCGTCAAGGCCCTGCGGCAGCTTCGCGGTGAACTCGGCAACGTAGCTTTCGCCCGGCGCAAGCGAATCGGGCGCAGCCTGAACGTGCGTGCCCAGGAACGAAGCGCGGATGCGGTCGAACTCTTCACCGCGACCGATCCAGATGAAATCCTGCCAGTATTCGGAACCGGTCCACAGGGCGTTCGCGCCCTGATTCGTCACCGTGTAGCGAATCGTCACCGACTCGCCTGATTGCAGATCAGGCGACACTTCCACATTCGTAATCACAAGGTCCGCCAATATCGGCGTCACGTTCGTCGCCACTGCCAGCGAGTTGTTGTCTTCAAAGACTTCCTTGACCACATTGAAGTCATCACTGATTGCAAGCTGTTCATCATCCGTCACCACGGCGAAGAACATGCCCGAAGCCGAGGGCGAGAGAAGGACATTCACTGTTTCGGTGTAGCTCTCATTGACGCCCAGCGGGCCCTGATGGAAGCGCTCGGCAACCATGATGCTGTGGGCATCCGGATGGAGCGGGTCCGCCATGTTGGTGAGATACACACGGTCGATCCACTTGCCGTTGGCGATGCCTGTGCTCAGGTTCTGCACGGTGTACGTCACGGCAATGTTGTCGCCGCCGACCGCCGTCGCTGGTGCGATGATCTGTGTCACTTCCAGGTCTGGCTGTACGCCGACGACATCAATCGCCGCGGCTTTGAAGTTGTTGCCATCGATCTCATCCGGATCATCCGGGTTCACATTGATCGCAAGCGTGTCTTCGAGCACCGCATTCACCGGATCGACCCATGGCGTGATGTAATACACACCTGACGGCAGATTGGCGGGCAGCGTGATCGACTGCGTCAGATCGATGCCTTGATTCACATCCAGCGGCGCATCGATCGCGAAGGTGCGCAGCAGGATGTCGCCCGCCTGCGGATTGGGGCGGTTCTTGTCGATCGTCAGCCAGATTTGGCCGAGGTATTGGCCGATGTTGGTCGGACCTGAGCCAAGATTTTCAACGGAGAAAGTCACATCGAAGGTCGAGCCCGCTGTGACCTGCGCGGGGATGATCACATCGTTCACCACCAGGTCCGCCAGCGGTAGCGGGTTCACGAAGATCGGTTGCGCGAAGAGATTGTTCTCGTTGGGGAACTCGTCAACCTGATTGCGATTATCGGTACGGACAAGGATGAACATGTCGCCGCGGAATCGCTGGGGCACGACGATGGAGCCGGTGCTGGTGAGATAACTGTCGCCGGGCAGCAAGGCAGCCCCGTTGTCAAACTCGCCGATAAGAATGTCATCGTTGCTGATCTGATTATCGAGCGAGAGATAGACAATGTCCTTCCACCTCGAAGGCGTGGAGCCGAGCGTGCCTTGATTGGTGACGATGAACTCGAGGGCCAGCGTGGAGCCGGCATCCACGTCGGCCGGTGCGTTGACCTGTTGCACTTGTAGATCAGCGCGCGGCCGCAGAGAGACTTCGATCACCGCATCATCCGGCACGGCGTTGTTGGCGGTGTTGTCCTCGAATACCCGGCCGTCATGATTCGAAGCGACCACGACGCGATAGCTGCCGTTGGTCGTCGAAGGAACAATGATGCGTTCGGTGCGCGTGTAGCTGCCGCCGACGGCGAGTGGACCGGTGAAGGTGAATCCACCCAGCGGGACAGCCGCGGCATCCGGATCGCCATCGACCTGGAGGAAGAGCAGGTCTTCCCATGTGCCGCTGGCGAGAGCCGCGCCCTGATTGGTTACCGTCCAGGTCACATCGATCGCAGTGCCGTCGAGGGCGGTCGCGGGGGCGATGATGTTCGTCACCGTCAGATCAGGCGAAGGCGACAGCGTGACATTGATCGCGCCTGAAACGGATGTGTTGTTGTCCGTATGAATGAATTCGAACGGCCCGCCCTGGGCCGCGGCCTGCACGACGACGAAGAGATCGCCGCTGTAACCATTAGGCACCACCACCTGCGCGCCGCGAACGTAATTGCTCCCGGCCGCGATCGGGCCGATGTGATCGAGTTGGAGTTCAGCGATGCGATTGGTGCCCGCTGCGTCCGTCGCCAGGAACAGGCGATCCTGCCAACTCTGCCGGCTGGTCAGTCCGATGCCCTGGTTCGTCACCGTGAAGAGCACGGTCATGGTCTGCCCGCTGCCGACCGTGGCGGGCACGCTGATGTTGCTCACGACCAGATCGGCAAAGGCGATCGGCATCACATCCATGATGGCGGCCGCCTCGCCGATGTTGTTCGCTTCCAATCCGTTCTCGAAAACCTCCTGCCCTTCGTCCGTGACCACGAAGACATGGAACTGCCCGGTCAGATCGGTGGGCAGCGTGAAAGTCCGACTCTGCGAATAGTTCTCGCCGGCCGCGAGCGCCTGCGGATTGTCGAAGCGCCCCAGCACGATGTCGCCGAAGTTGCCCGGGATCGTATCCAGCGAAAGGATCACCGCATCGCGCCACG
>JBBDXA010000132.1:64467-70840 GCA_040902585.1 Phycisphaeraceae bacterium
CCACGTGAGATTCACGCCTGTCGCGCTGCCCACGTTTTCGACCATCCACTCCACCGTGATCGAAGCA
Organism: Phycisphaeraceae bacterium; assembly: GCA_040902585.1. Taxonomy (GTDB): domain Bacteria; phylum Planctomycetota; class Phycisphaerae; order Phycisphaerales; family Phycisphaeraceae; genus JBBDXA01. Next base: position 64,535 of record JBBDXA010000132.1, read on the forward strand.
GGATCGCCAATAACAAAGGTCGGCGCGCTGGTGACGGTGGCCGCAAGATCCGCGATTGGCCCGAGGGTCACATCAACTTCACTCGTCGCCAGATTGTTGCCTTCATTGTTGAACTCTTCAATCTCATCGAGAGCATCAACGACGAAGAGGAACTGAAGGTTGTCGCCGAAGCGATCGATCGGAATCGTGACGAACGTTGAACCCATCAGGCTCGCGCCGGCTGCGAGTGGGCCGACGGTTCGTTCGAAGAGCAGGGCATCGTTGCCTGAGACGGTGCCGTTGGTGGAGAGATAGATGCGCTCGACGAAGCTGCCGGCTGTGTCCGCGGTGCCGAGGTTTTCGGTGAGCCATTGCAGTTCCACTTCGCTGCCTGAGGTGGCTGAAGTCGGCGCGAGTGTGGGCGTGATCGTCAGATCGGGCAGCGCGGGCGTGGCGATTTCGATGGCCTGAGACGCGGTGTTGTCCAGTTCGTTCAGTTCGCTGACGGTGCCCGCGTCATCCGTGCGCACGCCGATGAAATACGAACCTTCGGTCAGGCCGCCCGCGAAGGGAATCGTGATCTGCCGGGTGATCATGTAACTCTCGCCCGGATTCAGCGGCGAAGGGGGCGTCGAGAAGGTGTGCAGCAGAATGTCGCCCGAATTGATGGTCGTATCGGTCGAGAGATAGACGCGATCGATCCACGAACCGGTCGCGGGCAATGTGCTGGTGCTGGCGTTGGTGACGGTCCATGTGACATCGATCGTCTGTCCGAAGTCCGCGGTCGTTTCGCTGAGCTGAACGAGCGTGACGGTGAGATTGGGCAGATTGATATCGAAGACCGCGGAGAAGGCATCATCGACCTCGGCGTTGACTTCGTTGCCGTTCTGATTCATCGGGTTGCCGGCAAAGTCGCGGATATCCGGCCCGATGGTCATCGTGTAGCTGCCCGCCTCCAGCGCCTGGGCCGCGAAGCGGACGCGATAGTTCAGGTTCGACGAATCGATCCGCTCCACGGCAGCGACCGCCACAGAACCGCCGGGACCGGTCACGATGACATCATCAACGGTGAAGGTGTTGCGATCGACCTGTTCGCTGAAGGTGAAATCCACGAAGGGCAGTTGCCCCGCTTCGCCGATGTGAACGGTGTGGCTGACAACGGAAGGCCCGGTGGCGAAGACGCCGTCGAACTGGAAGTCGGCGTTGACGAGCGTGGGCAGCGGATCGCTGAGCACGATGACGCCGCCGTTGGTGGCGATGAGCGTCGAGACGCCGGGGCCTTCGTCGTTGAAAAGCGCGAGCGTGGAAAGATCGATCACGCTGTTGGTGCCATCGGAGCTGAAGTTAATATTGCGGGTCTGGAAGTCGAAGCCGCCCGGCTCGATGTCGATGAGCGTCATGCCGGAGAGATCGACGAAGCCGCCGGCGAGGGCATCGATGGTGCCGGTGCGTTCGGTGCTCATCGTGAACTCTGCCACGCTGGAGGCATCGATGGTGCTGCCCGCGCCGGTCGCGCGCCAGACTGGCTGGCCGAGCGCATTGTCGAAGCTCACGCTGGTCACCGAAGGCAGCGCGAGAGTGGTGCCGCCGTTCACGAACAGATTCGCGCCATCGATGTTGGCGAGCGCGCTGACATCGATCGAACCGCCAGCGTTGAGGACGATCTCGCCTTCGGTCAGCGTCGTGGTCTGCTGCACGTCAACATGCGTGCCCGTCACTTGAAAGCGCGAGCCGAAGGAACTGGTGATCTGCGAAGTGGAAAGGATGCCGGTGCCGTCGATGGGGAAGTTGACGTTGCGGACAGTCGCCAGGGCAGGCACGCGGATTTCGCCTGCATTCGCGGCATTCATGGTGGAGCGGCCGGGGCCTTCGTCGTTGAAGTTCACGAGCGAAGAGAGGTCGATCAGGCTGCCCGCTCCGTCGGCGGTGTAGTTGATATCGCGCAGTTGGAAGTTGAATCCGCCGGGCGCGATGTCGATCTGTGTCAGGCCGGCGAGATCAATCTGTCCGCCGGCGAGGGCATCGATGGCGACGGATCGAATGGTGCTGAGCGTCTGCGTGGTGATGCTGGAAACATCGATCGTGCTGCCCGCGCCGGTCGCGCGCCAGATCGGGGCGGCACTGTTGGCGGTGTTGAAGCTCACAGCCGTGACCGCCAGCAGGGCAAGCGCTGCCCCGTCGTTCACGAACAGGCTCGCGCCGTCGATGTTCGTCACGCTGGAGGCATCGATCGATCCGCCCCCATTGAGAACGACTTCGCCGTCAGCAAGAGTCATCGCACTGCTCAGATCGATCGCTGTGTCGGTCGCCTCGAAGCGTGAGCCGAAGGCGTTGGTGATCTGTGAAGTGGAGAGCGTGCCGGTGCCATCGTCGACGATGTTGACGCGGTGGGCCGTGGTCATGGCGGGGACGCGGATCTCGCCATTGTTTTTAGCGAGCAGCGAAGATCGGCCGGGGCCCAGGTCATTGAACGCCGTCAGCGCGGAAAGATCGATGAGACTGTTATCGCCGTCGGCGGTGAAGGTGATATCGCGAAGCTGGAAATCGAAGCCACCGATAGCAATATCCACCTGCGTGACGCCGCTCAGGTCCACCGTGCCACCCGCAATCGCTTCGACGACGGCCGTGCGCTCGATGTTCAGCGACAGCATCGTGGCATTCGTCAGCGCGAGCACGCTGCCCGCGCCCTGAGCGCTGAAGATCGGATTGGCATCAGGCCTGCTGAAGGAGACAGCCGTCACCGAAGGCAGATCGAGCGTCACGCCGTCTTTCACGGTGAAGCTCGCGCCGGTGACATTGACCAGGCTGTTCAGGTTCGCGGTGCCGCCGCCTTGAAGGGTGACTTCGCCGCTGATGAAGGTCGTCGCATTGCGCAAGTCCACCGCAGCGCCGGTGATCTCGATCGTGCTGCCGTCGAGGCTGGTGATCTGATCCGTGTCCACGCTGCCGGTCGCATCGACGACGAGGCGGATGCCCAGGGCGCTATCGAGTGCGGGCGTGATGAGCGAGCCGCCGTTGGTGGCCTGCATCAGGCTGCGGCCAGGGCCCAGGTCGTTGAAGTTCACCAGTGAAGTGAGATCGATTTCACTGCCCGCGCCATCGACCTTGAAGTTGATATCCCGAAGCTGGAAGCTGAAGCCGCCTGCCGCAATGCTCACATCCGTCACCGCGCTCAGATCGATGCGTCCGCCGTCAATCGCTTCGATCACACTCGATCGAATCTGACTGAGCGTGAGCGATGTCACTCCCGGCAGAAGGATCTGGCTGCCCGCGCCGGTCGCGCGGATCGTCATCGCTGCGGAACCGAAGTCGATCGTGTTGCCCGTGATGTTGGGCAGCGAAAGAATCGCGCCGCCGGTGGCGAAGAACTTGCCGCCGTTCACCGCGGCAGGACCGGTGATGTCAAACTGGGTGCCCGCGCCTTGTGCGGTGATCGAAGCGTTCGCGCTGAGCGTCAGGCTGCCGACAATGTCCGAATCATCGCTGATCGTCAGCGAACGGTTCGCGGCCACGACGATATTGCTCGTGCTGCTGATCGAGTTGATCGCTACATCGCTGCTAATCGTGACCACGACGCCCGGCTTGTCGATCACGACATTCTGCAAGGCACCGGGCACGAAGCCGCCGGACCAGTTGGCCGCGTCTTCCCAGTTGCCGCTGACATCGCTGATCCAGGTCGAAGTGAAGACATCGGACGAGAAGACGGAACTGGTCGTCCACTGCGGCAGATCGTTACCCAGGTCATTGCCCAGCGTGCCGTGATTGTTGTTCGTCGAGTAGTCAACTGTTGCATTGCCCGTGCCTTCATCCAGAGGCCAGTAGCCTGCGAGTCCCGGCTCGTCGCCGACCAGTGGAGCGTTCATCGCGCCGAGAATCTCCCCTTCGGTGCGCTGCGTGTTCCACACGCGGACTTCGTCGATGATGCCGTCGAAGTATTCGCCGCTCTGCGGATTTCGGCCGATGTTCACGTTCGCATCGTTGGTATCAAAGGTGAGCGCACTGCTGGTGAACTTCTGGCCGTTCTTGTAGAAATCAAAACCGACGCCGGGCTTGAAGACGACGGCCACGTGCTGCCAGGAGTTGACATCGACAGTGAAACCAGTCGAGATCGCGGTGCTGCCGTTGAAGACCTGCCAGGTTGAGCCGTTGCGCAGCAGCGACCAGTCCGAGCCGCCGTTGTTGGTGCTGATGACGTGATGCCGGCCTGATGACGTGCTGGTGGGGAAGACCCAGGCCTCGAAGGTAACGCCCGCGGAGCCAGAGGATTGATCGATGTTGAGCGTCGTGCTGACAAAGTCACCCGCGCCGGCAAACGCCAAAGCCTGCGGCGGCTGGGCGGGCGGCAACGCGACCTCGGCCGCATCAAACTCGAACGGCACCGGGTACTGAAGCGGCGCGCCGTCGTTGTCCATCACGTTGCTAATCAGCAGCCGATAGCGCTCGCCGTCATCGGGCAGGTCCGCCAGGACGATGTGCAACTCTTCGATGGAACCGGAGCTGTTGGAGCTGATAAGGTTGATGATTGCCGCGGTGATGAAACTGCTGCGGTCGATCTCGTTGCCATCGCCGAAGGTGCCGTCGCCGCCGCTGGCAAGCAATGTGTAGTTAGCGACATTCTGCGCGGAGGCGGGATCGAGTTCTGAACGATTGGGATCAGCAACCGTCAGCACGATCGAGTTGATGAAGGCAATCGCATCGGTGACGACGGGGACATCGGTAATGTCGGCCGCGTCGGCCTCGGCAGGTGTGTCATACACCAGGGCGTTGCCATCGCTGTCCGCGATGTTGTTCACCAGCAGTTGATACCGCTCGCCATCATCGAGCACACCCGCAAGCTGCACCAGGATGCTCTGCGGGCCTTCGTTGTCGCGAACGGTCGCCGAGGCAATCAGATCGCTGCGGTCCACTTCGTTGCCGTCGCCGAAGGTGCCGTCGCCGTCGCCGCTGGCGAGGAGTGTGTAATTGCCCAGGTCTTCGACCAGCGCGAAGTCCAGATTCGCGCCGTCAGCATCATCGGTAAACAGTTCGATTCGACCGGGGCTGACATCGAAGTCAACCACGATCGGCGGATTGTTCCTCAGTATGTCCGAGGCATTGAACTCGAAGGGAAAATCAAAGAGCAGGGGGTCGCCGTGGATGTCCACGACATTGTTCAGGACCAGTTGATACTGCTCGCCGTCGTCGGGCACGCCCGCCAGCGATACCCGAATGGTCTCGGAGAGCAAGCCCGTTTCGCCGTCGATGAACGGATCGGTAAGCAGTGCGCCGGTGAGCAGGCCGCTGGCGTCGCTCTCATTGCCGTCGCCGAAAGTGAAATCGCCGCCGCTGGCGATGAGCATGTAGTTGGACAAGTTGCCGACGGACACAGCATCGAGCCCGTCCGTGCTGATGGTGAAGAAGAGGGCCGCGTCGCGCTCGGTGTCCGTGAAATCGACGCGGGGGAGATTCGTCAGCTCACCCGCATCGAACTCGGCGGGCACAGGGTACACCAGGGCGTTGCCATCCTGATCGGTGATGTTGTTCACCAGAAGCTGGTACCGCTCGCCGTCGTTGGCGAACGCGTCGAAGAAGACGACGATGGTTTCGTTGGTTCCGTTGTGGTCGAGGAAGGTGAAGCTGATCTCATCGCTGCGGTCGATATCGTTGCCATTGCCAAAGATGTTGTCGCCGCCGCTGGCGAGGAGTGTGAAGTTGCTGGTGTCGAAGACAGGACTGAACTCGAGGCCGGTGTTGTCATCATCCTGAATGTTCAGGGTGATGGTTCCGGGCTCGACCAGTACGGAACTGACAAAGGGCGCATCACCTGCCATGAGGATGCGTTCTTCGAGCGACTCGATCTGGAACTGCCTGCAATCTTCTTCCGCCCGCAGTCGTCGCTCTTCGCGCCATAGCGCCAGAGCGGTGGCCCTGCGTTCTCGAATGGAGTGTTTGACGGCGCGCGCATGCTCGAACCAGCGTGATACAACAGACATCATCACGGACCCTTTCTCACTGCACGGGGCAGAATGTGATCGTGGCCAATAACGCAGAACGAATTGAGCTATCGTCGCCGGCGCGGCCTTCTTTTGCGTCCTTCGATTGATTCATCACGAGGTGGCTCACGCAGGGGAAATGTTCCGCTGAATCGGAACCCTGCGCGATGTCCATCATTCTCCAAACGTGAACCCATTGATCCGACTTTCTCCCTTGTGTCTCTTGTGAAAGGAAAAAGGCCGGGCGATCAGCAAACATCTCATCGCCCCGCGATTGTATCAAAGGGTTCCCCCCAGCCAATATGGAAGCTGAGATTTCGGCGAAGTGGATGAATGGCTTCAAAAAGACGGGCGC
>JBBDXA010000132.1:70850-129806 GCA_040902585.1 Phycisphaeraceae bacterium
GCCCGTTCAATGGTTTCAGACGGATCGCGTTCTTCCGATTAGGCCCTGCGGCGGCGGCGGCCCAGGGCGGCCAGACCGAGCATGGCCAGGGTGGCCGAGGCAGGCTCGGGCACATCCGCCCCGTTCGTCGGACCGCCAGGCGTGCGGATATCGACCGAGTTCACCGACACGGTCCCGCCCAGATCCCCAAGGAAGAAGAAATTGAACGGATCGTTCGGCCCAGGCTCAAAACCCGGCACGTTCTCCTGCCCCGCATCCGTTCCGAAGGACTGACCGGGCAACGCCAGTGCCACCGTTGCCGACGTGGCGGGCGCGAGTCCGCTCAGATCCACGCTCAGGAATCCGACCGTGTGAAGGCCCTCGAGCAGGGCATCGGTCGCCGAATCAGGCGGGAACACGTTGAAAGTTACGATCGAATCACCGATGCCGAAGTCAGCGTCAGCGAAGAACGACCAACTCGCGGGTAAAGATGAAGCAAAGCTGAAGCGGGAGAAATCAGTGCCGCCCGCAGTCAGGTTGGCACTGCTCGCGCTGACGTCGAGTTGGATGAACGTGAGCCCCGCGCCCGACGGGCTGTCGCCATCGTCATAGGTCACATCAACACGGAACTCGCCCGGCGTATTAATCGCATCGAGCTGCACCAGCGTGAATGACGCCATCGGCACCGCCATCGCGGACATGCTGAAACCGCCCAGCAAAACGATAAATGAGAATACCCTGATCCGATTCATCTTCGCTCTCCCTTTCAAAGGTTAGGCCGCGATCAGCGCGGCAAAGTGCGTCTCTCAAAAAGCAATACCCCAGGAATCAGTGCAAGGCAAGAAATACGGGCGGAAAAACACGGAAATCCACCTCATCGGGCTTCAGGCAGACCATTCTGCAAGCATTGCGACCACGTGACCACGCTCAATCTGGTCACGCTGAACTGCCAGACCGAAGCCGGCCGCACCGTCACGCTGTTCCGCGACGGCGATCTGATCAATCCGATCGCCTCGATTCCCAGCGACGGAACAGGCGCGTACCAATTTGGCAGTATCGTTCTGGCATCGGCGACAACCTCTTCACCGCGCGGGTGCCCGGACGCCGCCGATCGGGTCGATTTAGGCCTCTGGAAAAAGTCTCAGTTCGAACCTCCCGAGACAGGCCGCATCGACAAACCCGGCAGTTGGACAACCCGATCGCCTCCCACCAGCGCGCCGCCACTTCGCGCGCGACATCGCGCCGGACCTCTCAAAACGTGCGCTTTTCACTTTCTGGCTTTACCACCTAAACCATTGATATGATGGGGTTTGCGTCGGTCAAAATCGCGCCGAATCAACCGGTGGGTTAACTCTCAAACAGCGCGCTCATCGGTTCTACGCATCATTCAGCGAGTCTGCCGACGGCGAAGTGCCAGGCCCATCAGGCCCATCAGCCCCAGGCCAGCAGTCGCAGGCTCGGGGACAGCTGCGCCGCCGGTGCGCTCCTGAACTGTGAAGGTTAACGCATTGGTGCTGATGTCGAAGATTTCACCTTGTTGAACAAGCTCCGCGAACAGGCTCTGGGCATCGAACTCGATCACCCCCGAGCCAGGAGCCTGAGCGGTGAGGGTGAAGGAATAGAAGATGCCTTCGGCCGTAATGTTTCCGCCAGTGAAGGCGAAGAACTGGCCGTCCATCAGGCCTGCAAGCGGCGTGAGAATCAGGTCGGAAGCGTCGGGCACAATCACGCCAGCCACCTCGCCGGTTGGCGTGCCAAGTTGAGCTGAGGGGAACATGATCGATCCGCCCAGGGATGCAACTTCATCCCCACCAAGGTCGCCAAGCAGCACATCGATCTGGAATGAATCACCAACCGTCAGGGCGGACAAGTCCGCAGGCGTGGCTGACATGGTCATCGTGATCGCACTGGCATGCTGGCCAATGGCGAGGGTCAGGGCTGCTGTGAAGATAGCAAGGTACCGCTTCATGAATGAGTCTCCCGGTCGAGTGAAGGGGCGGGGAATCGCTGGCTTATTATTGGTAGATACCTCAGATTGGGGGCAGTGCAACCTAAAGCGCACGAAAAATCGCACCATTGATCAAGCCTCAGGTTGTTTGACTCAGCAGCAGTCATACTCCGCCCATTTTACTCGCGCGTGTGATTTTGTTTTCTCAGAGCCGGGTTTTGCACACCCGGCCCCCGGAATCAGATCGCCAGGCTCGCTGCCGAGCGAGCCGCTTTGCGCTGAGGATGTGCAAATCTTCTCTACTGGCTGGGAACAGCCACTCAAATCCTCGCACAAAATTCCCTGATTTTCCCGATGGTTTTCAGGGCAAGTGTGTTACACTCACATCCTCAATAGCTGAACGATCGCCAGCCACATCCGTCTTTCGGAGTTTGGGGGTGAAGAAAAAGACAAAGATAAAGATCGCTTCAAAAGACCGCCATGCCTCGGATTGGGTTCTGTTTGGCAACTGCTGCTCTGGCTTTTGCTGAACATTTGCATTAGACTTGGCGGCATTGTATTTGGACAGTCAGCGCAACGAGCCCCTCATTGAGTACAGGGCAAGCTCGTTGCCGAAGATGGCGGGCTGGTGGAGGCGATGGTCATTCGGTTGACGTTTAGACCTGAATAAACAGCTAATGTCTTTCCTGGGCCTGCGCCAAATCCGGGATGGATAAATTAGCCAACTCCGATGCCCAATCGAAGTTCTGGAATTTCTGGTTGTCTTTTCCAGTCGTGTTCAGTTAGCAGACCCATGAGGAGTCGGGGATGTCCAATCAGTCACGAGCGTACAAACTACTTTGCAAAGCCTTCGGGCAGCTTCTTGGCAAGGAGCGATTGCGACGCTGGAGCGAAAGCATTGGATCGCTGTTCAGTTCCAAGGCTGGGGCTCCAAATCGCAGGTCTTCAGAGCCACATGCCAGTGGCGTGCTGCACACACTTGAGCCGCGATTGCTGATGCATGGCAGCCCATTGGTCACTGCCTTCGCGCAGCTTGAGGGAATCATTGCCACCCCTGATACATCCGCCAGTCTTTCGATCAATGTCAGCCAACAAGAATTCACCACCACACGAGGTTCGGTCGTGTTGGGCTTTGAGGTTCACGCATCGGATGGCAGCACACTCGACCCTGCTGCCATGAAGGTCCGCAATGCAGCGGGATCGCTGGTTGCGCCTTATGCAACTCTGCAAAACCTTCCCGGTTCCACCGACAGCTACATACTGATCGATCTGCCCATCGGCGGTGAGTACACACTGGAAGTTGCAGGCCAGAATGGTTCGAGCGGCGGCTTCACGATCGATGCACACCTGATCGGCGATCTAGATGGTGATCGCATCGTGGATATCGACGACCGCAACGCGCTGATCACACTGGTACGCAATCGTCAATATCTGCCAGAGGCCGATGCGAATCGCGATGGTATGTTGCTATCGCTGGATACCACGACGCTCTTGCGAAATTTCGGCACGCGGACCAATGTCGCGCCGCTGGATTTGTCGGTGTTGCTTGATCCTGGTGCCCAGTTGACCATCAACGGCGAGCCGCTGACCAACATTGCCGATCAGACTGTTCGAGGAATCACCAGTCCTGACATCGCGGTGATGTTCGATCAGGACCACGATGGCGATTTTGATTCCGCCACCACTTCTGCTGGCGATGGCATCTTTGACTTCCCCGTCACACTCGTCGAAGGCGACAATACGCTTCTGGTCAAAGCCAGTGACTCATTCGGCCAGTCGCGATCTGCAACACTCGCCATCGTGCTCGACACCACGCCACCCTCCGTCGGCCTGCCTGATCTGATCGATGCCAGCGATACCGGTACCAGCCAGACCGACAACATCACCCGCGATAACACGCCCACCTTTAACGTCACCTCCGAGCCAGGCAGTGTGGTCACTCTGTTCGTGGATGGCAGTGAATTCCTTACAGCGACGGCTGACGTTTCTGGCCTCGTCTCCTTTGCGATTCAGTCACCGCTCGCTGATGGCGACCACATCATTCATGCATCAGCCTCCGATGCTCTAGGCAACACTTCAGTCTCGGCCTCGCTGATCGTGACCATCGATACCCAGGCCCCCGCGATCACGCTGCTGCTCGATCCCGCTTCCGACACCGAACCGAGCGGTGACAACACCACGGCCGAGGAGTTGATCACGCTTACTGGCAACACCGAAGCGAATCGTGAGGTGTTGCTGTTTGCCGAGGGTGATCTGATCAATCCGATCGCCACGACCACGAGCGATGCCGCCGGTGGATATCTGTTTGACAACATCACCTTGAATCTTGGAGACAATCTCTTTGCCGTGCGAACCGCCGATGTTGCGGGCAACACAGGCGAAGCGAGCCTGACGGTCACGCGGGTGGAAAGCGATGTGCCGGTGATCGTCGCGGCACTGGCCAACGACACCGGCCGGGCCGATCTGCCTGACACCGCAACTGATGGGCTGACCAGCGATCCGACCGTCACCGGCACCATCACCGACGCCAACGCCATCACACAGTTCCGCGCCTCGCTCAACGGCGGGCCGCTGGTCGATGCCCTCGCGGCGCTGACCGGCAACGCTTTCACCTTCGACCGCGCCTTCTACGAAAGCACGATTCTCGGCAGCGCGATGACCGATGGCGATTACACGCTCACACTCGATGCGATCGATGAGTTCGGCAATGCATCGAACCTCTTCACACTCACCTTCACGCTCGATACCGCGGCCCCGATCATCAGCCTGCCCGATCTTCTCGCACCCAGCGATACCGGCACCAGCAACACGGACAATCTCACCCGCGACGCCACGCCTGATTTCAGCGTGATCACCGAGGCCGACGCCCTGGTGACGTTGGTCATCAACGGCTCGGATGCCGGCTCGACGACCGCCGGCACGCCCTATCTATTTAATGGCGTCGGCCCTCTGACAGAAGGCGACAACACCATCGCGGCTGAAGCGACGGATCTGGCGGGCAACACGGGCAAGTCTGGGCCGCTCAATGTCACACTCGATACAACGCCGCCAGCCATCAGCGCTCCTGATCTGCGCAGCAGCAGCGACAGTGGCCCGAGCGATTCGGACAATCTGACGAACGAAAACGAACCGACGATTGATGTGGCTGCGGAGGCCGGTTCGGTGGTGGAATTGTTTGTCGGTGGTGTGAGCGCGGGTTCGACAGTCGCAGCGGGCGGCGTGGTCAGTTTCATCCTTTCGCTGCTGCCGGATGGGCAGCACAGTCTGACGGCAACAGCAACGGATGCAGCAGGAAATCTCGCGACATCCTCAGCGACAACGATCACCATCGACACGCAGAATCCCGCGATCACGCTGCTGCTCGATCCCGCTTCCGACACCGACCCGAGCGGTGACAACACCACCACTCAAGAACTGATCACACTCTCAGGTGCGACTGAAGCGGGCCTCGTTGTCTCGCTGTTCGCAGCGAGCGACCCTGCAACACCGCTGGCGATGACCAGCGCAGATGGCGGCACATTTGCCTTCACGGGTATCGCGCTAACGTCCGGAGAAAACAGCTTTATCGTGCGCACCACTGATGCGGCAGGCAACACTGGCGAAGCGGGTCTGACAGTGATTCGTGAAGATGGCCAGACCGTAGTGCTTGTCGAAGGCAGTGACTTCACCGTTCAATTCCAATCCACTTTCACCGTGCCCGAGGCAGCTTCGACACTGGCCATCACTTTTGATGCACTACTGTTCGACAGTAGTGATGCCTTCATCAACGATGCATTTGAGATCGCTCTCGTCGATGCACAAGGCAGGTCGCTTGTGCATACCGCAACAGGCGGCAGCAGCCTGTTTGATGCTGCATTCAACCTGACGCAAAACCAGTCGGCGCTGCTGGGTGTCAACACGCAGCTCGATGGCCAGACTGTGCTGATCGATCTGACTCACATCGCGCCAGGCACGCAGGCCACACTCATCGCAAGGCTTGTCAATAATGATGCCGACACGCAATCGACTGTCAGCATTGTCAGCGTGGAGGTGCTCGAAGATGGGGGCCTGGGTACGCCTGTTGGCGCTGCTGCAAACTTCGCGCCCGCTTCGCCCGCTGCACCGGTCAACTTCGCATCGCTCTCTGATGTCACGCCCAGCCTCGCTGCTCAGTATCACACCACCACCTTCGGTCAGGATTCGGGCACGCTGGCCGTCGGCTTGTCGCTGCTGAATATCGGCGCATTTGCTGTCGATGGCCCCGTGGTGGTGATCGTTTCGAGTATCAGCGATCCCAGTATCTCCGTTGCCAATGCGCACGGCTTAACGCCAAACGGGCAACCTTATTTCCTGTTCGATTCCACTTCAGATGGCACGCTTAACCCTGGTGAACAGACCTTGATTCAGTCGCTGCGATTCAGGAATCCCGGCAGCGTTCAGTTCACGTATGACCTGCAGATTTTCGGGCAGCTTAACGGCGATCCATCCATCATCAGCACACCGCCAAATGAAGTGATTGCGGGTGATGATTTCGCCTATGTTGTTGCCGCTGTCGATCCTGATGGCGATGTGCTTTCGTTTGAACTGCTGACCGCACCCGATGGCATGACGATTGATTCGGGCAGTGGCGCGATTGAGTATGCACCTGAGTCAGGCGACGTCGGCCAGCATGATGTTCTGGTGCGAGTCACCGATGGTCGCGGCGGCAGCGCGGCCCAGGCGTTCACACTGAGCGTGCGCGAGAATGTGTCCAATCGTCCGCCGGTGATCAGTTCGACGCCGCCGGTAGAGGCGCGTGTGGGTACGGATTATGAATATGCCGTGCAGGCGACGGATATTGATGGTGATGCACTTTCGTTTGCGCTGATTGCTTCGCCTGCTGGCATGACCATCGATGCGGCAACAGGCCTGATCGAATGGTCGCCGACGGCCGATCAGCTTGGCGATCACGCGGTGACGGTGACGGTGACGGACGGCGAAGACACAGCCACGCAGACTTTTGAAGTGCTGGTGATCGAGACAGCGGGTAATCAGGCGCCGATCATCATCACGACGCCGACGGTGACGTTTAATCTGCCGGGCGAAGGCAACGCGGCCCTGGGTGATGTCGATCCGATCGCGCTGACCTTGAGCCTTTCGCCAGGTCAGATGGTGATTCAGGATGTGTCAATCACGCTGCCAACGGATGCGGATGAGGCGGGCTTTGCGGACATCATCATCGTCGTCGATGAATCCGGCTCGATGGCGGGCGAGCATGCCTTCATCACGGAGATGGTGCTGCAACTGAACGCTGCTCTGGAAGCCCTAGGCATCGGCCCCAACCGCTTCGCGCTGGCGGGATTCGCTGGAGGCACGCGACTGTTCAATGTCGATCAGGCCATCGAGACGACCGATGTGAGGATCGATGTCTTTGGCCCCGATGGCGCGCTGGTGGACACGATCAATGTGACTGATCCCGATGCGCTCTTTGCGGATGTGACTTTTGATACGGTCTTGCCGATCGATGGCGAGTACACGTTTGTCGTCCGCGCGTTGGATGCGGCGAATCTTACCTTTGACCGCGATCTCACCACGGTCAGCGATACGCCTGTGGCTGTGAGCGGGCTCAATGCCGTTCACACCGGTACGCTGGCGCAGGGTGAATTGCAGAACTTCGCGCTGTCGCTCAATGCGGGCATGATGATTTACATCGATTCGCTGGCCGGCAGCTCGCTGGCGGATGTGACGCTGACCGGGCCCACCGGCGATGTGCTGATCGATGGTGAAAGGCTGACGAGTGATCGCCGATTCATTCGCATCAATCGCAGTGGTGACTACACGCTGACCGTGGGCAACACAAACGCGGCTGATCAGTCCTTCAGCATCCGCGTGCTCGATGCGGATGCGGTCGCTCTTGCGGCTGACACGCCCACCGGCGGCACGCTCGCGCCGCTGGAAGCGACGCTCTTCGCATTCCAAGGCGTATCGGGCGACATCATTCGGCTCGACAACCTCGGCCCGGCTGGCGCTCAGTGGGGGCTGTTCGATTCGGCTGGTGTGCGCCTCATCAACGACTTGAGCGGATTCCAAAACATCACCAGCGGCATCGAGGCAACGCTCGACAGTTCAGGCACGCACTACGTCGCGGTGATCAACGGCTCCGGCACGCTCGCTCGTGATTTCAACTTCTCCATGCACAAGGCTGATGTAGAGGTCACGACGATCAACCTGGGCGAGACCTTCAGCGGCGTGATTGCTGCACCGGGCGATCAGACACTGTTCAGCTTCCAGGGCACAGCCGGCCAACGACTTTATTACGACGGTTTTGAGGGACTCATTCCTCAGTTGCTCGCGCCCGATGGCAGCACGATGGGCATCGGCGCTGCGAGCCCTATCGACTTCCGCGAGCCGGTGACACTGACGGAAGATGGCACTTACTTCGTGCGGTTCGACCCTGCGTCCAACACGCTGGGCACGTTCACCGGCCGCCTGCTAAATGTCGCTGATGCGACGCCGCTGCAACTGGATGCGGACATCACCGGCACCTTCGCGCTGGGCAGGGAAACGACGCTCTTCTCCTTCAACGGCCTTGCGGGCCAGCGACTGTTCCTCGACGGGGCGGCAGGCACCACCGGCGAGTTCGATCTGTTCGACAGCAGCAACAACCGCATCGCGGGCAACACGCTTTCGCTGGGCGCGAGCGACATCATCCTGCCGCAGGACGGCACCTATGTGCTCTCGATTCAAGGCACCGGCGCGGCGGGGAATCCGTTCGGCTTCCGCCTGAGCACACCTGAAACACACATCGTTCCGCTGGCGCTCGGCGATGAGATCAACGATACCATCAGCGAAGCGGGCGAGCGATTCCACTTCACGTTTGAAGGCGTTGCCGGTCAGGTTGTGTACTACGACGGCGGACTCAGCGGCGTGAACTCCAGCCTGCTCGATGCCCGCATCATCGCGCCCAGCGGGAAGACCTTCGCCACCACGTCGGCCTTCAACGACATTGTCCCGGTGGTGATCACCGAGACGGGCACCCATCACGTGCGGATCAACGGCGAGGGCGACTTCACCGGCGGGTTCGGCTTCCGCCTGCTCGATCGCGCAGCCGCGCCGGCTCTGAATCTGGCGGGCAACAACAGCGGCACGCTCGCCAACGGCCGGGCAACGCAGTTGTTCCAGTTCACCGGCAGCGCGGGTCAGCGGCTCAGCTTCGACAGCCTCAGCAGCAGCGGCACAGGCCGGCTGAAAATCTACGAACCCGACGGCAGCACTCACGAAGATCGCCCGCTCAGCACCGACTTCACCACGATCCTCCCTTCGACGGGCACCTACCTCCTCGCCATCGAAGGTCAGGGCGCGACGCCGGTCAGCTTCAACTTTGATGTCAGCGATATCACCGATGCGCCGATTGCCAACGCCGGTTTCGACACGCCCATCAGCGGTGTGATCCTGGCGGGTACATCGCAGGTGTTCAACTTCGACGCCTCGGCTGGCACGTTTGCGATCTATGACGCGCTGCTCGATGGCATGCCCAGCACACTGCGGGTGACGCTCACTTCGCCCGGCGGCGCGTTGATCCTGAACAATCGTTTCGCCTCGGAACTGCGCGGTCAACTCGACCTGCTGCCGGAGTCAGGCACCTACGCGCTCAAGCTCACCAGCACCGCCGCGACCGATCAGCCTTTCGCCTTCCAGCTTCTGGATGCCGCCGCCGCGACGCCGCTGGTACTCGACGCGCAGACCACCGGCTCGATCGATCCGGGCCAGGGCATGAAGCTGTTCACCTTCAGCGCCAGTGCAGGCGATCGCATCACCTTCATCAGCCAGGCAGCCGGATCAGGCACCTGGGGCATCACGGGCATCGATGGCACTCAGGTGGTGACCTTCACCAGCCTGACGACGGACCGGACGCTCGATGTGCCAGCCGACGGCAGCTACACGCTCGTGCTGCGCGGCAATGATGCGGCCAATCCTGTGGCGTTCGACTTCACCGCGATCACCAGCGAGCAGTCGATCACGCCCATCACCGTGGGCAACGTCATCAGCGGCGCGCTCAGTGAACCAGGCGAGCGGGACTACTACACAGTGGATCTGATCGCAGGTCAGACGATCTATTTTGACGGCCTGACCAGCGACGATCAGTTCGGCATCGACAAGCGCATCTTCGATCCCTTCGGTCAGCAGCTTGCGTCGAACAATGCGACCGATGATGTGATGCTCAGCGTCGTCACCTCTGGCACCTATCGCATCGAGATCTTCGGCCAGAACGCCGACGACGTGGGCGCGTACAGCTTCGAGCTTGAGGATGTCTCGCTCGCCGCCGGCCTGCCGCTGGATGCGGCACAGGCGATCAACCTGGCCAACGGCTTGAACACGGAACTTTTCACTTTCACCGCCGCGGCCGGCGATCGGCTCTTCTTTGATGTGACCGCAAGCACCGGCTCGGCGACCGGCACGCTGCGCCTCTGGGGGCCTGATGTCAGCGAAGTCGCCATCCAGAGCTTCGGGACGGATTTCGAGACAGTGATCGCCACCGGCGGCACATACATCGTGCAGGTGCAGGGCCGCAATCCCAATGCCGCGGCAACGATCAACTTCAGCGTGATCACTCCGCAGACGACCACCACGCCGCTGAACCTGAATGACATCATCACCGGCAGCATCAGCGAGAGCGGCGAGCGCGATGTCTTCACCTTCACCGGCACCAAGGGCCAGGAGCTTTACCTCGACAGCCTCGGCGGAACGACATCCTTCGCTTTCGACATCTTCTCCGAACTGAATCAATCGGCGCTGGATGTGAATCTAATCTTCACCGGCGGCGACACCGGCCCCTTCGCGCTGCCGATGGATGGAACCTACCGCATCGTCATTGATGGCACCGGTGCTGCGACGGGGGATTATTCATTCCGCCTGATCGATGCGGACGTTACGCCGGTCATCACCGATCTGCTGGCAGGCACGATTCACAACAACATCGCGGCTGAGGTCTTCCGCGTGCAGGGCAACGCGGGTGATGTCATCACCATCGAACGCAACCGCGAGTTCGGCGCGTTCGGCACCGCGCAGGAAATTTCCGATCTCACCTCCGTTCTTCAGGTCGGCTTCAGCGGCACTGAAGATGGTTACGCAGCAGTGGATCACGTGCTGGCGTTCAGCGATGAGTTCAGACCCGGCGCGGCTCGCAATGTCATCCTGATCACCGATGAAGATCGCGACAACACCAAATTGTCTCTGACTTTTTCATCCATGGTCGAACTGCTCGAAAGCAACAACGCGCTGCTGAATGTCATCGTCGATGGCAACTTCGAAGACAGCCTCGGCAACGTCGCCATCGGTATGGACAGCGATGGTCGTGCGTTTGTCGCTGATGGCAGCGGCGGATTCACCATCGACCCCGCAGGCGCGGCAACCGGCGGCTTCTTCAACACGCTGGTCGATTACGTCAACCTCGCCTTCGCCAACGGCGGCGGCGCGTTTGACCTCAAACAGCTTCGCGCCGGCGGCATCATCGCTGATTCGTTCGCCAACGCCTTCATCGACATCAAGGCCGAGGAAATCCTCCAGCAGGCCGGCCAACTTGAAGTGATCGTGTCCGATCCAACGGTCCTCTTCGAGAATCAGACCGGCGTACTCAACGGCATCGGCGCGGGGGATATCGGTGAGTTCACCGTGAAGTTCACGGGTAACGGCGTCAGCCGATCGTTCGATCTGCTCTTCGTGCGACCGCAGACGGGCGTGATCGTCGGCTCCATTCCCGTCACGCTTGCACAGGATTATTTCTACGACGCGGCCGCGATTGATCCTGATGGTGATGATGTCACCTTCGCACTGCTCTCGGGTCCCACCGGCGCAACGATCGATGCGGCAACAGGTGTGCTGACATTCGTGCCTGACAGCGCGGGCGTGTTTGACTTCACCATCGAAGCCCGTGACTCGCGCGGCGGCATCTCCACGCAGACCTTCAGCGTCGATGTCACTTCCGGTCAGCCCAATGTCGCGCCGGTCTTCACTTCACCACCACCGGCACAGGCCGTCGTCGGTCTGCCGCTGTCACATCAGGTCACCGCCGAGGATGTGGATGGTGACGCGCTGACTTTCTTCCTACTTCAGGCTCCCGACGGCATGGCGATCGACACGGCAACGGGTTTGCTCGAGTGGTCGCCGACGAATCTTCAGCTTGGCGATCAGGCTGTGCAGATCCGCGTGATTGACGGTCGCGGCGGACAGGCGACGCAGAGCTTCACGATCACGGTCGTCGCCGATGCCGCGAATCAATCGCCCGTCTTTGTCTCTGCTCCGCCGACGGATGTGGTGCCCGGCGAATCGCTGATTTACTCGGCGAAGGCGATCGATCCTGATAACGATGCCCTGACTTACGACCTCGCGCTTTCGCCGCAAGGCATGGCGATTGACGCACAAAGCGGCAAGATCGTCTGGACGCCCGAGGCCGATCAGTTCGGCATCCACAAAGTGATCGTGCGTGTGCGTGATGGTCGCGGCGGGTTCGCGCTTCAGACATTTGACCTCACCGTCGCCGGCGACAACAGCGTGCCGGTCATCACCTCGACGCCCCCGCCCGTAGCCGTGACGGGGCTGCCCTACCAGTATCAGGTGACCGCGCAGGATGCCGAGGGCGATGCGATCACGTTCCACCTCGATGCCGCGCCGGCGAACATGTTCATCGACGGCACCGATGGCCTGATCACCTTCACGCCCGAAGACGGTCAACTCGGTGATCAGCTCGTGACGGTCATTGCCCGCGATGCGCGAGGCGGCGAGTCATCGCAGACCTTCACACTCAGTGTGCTGGATGTGAATGACAATGAAGTGCCGGTCTTTGTGTCCTCACCGCGCGATCATGTGGCCCTTGGCCGCACGTATCTGTACCGCGCGGTTGCCGAGGATGTGGATGGCGATCAACTTCTATTCACGCTCGATCTCGCACCGGCTGGCATGGCAATCACCAGTGATGGTCTTCTCGACTGGTCGCCCACTGCTGCTCAGTTCGGCCTGAACAACGTCACCGTGCGCGTCAGCGATGGTCGCGGCGGCATCGCCACGCAATCGTTCACGATTGATGTTCGCTCGCAGGAAGTGAATACGCCGCCGACCATCACATCGATGCCGCCCGCCACGGCAATCGTCGGCGAAACATTCGCCTACGACATCACGGCTACCGACGCGGAGAATGATCCGATCATCTTCCTCCTCGCCGATGCCCCGGCTGGCATGTCAATCGATCCGCTGACAGGCAAACTGCGCTGGAATCCCAAACTCGATCAGCTCGGCCCGGTGACTATCACAATCGAAGCGATCGATGGACAGGGCGCGGAGACATCGCAGGAGTTCACGCTCAATGTCATCGCCCGCAACGCGCCGCCTTCGATCATCTCGGTGCCACCAATACAGGCGGGCATCGGTCAACCGTATGTGTACGACGTGAACGCGATCGACGGTAACGGTGATGTGCTGACCTATGCCCTGACGCAGAATCCGGCGGGGATGACGATCGATTTGCAGACCGGCCTGATCAACTGGACTCCGCAAGCCGGCCAGGAAGGTTTGCAGTCGGTGACGGTGTTCGTCAGTGATGGCGCAGGCGGTGAGGCGACTCAGAAGTTCAAGATCGGCGTGCAGGCAGCGCTGAACGATCCGCCGACGATCACGAGTCAGCCGACGTTTGTCGCCAACCGCGGCGAGCTCTACACGTATGACGTGAATGCGATCGATCCTGATGGCGATGATCTGACTTTCGCGCTGGATGTGTTCCCCATCGGCATGACGATCGACGCTGTCACCGGTCTGATCGAGTGGACGCCGGCGATCGGACAGGAAGGCCCGCAGCAGGTGCGCGTGATCGTCAGTGACACGGCTGGCAATGCAGCGCTCCAGGGCTTCACCGTCACCACGCTGGTGGACAACGCAGGCCCATCGATTGATTCCGCGCCACCCAGCAACTTCGCCGCCACTGGTCTGCCTTATCGCTACGACGTACTCGCCAGTGATCCCGATGGCGATGCACTTTCCTTCACGCTGACTGAAGCGCCCGATGGCATGACGATTGATGCTTTCGGTCGCCTGCGCTGGACGCCTTCGCTTGCACAACTGGGCGATCACAACGTGATCATCCGCGTGACCGATCCCTTGGGCAGTTTCGCGACGCAGAGCTTTACGCTCACCGCGCAGGCCGATGTTGAAGGCCCGGTCGTTCGCATCGACCTGAGTCAGAATCCGGTGGATCCGGGCACACAGGTAGAAGTGATTGTCCGTGCGACGGATCGCGTCGGCGTGGTTTCGCTTGATGTCACATTCGATGGTGTGGCGCTGGTGCTCGATGCCAACGGCCGCGCTGTGGTGACACCGCAGACCGTGGGCCCGTTCGATATCGTCGTTACCGCGCGCGACGCCTCGGGCAATGTCACCGTTGAAACCGTCACGCTCAATGTCACCGACACCTCCGATGTCGATGCACCCT
The DNA here is from genome assembly GCA_040902585.1 of Phycisphaeraceae bacterium. Taxonomy (GTDB): domain Bacteria; phylum Planctomycetota; class Phycisphaerae; order Phycisphaerales; family Phycisphaeraceae; genus JBBDXA01. Next base: position 85,214 of record JBBDXA010000132.1, read on the forward strand.
TCGTCTTCATCAACACGCCTTCGCCGGGCGATACGATCACGAACTTCCTCGATGTCATCGGCACGGTGCAGGATGACAACCTCGCGTCATACACGCTTTCCATCGCGCCGCTTGGCAGCGACGTGTTTACGACCATCGCCACCGGCGGGGCGAACGTGGATGACGCGCTGCTGGGCGTGCTCGATCCCACTCTCCTGGAGAACGGCGGCTATCGGTTGAGGCTCCTTGCCGAGGACCTTGGCGGACTCCAGAGCAGCGACGTCGTCATCATCGACATCGGCGGCACGCTCAAGCTCGGCAACTTCACACTCAGCTTCACCGACATGGCCATGAATCTCTCGGGCGTGCCTATCCATATCATCCGCCATTACGACTCGCTGGACGCCAATCGGAACGCTGATTTCGGCTTCGGATGGCGGCTGGAATTGCAGGATTTCAAGATCGCTACCAACCTGCCTGACCCCAGCATCGATGATGACCTGATCGTCGCCGGCTTCCGCGAAGGCACCAGGGTCTATCTCACTCGGCCCGACGGCATCCGCGAAGGGTTCACCTTCCAGCCCAGGCCTGATGGTCCGCTCGGCGGCTTCCTGGGCATCTTCGTCCCGCATTTCGTGCCTGACGAAGGCGTGAAGAGCACCCTTACGGTTGATGATGTCAAGCTGCGATTCAATCCGTCGCTCGGTGAGTACCAGAGCTATGTCGGCCTCCTGCCCTACAACCCCGCCTCCGACCTGTTCGGCGGAACCTACACGCTCACGACAAAGGAGAACCTTGCGTACAAGATCGACGCCGCCACCGGCCTCGTGCGCAGCGTGACCGACCTGAATGGCGTCAGGGTCACCTTTGATGAAAGCGGCATCGAGAGCTCCCACGGTCCCCGGGTCGAGTTCGAACGAGATGCCCAGGGCCGTCTCACCGCACTGATCGATCCCACGGGTAAGCGCGTGGAATACGAGTACAGCGCCGCGGGCGATCTGATCGCTGTAACGGATCGCGAAGACAACGTCACACGGTTCCTGTACAGCGACCAGCGTCCCCACTTCCTGGAAGAAGTGATCGATCCGCTCGGCCGCACCGGCGTGCGCAGCGAGTACAACGATGACGGTCGCCTGATCCGGCTGATCGACACGGCCGGCGGGGTGACGGAGATCAGCTACGACCCCGACAATTCCATTCAGACCGTGACGGATCGTCTCGGCCACGATACGACTGTGGTGTACGACACACGGGGCAATGTCATCAGCCGGACCGATGCACTGGGCCACACCACGACGTACCAATACGATGCCGCCGACAACCTGCTCGTGGAGACTGATCCGCTGGGGCGGACGTTCACCAGAACCTACAACGCGAAAGGGCACGTGCTGTCATGGAACGATTTCGAAGGCAACACGCGGATCATCACCGTTGATTCGCATGGCTTTGCCCTCTCCACCACCAACGGCGATGGCGAGACTTATCTGTACTCCCGCGACGCCGATGGCAACCTGCTCTTCATGACGAACCCGGCCGGCGAAATCGAAACCGCCTTCACGTACGACGGCAACGGCAATATCCTGTCGCAGACGGACGCGGACGGGAACACCACGCAGTACACCTACAACAGCCGCGGCAATCTCATTAGCGCCGCCAACGCGCTTGGCGAGACCGCCATTGCCGAGTATGACGCCAACCAGAACATCGTTCATCGTACGATGACGCGAACACGCGCCGATGGTTCGGTCGAGACTCTGCACACACGCTACCAATACGACGGCAACGGTGAGATCATCGGCATCACCGACATGTCCGGAATTGAAACAGCCTTTGAGATGAGCCCTCTGCGACAGGTCACCGCGGTGAATCTGGGCGGCCGCGTCACAAGCTATGAGCTGGATGAGGAACAGAATCTGACCGCCAAGATTTTCCCCGACGGTACGCGGGAGGAATGGACCTTTGATGCCGAAGGCAAAGTGGTCTCACACACCAACCGCGACGGCCACACGACGCATCGTGAGTACGACGCGGTTGACAACCTGATCAGGATCATCCATCCGGACGGCAGCTTCATCGCCCGCACCTATGACGCGGTGGGACGCATGCTCACGGAGACTGACGAGCGCGGTCACGTGACGACGTACGCCTATGAACCGCGACGCCAGATCATGACGGACCCGCTGGGGAATGTGACCATTCACGAATTCAACGGCAGCGGTCCGGCGGTGGAGCAGGGCAGCACGGGTGACGTGATCCGCGTCATTGACGCCCTGGGCCGGGTCACTCAGTACGACGTTCAGGACGACACGAATCAGCACGGGCTCGGAACGGTGACCACGATCGTCCATGCCGACGGCTCCACCACCACGCACACGCTGAACAGCCTGGACCAGATCGTTGCCCAAACCGATCCGCTGGGCAACCTGACGCAATACACGTACGACGCACTGGACCAGTTGACCGCGGTGACCAACGCGGCCAACGGCGTGACCTCGTACACCTACGATGAAAGACGGAGCATCCGCACCATCACCGATGCCAACGGCCACACACGCGCCTTCGAATACAACTCCGGCGGTCTTCAGACCAGCCAGACGCTCCCGCTGGGTCAGGTTGCAACCGCGCTTTACGACGCCTTCGGCAATATGACCTCGATGACCGATTTCAACGGCAACACGACCACCTTCCAGTACGACATCAATGACCGGCTTATCGCCAAAACCTTCCAGGACGGCACCACGGAGACCTATGCCTATTCCGCGCAGGGCTATCGCACTCAGGCCGGCGGCGACACCTACTCGTACAACAATCGCGGCTGGTTGATCACGGAAACCAAGGCCGACGGCCGCACCATCAGCTATACCTATGACGCGGCGGGCAACCGCACCAGCGTCACCACGACAGTCGGTACGACGCTCTATTCCTATGATGCCCTCAACCGGCTCGCCACCGTCACCGACCCGGATGGCGGCGTCACCCAGTACACCTATGACGCCGTCGGAATGCTCGCCTCCGAAACACTGGCCAACGGCGTCGTCACCACCTATGTCTACGATGCGCTGAACCAGCTCGTCTCGATGCAGACTTTGGACCTGGGCGAAACGGCCATCGCCTCATATGACTACACGCGCAACGCCGCCGGCCTCGTCGTGCAAGCGACGGAACTCGATGGCAGAACGGTCGACTACGGCTATGACGCTCTCCTCCAACTCGTCAGCGAGAGCATCAGCGATCCGGTCCTGGGCGACCGGCTCATCACCTATACCTACGATCCCGTCGGCAACAGGCTCACGCGGACAGACTCGCTCGAAGGACTCACCGCCTACGTCTACGACGCCAACGATCGCCTGCTGACCGAGACGGGGCCGGCCGGCGTCATCACCTATGCGTATGACGACAACGGCAACCAGCTCTCCAAGTCAGGTGCGGGTTTCAATGTGAACTACACCTACGACTTCGAGAACCAGCTACTTCGCGTAGACAACGCCGGCAGCATCATTGAATACACCTATGATGCCGACGGCCTGCGGACCCGCACGACTGTCGACGGGGCCGATGTGACGAATTACCTCGTGGACAAGAATCGTCCACATGCCCAGGTTCTCGTGGAGACAGATGAGACCGGCGTGACGATGGCGAGCTACGTTCACGGCGTGACGCTGATCAGCATGTCGCGGCCTCAATCCGGGACGAGCTACTACCTGCATGACGGCCAGATGTCCGTGCGCGCCCTGACCGATGCCGCGGGCATCGTCACCGACACGTATACCTATGACGCGGCCGGTCGTCTGATCGACTCCACCGGCGCGACGCCCAATGACTATCTCTTCACCGGCGAGGCATTCGACGCCGGTGCCGACCTCTACTACCTCCGCGCGCGCTACAACGATGTATCCACGGGACGGTTCATTTCGTCCGATCCGTTCCCCGGCTTCGTGGCGCGGCCGGACTCGCTGCACCGGTATATCTACGCCTCGAACGATCCGGTGAACCACGCGGACCCCAGCGGCCGATTCACGCTCGTGGGCTTCGCGGCGACCGCGTGGGCCGCCAGCGTCGTCGAGAAGCTCGGCTATAAGATTCTGTCATCGCACTTCAACTACGTCGCTAATTCCTCCGCCCTGGTGCTTGCCGCCGCCATGGCCGCGAAGATGGACGGCGGCGGAAGCCATTACAACTTCTATCGCTATTTCGGCCAGCAGGACATAGCCGGCAACGTGTATGTGCTCGATACCTGGACCGAAACGGCCCGACTGTCAAGGAAAGAATTCAACTTCATGAACGCCGACGAAGATGACAGCACCTTCGCTTACGTGACCCCCGGCGGCGAACTGAAAATCTTCGTCACGCCCCTGTTCTACAAGTTGCCGCTGGCCGTGAACAGCTACGACCTGGCCTCGCGCGCCGATGTGTTCCTGCACGAAGTGACGCATGAAACAACGCGCGCCATCGGACTGGAGTACTACGGCCACAATTCCGCGTTGGCCCTGGCGAACAGTTCCCTGAACCTGACGATCCGCAACGCTGACAGTTACCGACTCCAGTCGCAATTCAACCACCGATGATCGGCCCGCGCGCCAGGCATGCCGATCACCACGCTTTGCACAGACCGGCAATGCGATGACCGCGAATCGTGCCTTCATCCGCACGCGACGCGTCGGTGTGGGGTGTTCGGCGGGAGGAGTACAACCACGATGCGGCGGGTACACATTCGACGCGGCCGGCCAATTTTACGTCACGCCCTCTCTATGCATTTATTCTGGCACACGCCCGGACGATCAATTTCACCGCTCGCGCGGGGCACGGAGCGATCGATCGGTTGACACTTTCACGGATGCCAACCTCAGCGCGCACCAATCGCGCCGTTGAAGCCGAAATGCATTGTGCCGACGCTCACTAACCTCAAGCCGCGTGCCGGTAGTAATGCTTGAGCAGCCCGCCCAGTCTCATCCGGCACTGGATCGCACCGTCTGCCGGCGCATTCGACCAGTCACCCGTCAGCGGCAGATTCTCTTTCGCCTGATGCGGGCGCTCCTCGTTGAAGTGCGTGACGTACTCATGCACGAGGTGGTTTAGGTGACGGTGATCCGCTTCGGCAGCTTGTCGCGGAGTATCTGGTTCTCGACCTTGAGGTACTCGACCTAGCGGACGAGCTGCTCCTCGGTCGCGCCGGCCAGCAGGAGAAAGTACGCTTGGCGAGTGCTCTTCATGGTGATACGGTGGATTCGAGGGGCAGGAATCCCGGCCCGGACCAGAGGGACAGAATAAATGCACACCGCTGGACCGCAGCATAAAACGCATGTTTCGGGCCTGCACGCCCCGACAAGTACTCCACTGTTGCCACGCCCGGCCGATGGCTTCCTGACGGGTGCCCGCAAGCCGCAGATCGGTCGATGTGGGCCTCCGGAAAAACTCTAAGTTCGAACCTCGGGCGACAGGCCGCATCGACAAACCCGTCAGTTGGACAACTCGATCGCCTCCCATCAGCTCGCCGCCACTTCGCGCGCGACATCGCGGCTGACCTCTCAAAACGCGCGCTTTTCACTTTCTGGTTTTACCACCTAAACCATTGATTCGATGAGGCATGCGTCGGCCAAGATTGCGCCGAATCAACCTGCGGGTTAACTCTCAAACAGCGCGCGAGTTTTTCGAGGTTTCCACCGTTCCACGGGTTTGGAACAGGGAGGGCTTGCATCTCGCGCCGTGGCGATCGGGCAAACCACCGTGCGCCATCGGTGCAAACAAACCCTTGACTAGATCATTCCTCCTGAGCGGTTGGAGCCGCGACGCGGACTATCGCGCGCCGTTCCATAGCCGCGTTGACAAACGGGGAGTGCTTGCCGGTGTGAGTGAGCGACAGTTTGTGCATGGCGCGGGTGCAGCCGACATAGAGCATGTGGCGATCGATCTCGTGCCGGTATTGCTGATCGCTACAGAACGGCACGATGACCTGGTCGAACTCGATGCCCTTGGCCAGGTAGGCCGTGGCGATGACGACGCCCCGGCTGAACTCGGTGCTTCTCGCATTGAGCAAGTGTATATTCGCGATGTCTTGCGACAGTTGCTCATGAAGCCAGTCGGCCTGCGTCTGCGTCCTGCAAATAATGCCCAGTGAATTGTGATCTGAATCGAGAAATGCCTGCACCAGCCCGCGCACCTGGCTCACTTCCTGCTCCTCGCTGTTGCAGGCGATGAGCGCCGGCCGTTCGCCGTGACGTTCGATCGCGACAAGATTGGGGTTGCGGTGAATCGTCTGCGCCAGCTCGGTGATCTGAAGCGTCGAGCGATAGCTCTTGTGCATAAAGATACACTCGGCATCGTGAAGCACCTGATTGATAGACTCGGCGGAGGAAGAGCTCGTGGGGCTGACGGACTGGTTACAGTCGCCCAGGATGGTTTTCTTGCAGGGAAACAGGCGGGAAATGACCTGGTACTGCACCGGCGTGTAATCCTGCATCTCATCGATCACCACATGCTTGACGCGATGCGTCGAGCCGGTGTCATCCAGCAGCATCTTGAGATAGACCAGCGGGAAGACATCGGAGTATTCATACACGCCGCCCTTGATCTGCTTGAACATATCGGGCTGCTCGAGCCAGGTATAGAAGTCTTTGTAGATCGCGCCGAGCGAAAGGCAGGTGAACATCTGCGTCAGCTCCGTTCGCACCCGCGCCCGCTCCTTGAGGACGACCGGCGTCTGGTGAATGGTCTTCATGAAATCCACGATGGCGTTGAGCACCCAGGTGATCTGCTCCTTGATCGGCAGCGACTTGCAATGGCCGAAGCGGGTGATGATCCAGTCCTTCTCGATCGTGACTCGGCCGATCTCGATGTCCCGCGCGGTAAAGTTGGTGGCGCGGACATGGCGTGTATATTCGTCAAGCTTGCCGAGAAACTCGACGCTCCCCTTGAAGCCGACTCGCTGGGCATACTTTTTGTCCCGATGCTCCAGCAGCACCGACACCTGCTCGGCGAACGTCTGAAACTTCACCTGATGCGTCAGCACCGTCGCGGCAAGGACTTCCATCGTCGTCTCGCGAATCATATCTTCGCCCAGTTCGGGCAACACCTGCGATATATAGTGCGCAAAGACCTTGTTCGGCGAAATGATCAGGATGTCATTGGAGCTGATCGAATCTTTATATTTGTAGAGCAGGAACGCGATGCGATGCAGCGCGATCGAGGTCTTGCCTGAACCGGCCGCGCCCTGGATGATAAGCGTATGGGCCTTGTCGTTGCGGATGATGGCGTTCTGATCGCGCTGGATCGTCGCGACGATGTTCCGCATCTTCTCATCCGAAGCCCGGCTGAGCTGCTCCTGAAGTATCTCATCCTGAATGTTTAGCGAAGTATCGAGCATGAACAGCAATTCTTTCCGCTCGATCCGATACTGCCGCTTGCGCAGGATGTGGCACACCATTCGCCCGGCGGGGGCTTCGTAGTGCGCATCGCCAAGCTCGAATTCGTAAAACATACTCGCGATGGGTGCCCGCCAGTCATGCACCAACTGTATATCCCGCTCGGGATCGTAAAACGAGTGTATACCGATGTAGAGCGGCTGATCGGCGTCGGGGCCGGCATGCCGAATGTCGATCCGACCGAAGTACGGGCTCTCCAGCAATCTTTTCAGCCGCTTCTCCTGCGCGTCGCCGTGCTCGCTGACCCGCGTCATCATGCTGACCGATTGCCGCATCGACGCCTTCTCCACGTGGTCCATGTCAGCCTTGTTCTGCTGAAGCTGAAGCACCAGCTCGCGCGCCTCATCGTGACGAGCCTGCACCGCCACGCTGAACGCGGCGAGCTGCGATGAGATCCGCCCGATGACGTGCTGGAGGTGCTCGCGCTCCTGCGCTTCGGTCTGGTTGAATGATGTGTCGTTCATGAGCAACCCAGCGTTGAACTGCGAGAATGGAAACGGTGATCTTCCTCGATTCGATTCGCAATGATTGAAGGAGCGTGCGAAGAAGAGTTGCCGTGCTGCGGTGCGATCGGCGGCCTTGCGGCGCAGGATGCCGGCCGCGTCACGTCGAATCAAGTTGGCGTGGTGCTGATGGTGCCGCTCATCGGCTCGTCATCCTCGACAGCGGCGGCATTGTCGGCTCGCGGATTCGTCGCCCACAGCGCCAGGGGCACCAAAGGAAGGGACGCCAACGTGAACACAGCCAGGACGGGATCGTAGCTGCCGACCAGATCCTTGCAGACGCCCAGCACGAACGGCCCGAGGCTGGAGGCGGCGACAAAGATCGTGGTGGCGAAGCCTCGGATGCGATTCAGATGCGCCCTGCCGAAGTACCGCGGGAAGAGCGGGCCGGTGGCGGCGATGAGCAGACCTTGGGTGACCCCCATGAGGATGCCGCCGGCGACGAGCGCTGCCGTGGAAGTGAACGTCCAGAAGATCGCCATGACACCGCACAGCGACGCCATGCCGAACGCCAGAAGGAGGTGAAGCGGGAAACGATCCGCCAGCATGCCGCCGACGATCTGCATCGCGGCGAGGCTGATGGCGAAGGCGGTGAAGAGCGCGGCCGCGTCCACAGCATTCATGCCGCGCTCCAGCGCGATCGGCACAATGTTGAAGACCACGCCGGTGAAGGTCAGGCTCCATGTGGCTTTGGTGATCAGCACGATCCAGAACGCGCGGGTTCGTCGGGCCTGGCCGAGGGTGTGTGACCGGGCGGGTTCGTCGAGCACCTGGTCATCGGCTGATTGCGGCAGCGGCTGGCGATGGCCGTCGATGAACTGGCCGACCTCACCGGGATGATTGCGAAAGAAGAACATGAGCGGGAGCATGACCAGCCAGACGGTCAGCCCGGCCAGGGCGAAGGCCCACTGCCAGCCGATCTCCTGGATCATCCAGAGGTTCAGCGCGGGCACCGCCGCGATCGCGCCGGCCAGGCCGAACTGGCGAATGCCTTCGACCGTGCCCAGGCGCCGCTCGAACCAGAACGCGAGCGTGTTGCTGCTGAGCAGCCCCAGCGCGCCCTGGCCGAGCATGCGCAAAGCGAGAAACGCGAGGAAGAGCGTGAAGACATTCGAGACCAGCGGCGTCGCCAGACACGCCAGTCCGAACAGCACAATGACACCGGTCATCGTCGCGCGCAGGCCGTGACGATCCGCCAGCGCGCCGATGTAACACATCGGCAAGGCGGCAAACAGAGTGCCCAGCAGATATGCGCCGGTCAGTTCACTGTTTGAAAGCCCCAGCGAGGCGCGGAACGACTCGTTGAAGACGGAGATGCCGAACGTCTGCGACGGGGAGGTGGCCATCATCGCCAGCATCGCGATGGGCAGCATGATCCAGCCGTAGTAGATCTTCTCCGACTCGTTCTCAACGGTTGCTAAATTGGAATGACATTGCTTGGGATTCATCGGACTCAGGCGGGGATTGTGGCGGGTGGGGACGGAAGTATAGGTGATGACGCTGACTGATCAACTCATCGCCACTGCGTATGGTTGTGGTTCACTCGATTCTGACGCGGCCGTCGCATCGAGAAGCGACCACATTCCGCACGCATTGACTGGTGGATTGATCGGCCTATAATTCAAAACAGTTCTTGACGGTGGCTCTGCCCTCATCTTCTGCTGGCCGCGCCCACGTCGAACACCTCTGAAAGGAGCTGCTCGATGGCGGTGAATGTCGGTATCAACGGCTTTGGAAGGATCGGGCGACTCGTCCTTCGAGCCGCAATCAACGATCCTCACATACGGTTTGTCGGCATAAACGACCTGGTTCCCCCTGATAATCTTGCTTACCTGCTCAAGTATGACTCAAATCATGGCCGGTTTCCCGGAACGGTTTACGCGGAAGACGATGGCATCGTCGTTAACGGTCGGTTGATCCCTTGTTTCTCCCAGCGCGATCCGGCAGCGTTGCCTTGGGCGAAAGTCCAGGCCGATTATGTCGTCGAATCCACCGGCCTGTTTACGGATGCTCAAGGCGCGGTCAGGCACATTGAGGCGGGTGCCAAACGAGTGGTCATCACCGCGCCGACCAAGACACCAGACGTCGTCCACACATTCGTGCCCGGCATCAATCTCGACCAGTTTCATCAACCATCGGACAACATTGTTTCGATGGCGAGCTGCACGACGAACTGCCTCGCTCCGATTGCGAAGGTGGTTCACGAACAGTTCGGAATTGCCGAAGGTTTGATGACCACGGTCCACGCCTTAACCGCCACGCAGCCCTCCCAGGACGGTCCCAGCAAAAAGGATTGGAGAGGTGGACGAAGCGCCGGCTTCAACATCATTCCCTCCGCGACCGGTGCCGCCAAGGCAGTCGGCCTGGTGCTCCCGCAGCTCAAGGGCAAGATTACCGGCATGGCGTTTCGCGTTCCCACCGCCGACGTGTCAGTTGTCGATCTGACCGTTCGCACCGTCAAATCCACGAGCTATGGCGAGATTTGCGCGGCCATGAAGCGCGCCAGCGAAGGCTCCCTTTTGGGAATCCTCGCCTACACCGAGGATGAAGTGGTGTCCAGCGATTTTCGCGGTGCTGCCTTCAGCGCAATCTTCGATGCCAAAGCCGGCATCGGCCTCAACGATCACTTCTTCAAGCTCATCGCCTGGTACGACAACGAGTGGGGATACTCCCACCGTATCGTGGACATGCTGCGATTCATGTCGTCGGCGGACGGCCTGCGATTCAGGGCTGCCCAGCACGCCGTACCGTCGTGACTCCCATTGCGGCTTCCTCACCTGATCGCATGGCGGTCGCGGTCAATGGGTGCGCGCCTGACAGGTCGCGTACGCAATGGGTTCTCGGTGATCAAGGACTTACAGCATGAATGCACTTGACAACATTCTGAACCTGCACCGAATCGATCAGATGATCGAACGGCTGAGGAGTGCCATCGAAAGCGCCAGGAACGACGCCGTCGAGCATTGGCGCTCGGTGATCGCGCTCGAAAACGCCGCGACTCATATCGAGAAGCTGCGAGAAGAGACCTTCCTCCAGCGGACACATCCATCGGAGCATCGCCTGCTGGCAGGCGAATCCATGCGGCTGAAATCGTCGATGATGGCGGCTCGACGAAATGTCCAATCCGCCGAGTCGCGCATGGCGCAGCTTCAAGTCGAGTGCGGCGCGACTCTTGAGTATCTGTGCGGGCAGCGCGAAGCCATCCTCGCCAAGCTCTCTCGCGAGCACCTCTCGATCTACTCCCGGCTCATTTCCGAGTGTGGCCACGAGCCGCTGGCCCTGGTCGAAATCCGTGATCCTCAGCGGATGGAGTGCGCCTGCACGGGTTGCTGTATGACCATTCCCGGCGAGTCAGTGCGCCAACTGCGTTCAGGCCGTGACCTGATTCAGTGCCCGACCTGTTCGCGCATCCTCTACCTCTGCGACGCCGACGCCAACCGTATACCCGCGTGGCGGTCCGCTTCATGACAGCGCTTCAATCTTCTCACGAATATCGTTTCGATTCCCTCCATGACTGAACCATCGCTCGTTGAACTCGACTACCAGCACACCGCGATCGGCGAGTTAATTCTCCGCAGGCGTCGATCGCCATCGCTCGACGGCGGCTTCGTGTATGAGGTCAAGCTCAATGGTGAGTTCCTGATGTCCAGCGTCGCGACCGTCAGTGAGGAGGCGCTGGCGGAACTGGCGCTGGCGGAGTTCGGCGAGTCTTCGTGCGATGTGCTGATCGGCGGACTGGGACTGGGATACACCGCCGCAGCCGCGCTTCGACACTTTCAGGTTCGCCGCGTTGATGTCGTCGAGTTCCTCCAGCCCGTCATTGATTGGCATCGCAACCGCCTGGTGCCCGTGGCCGAGCAGCTTCTGGGCGACTCACGTTGCCGGTTCATACACGATGATTTTTTCGACTACGTCCGTGATGCGACTCAGGATGACGCGCGACGATACGGCATCATTCTGCTGGACATTGATCACTCGCCGGAATCCTGGCTCCACCCGGCTCACAAGCGGTGCTATGGCCCCGAGGGATTGCGGGCGCTGGCGGAGAAGCTCAACCCCAACGGTGTATTTGCGCTGTGGTCGGCAGCGGCTCCCGATGAACGATTCCTCACACGAATGCAAGACGCGTTCGCCAAAGTGTGTATGTATCCGGTGGACTACTTTCATCCCACCCTTCACTCGCACGAGCAGAACACCGTTATCGTTGCGCGTCGATGAGTTGGCTCGGGGATTCACAGTGGCGGTGATCTCGGCGCGGCCCTGAGTGAAATGACACGATCACCATGCAGGAGCCTTAGAATGGATAAGAAGTCCAGAAAGCGTATGCAGGTATTGAAGGACAAGCTTCAGAGTCGACGACAGCAGTTGGCCAGTGCGAAAAAGCAGCCGGACGAGGCACGCGAGGCTGAACGGTTGATGAAAGAGATACTGGCACTGGAGTCCGAGCTTGAGGTGATCAAAATGCTCGCCTCGAACCGCGGATAATCGGGTGCCTGCCAATTGCGGATTGATCTTCAGCATCAGCAGCGGTCGACACTTAATATAAGGCGCTATCGAGCCCGCGAGGAAACAGCTACATGACCACGGCAATTGCCGACGAGATTAAACGCCGCCGCACGTTTGCGATCATTTCGCACCCTGACGCCGGCAAGACCACGCTCACCGAGAAGCTCCTGCTCTACGGTGGCGCGGTCAAGCTGGCTGGCTCGGTGACGGCACGCAAGAACCAGCGGGCGACGACTTCCGATTGGATGGAACTGGAGCGCAAACGCGGGATCTCCATCAGTTCCACCGTGCTCCAATTTGAGTACGCCGGCCGCCGCATCAACCTGCTGGATACGCCCGGCCACCGGGACTTTTCTGAAGATACGTATCGCGTGCTCACCGCCGTCGATTCAGCCGTGATGGTCATCGACGCGGGCAAAGGCATCGAGAGTCAGACTCGGAAGTTGTTCGAGGTCTGCCGGCAGCGCGGCGTGCCGATCTTCACCTTCATGAACAAGCTCGATCGGCCCGCGATGGATCCCATCGGATTGCTCGATGAACTGGAAAGCGTGCTGGGGATTCATGCGTATGCCGTGAACTGGCCGCTGGGCATGGGCAAACAGTTCCAGGGTGTGTTCGATCGCCGGTCCTCACAGGTCCATCTCTTCCAGCGCACGCCGCATGGCAGCTACCGTGCGCCGGTGACAGTCAGCGGCCTCGGCGATGCGGAGATCCGCAGCCGACTGGATGATCAGTCTCACGCGGCCGCCAGTGAACAGCTCGCAATGCTCGATGCCGCCGGGGCCGTGTTTGACATGGACAGAATTCGCGCCGGCACCCTGACGCCGGTGTTCTTCGGCAGCGCGATGAACAACTTCGGCGTGCAGATGTTTCTGGATCACTTCATGGCCTGTGCGCCCATGCCCTCGGCGCGCCGCGCGGGCGACCGGCTCGTCGACCCGACGCGCGATCCGTTCAGCGGGTTCGTGTTCAAGATTCAAGCCAATATGGACCCGAATCACCGCGACCGCATCGCATTCATCCGCGTGGTATCAGGACGCTTCACGCGGGAGATGACGGTCACGCACGTCCAGAGCGGCCGACGCATTCGCCTTTCCAACGCCCAGTCACTGCTCGGCCGTGAACGCGAGACGGTTGATGAAGCGTTCCCCGGCGACGTGATCGGCATCGTCGGCCCTAAAGATATTCGCATCGGCGATACGCTGACGGACGACAGCGGCATCGTCTTCCATGAGATTCCAAGATTCCCGCCTGAATGCTTTGCCTTCCTGCACAACCCGGCTCCCTCGCAATACAAGCGATTCAGCCAGGGCGTGCATCAGCTTCTTCAGGAAGGCGTGATTCAGAGCTTTGAACTCCCCAACCGCGCTCAGAAGCTCCTGCTGTTGGGAGCGATCGGCCCGCTTCAGTTTGAGATTGTTCAGTATCGCCTGGCTCAGGAATATGGCGCCGAATCGCGCATCGATCCCGCGCCATGGTCTATAGTACGCTGGTGCGCCGATGCCGATGTCGTCAAACGCATGAACGAGTTAGTCGTTCCAGGCGGGGCAGAGTTCGCGATCAGTTCCCGTGGTGAACCCGTGCTCCTCTTTCCTGATCTATGGACCGAACGTTACTTCTGCGAACGCAATCCGACCGTCGCGCTGGTGCGGCAGCCTCCATCCGATCTGAGCATCGAGGAGCATGCCGCCACAAACGCGCCTATCAGCGAGCATTGAAAGCCAATCTCAGTATCCTTGATTTCTCAAGGTGCTCCCTTGAAAGTTCCCCCGTGACCGGGCACACCCCTTGGAGGACACAGCAATTGAAAGTCTTACTTATCCATCCGAGTGCTTTGATGTTTTCAGAGATCTACCTTCGCCTCGAGCCCCTGGGGCTGGAGCGGGTGGGCGGGTCCATCCGCAAGGCGGGGCACGATGTACGGTTGCTCGATCTTCAGATATTCAAGCACAGTGACGTGTTTGCGGAGCTTGAGCACTGGCGCCCGGATGTGATCGCCTTCTCCTTGAACTATCTGGCCAATATTCCTGAAGTGATTGATCTGTCGAAGGAGGCGAAGCGACGCCTGCCGGATTGTTTCATATTTGCCGGCGGGCACAGTGTCTCGTTCGTCGCCGATGAGGTGCTCGACCATGCCGATGGCGCGATTGACTGCATTCTGACCGGGGAGGCGGAGCGCACTGCGCCGCAGGTGATCTCCGCTTGGCGTGACGGGGGTCTGTTGGAAGTACCTGGTGTCGTTACGCGGGACGGCAAGGGGCCGCCGCCGCAGTTGATCGAGAGTCTGGATGATTATCCCCCGGCGCGCGATCTGACGCGCAAGCGCCACAAGTATTTCATCGGACACATGGATCCAAGTGCATCGATCGAGTTCACCCGTGGCTGTCCGTGGGATTGCTCGTTCTGCTCCGCATGGACGTTCTATGGGCGCAGCTATCGCACGGTGTCAGCCGATGTCGCTGCCGATGAGTTGCAGTCGATTCGTGAACCCAATGTATTTATTGTTGATGATGTCGCATTCATCAGGCCTGAACATGGGATGGCCATCGCGGACGCGATTGAAAAGCGGAACATACGCAAGCAATACTACCTTGAGACCCGCGCCGATGTGTTGCTCCGCAATGAAGAGATGTTTCGCCGGTGGGCCAAACTCGGCCTGACTTACATGTTCCTTGGGATCGAAGCCCTTGATGAAGAAGGTCTCAAGGCGTTCCGCAAGCGATCGACGCCCAACCAGAATTTCAAGGCGCTGGAGATCGCCCGTAAACTTGGGATAGAGGTGGCGATCAACATCATCGCAGACCCCGCGTGGGATGTAGACCGATTCGAGCACCTGCGCGAGTGGGCGCTGAAGGTGCCCGAGATCGTGCATGTCACCGTGCAGACGCCATACCCCGGCACCGAGATCTGGCATACCGAAAAGCGCAAGCTGACGACGACAGACTACCGCCTCTTCGACGTACAGCACGCGGTGCTGCCTACGAAGTTGCCGCTGCGGACTTTCTACGAAGAACTGGTCAAGACGCAGTCGGTGCTGGCGAAGAAGCATCTCGGCTGGAAGGCCCTTCGCGGCGCGGCGGGGATTGCACTGAAGTGTCTACTGCGCGGACAGACCAACTTTGTGCGCATGCTGTGGAAATTCAACAGCGTCTATAACGCTGAAAGACAAATGGCTGACCACGAAAGACCCGTGAAGTACCAGATGCGACCTCCGGTCGCTTCTCCATCGGGAATTGCGGGAGGTGACATGTATGTTCACCTGCCGCTGGCGACAACCACTCTCCAGGCCGAATAGCCACAGCTGCCCGCGGCACTGCCAGAGGTAGTTGATGAATCTCAAGTTGTCTATACTTCAACGTGATTGTCCGCTGTGCGGAACGAGCAACCACGGCCGTTCACCGTCGCCTTACTCGCGAGATGAATGGATACTCAAGTCCTGCGAGCAGTGTCGATTGCTTTACTTGGAGAACCCGCCGCCGGTGGAGTCGTTGGCAGGCGACAATAGCTGGACTGAGTCCATGCGCAACGAAGGAGCGCGCAGGTTGGAAGTTCGACCCGTTTCAGGCCGACTTCGGGCGATGTGGAAGCGCGTGCGGTCGCGCCTGTTCCCGAGAAAGAAACGGCAGTCGCTGATCAATCGGTACATAACCGAAGGGAACCTGCTGGATGTCGGCTGCGGCACCGGCGCGTACTTCGCCGATTTGCGTTCGACTATCGTGCCGCATGGGATTGAAATCGATCCGGACGCCGTTCAACTTGCCCGGCAGCATGCCGAGCGGCGCGGTGGCAGTCTCATCGAGGCCGACGCACTTGGTGGACTGAGCACGGTGGCTTCCAGCACGATGCGCGGCGTGGTGATGCATTCATTTCTTGAGCATGAGGTTTCACCTCTCGAGGTTCTTCAGGAGACTCGACGCGTCCTGAACGATGAGGGCGTCGCCATCATCAAGGTGCCTAACGTCGCCTGTTGGAACCGAAGATTCTGGCACGGAAAGGACTGGCCAGGCTTTCGATTTCCGGACCACGTGAACTATTTCACGCCCCGGACTCTACGGATGATTGCCTTGAAGGCGGGCTTGCAGATTCACCGCTTCGCTTGGTACGACCGATTTCCCCTGAACGATAATATGTGGTTGGTCGCGAAGCGACATCAACGCGTGAAGTGAGACCGTGCTGGGTGATATGGGCGGACGTTTGAAGTGCGAGAACGAGCGGTAGAGTGCTGCCGTTGTTCTCATGCTGAACGCCGCTGGAGTGGTTCAACGCCCAAGCGTAGTTGCCGATGATGAATGGTGATGGATCTCCGCCTTGACGTACTCAACTTGGCGGACGAACTGCTTCTCGGTCGCGCCGGCCAGCAGGAGGAAGAACGCTTGGAGGGTACCCCTTCGACAAACCCGTCAGCGTGACATGCACATCTCATCGCCGAGGCGCGCCTACGTTCGCGCGCGACATCGCGAAAAGTCGCGCGCTTCTGCGCACCTTCGGAAAATTAGTTAACAAGGTCAAGCTGTCGATTAAAAAGCAGTTACGCGAACGTAGAATTCGCTGAATTGGGGCCAAAACCGGCCTCGAATACGCGCGCGACTTTTTCTCGCGTTTAACAACTTGACGGGTTTGGAACAGGGAGCTCGAAGCATTCTTGGCGTTCTTGGCGTTCTTGGTGCCATGGCGCCATGGCGGTTTGAATGATCAGAGGTGATTCCTACGCCTGCTTGATCCGTGGACCTTGCCGGCTTACTCCACCCAGAGCCAGTACCAGTCGTCGCCCGAGCCCCAGACGTTCATGTTGAAGTAGTAGCCGCCCGTGTTGGTCTTAGGATAGGCTTCGAGTCCCTGTGCGACCGCGCTGCCATCGGAGTAAGCATGGGAGTGGCGGCTGTTGTAGTGAAAGCTGAGGCGCGGCTGGCCGCCGTAGAGACGTTGCGATTCGATCATGATCGGTCCGCGCGGGTCGCCGATTCGAGAAGGGGAGTTCTTGCCGAAGAAGCGCGGGTTGCCCTTGAGGCCGGTGGTCGGGAAGTTGGGGTAGATGTTGAACTCGGTAAGCGAGTCGGTACTGTTGCGGTGAAACAGCAGCACTCTCGGCTCGTTGGGGCAGAGCCAGGCGGAGGTCAGCGGGGCGTTGTAGTTGGTGTAGTAGCCGGCCGGATTGGACTGCTCATTGGTCTCCAGGCCGAAGCGCGCCAGTTCGCGGCCGATGGCCAGGTCGAGGTAGTAAGGGCCGCTCGGATGGCCTTTAAGGAACTGATTGCGGTTTTGGGTGGCGTAGCCGATCATCGCCACGGCCTTGGCGTGATAGTTGGAGAGGCAGATGGCCGCCCGCGCGGACTCGCGCGCCTTGCCCAGTTGCGGCAGCAGCAGGGAGAGGATGATGGCGATGATGGCGACGACCGCCAGAAGTTCGGGGATGGTAAAGGCGTTTTCACGACGCATGCGAGAGACTCCAGGTTGCGGGCTTGCGCGTCCTGAACCGTGAGTGCCGGTGATTCGAGCAGGGCCAGGGCCGGCGGGCGGGCGCGGACGGCGAACCGTCAAGGTTGGGCCGGTTCGGCTTCGGTCACGACACAGAGGTAGTTGAGCCAACCGCGCACGACCTCGAGGGTGACGGTAAGCGTTCGTCCATCGGGGCTGATGCGAATATGATCGCCGCGGCCGACGCCGATGTTCTGCCACTTGCCTTTGAACGGCGTCACGCTTGCGTTGAATGGCTGCGGCGCGGCTGTCCGGGCGTCGTCGCGGGTGACGATCAGCGCGACGATCGGGCGGTCGAACGTGATGGTGAATTCGTATTCGATCGCCTCATTCGATCCGGGCGGGCCGTCGCGCGGGGCGCCGACCAGCAGGAACGAATCCACGCGCGTGCCCGGTTCCAGGCGCTGCGCGGCGCCGGCCAGCTCTGATCCTTCGGCCGACACCGAGCGAGGCCGAACCAGCGCCACGCTCAGGTGGTCCGGCAGCGTGACGCCCTTTCCGCCGGCGATGACGTTGATCTTCGTGTCGCTTTGAATCGGCGTGGTCCTGAGCGTGGAGGCGTCCGCGATCATGCGGGCCGCGCCCTGGACGCCCGGTGCGCCTGCCGCCACGGAGGTCGCCGTCGACTTCTGAAGCTGGCTCGCGTCGAACTCCTCGATGGCGACGAATGCCTGCGGCGCGGTCGCCTCCGTCAGTGGCGTGAAGGCATTGCGTGGCGCCACGCGGATCGACTTGTTCACGTCCAGCTCCGACTTCTCGATCGCGTTTCCGTCGTCATCCGTTCGCACCGCATGCACGAGGCCTTCCATCACATGCACCTCGCCCGTGCCGTCCTCATCGATCACGATGCCGAACTCCGTGCTCACGTCCACGACGCGGACGTTGCCCGGGATGCTGACGGTAAAGCCTTTGGCCGTGGCGGTGTCGGCCCGCGCGGTGAGCTTGCCCAGTTGCAGAAAGGCTTCGCGCGGCGACCTGAGCTCGAAGCGCGTCAGCCGCTGGCGGGCGTCGAGCAGGACGACCGCGCCGTCGTTGAAGGTGAACTTCGCCAGTCCGCCGGTCAGGTTGACGCGGCCGGGGGGCAGGGCCGCGCCGTCGCGAATGAAGATCAGCTTGCCGCGATCATCCTCCCATGCGGCGTCCTGTGACTCGCTGAGCACGGCCACCGGCGCGGGCGGCTTCGGCTCGCGGCCCAGCAGCAGCGCCATGGCAATGAGAAAGCCGACGCCGATCAGCAGCACCGCCGCGATGCCGCGCGCAGTCAGCACCTTGTGGACGCGCCGGCCCAGGGCCCACAGCTTGCCTTGACGCCCGTGTTCGGGCATGGTCAATGGGATGCCGCGCTCGAACCGGGCGATGCTTTCCATGGCGCGAAGCGCGGCGATCTTCTCGGGATCGGCATGGGACCGGCGGTCATCGTCCGACAGCGCGGCGGGCAACCGGGCGGCGGCCTGACGCAGATCCGTGACCAGGCCGATGTACTGCCAGTAGAAGCGCCGGGCCTCGTCCTCTTCCAGCAGGACGCGATTGAGCCATGCCCCCTGATCGGCGCCGAGCGTGCCGTCGACCAGCGCCGAGAGCGCCGACACGAGCTGACGTTTGGTTTCCAATTCAAGGCTCATACGGTGTCCTGCATTTCCAGGGACTGAGTGACACAATCGAACAGCGCGCGTCGAATGCGTTCCAGCGCCTTGTAGAGCGTGTGTTCGCTTGCGCCGTCGCGCTGCGCCATCTCACGAATCGTCGTGTTCGTTTCGTAGCGAATGCGAACGAGGGAGCTGTCCTTGGGGGGTAGCTTGCGCAGGCAATCGTCCAGCGCCTGTCGCCGGCGATTCAGGTCGTCCAGTTCGCCGTCGTATTGCGACGCCAGCCGCTCGATCACTTCCTCGCTCAGCGGGCAGGGCAGCCCCTTGCGGTTGCGATAGTGCTTGAGCACTTCCAGCCGGGCGAAGCCGCAGGCCCACGGCGCGAAGGGGAGATTCTGATCGTAGGTGTCGAACCGCCGCCACAGCGCCACCGCCGTCTCCTGCATGACCTCCTGCGCGTCATCGGCGTTGGGCAGCAGGCCGTAGACGTAGCGATGAATGGCCTGCTCGTGGCGGGCGTAAAGGCGGACGAATTGTTCGGTGTTTTGCGTCAAGGGATCACCACGCTGCGGTTCCAACAGTCACTCCTATCTTCTCATCTGCGCGCTCCCGATGAATTCGTATGGCATTTACGGAAGTTCATCAGCGACGGAACAAATGCCGATCCCGGGCGGATTCCGCGCCGAAATTAAATGTCAGCAGGGCCATACGAATCGGCGCCCGCCGCGCAGAGTAGTTATGGAGGGCTCGTCCTGCGGTGAGGTCTCACTCGTTCCCCCGCACATATGATCGTCAAGCTATCGCGTTACCCAGTCTGCCTAACCAATTGAAGGAGTCTCCAGATGAAACGTGTTGCCTGCATCATCGCCGCATCCGTAATCGCCATTGGGGCATCGGTTGCGTCCGCTGTCACCGTCGCACCCGGCGTCAACCTGATCCACAATCCCGACGCTGAACTGGGAAGCCACTCCGTCGGGCCGGCCGACACGGTCATCGTTGCCTGGGAAGACGGCCTGACCTACGGTGACACGACCGCCGGCAACGTCAACACCGCCGCCAACACGACGACTTACGCCGCCAACTACGCGGGCATGGGCACGCCCACCGCCCCTGGTTTGCTCGTCGGCAACCAGGGCGCGGCTTACTTCTATGCCAGCGAAGACGCGGGCGACTACAGCGTCACGCAGACGGTCAACGTCAGTTCGCTCTCGAGCCTGATCGACTCCGGCGGCGCCCAGTACATCACCTCGGGCTTCTTCGGCGGCTTCAGCACGCAGGGCGACATCGGCCGGCTCACCGCAACTTTCCGTGACGCCGGCAACGCCAGCCTCGGATCGGTGACCATCGGCCCGGCAACACACGGGCTGGGCAGCACCGTCTTCACCAAGGCGGGCGACACCGGACTCGTCCCCGTCGGAACCACGTCGATTCTCTTTTCCGTCGACTTCGACCAGCAAGGCGGCTCCAACGACAGTCGCGCGGACAACCTGTCCTTCGTCATCGCCAACGCGCCGGCCGTTCCGACTCCCGCCGCGGCGTGGCAGTTCAACGGCAACCTCGACAACGACATCGCCGGCGGCGCGGCCCTGGTGAACAACATCCCCGGCGGCGTCTTCACCATCGCCACCATCGACGGCCAATCGGCGCAGGTTCTCGACCTGCCCCGCGCCACCACCTTGTCGCAAACGATGGTCGCCACCAATCCGATCGGCTCCAACGGCGGCGGCACGTTAACCAACGACTATACCCTTGCATTTGATGTCAATTTCCCGACGTTCCCCGGCACCGGTAGCTTCGCTTCACTGCTGGAAACAAATCCGGCCAACTCCGACGATGTTGACTTTTTCGTAAGAGCCAACGGAAACGTCGACCTGGAGAGCGCCGCGCAAGTGCCCGCCGGAATCAAGGCCGATACCTGGTACCGCCTCGTGATCACCAACGAACGCGTCGGCGCAAACAACCTGACCATGCTGTATCTAGACGGCCTGTTCATTGGTCAGGCGACGAACACCATCGACGGCGACACCGCTCTGGAGAATCTCTTCCTCCTCTTCTCGGACAACACCGGCGACACTTCACGCACACTGGTGAACAGCGTGGCTCTGTGGGATGGGGCGCTGGACGGGCTTCAGGTAGCCCGGCTCGGCGCAGCCAATGCCCAGGGATTGGGCGCGCTGGCCGCGCCGACTGTCCCCGTCCCCGAACCCGCGACCGCTTCGCTCGCGCTGCTGGGCTTGGGCTTGATGATGCGAAGGCGGCGCGGCGTGCGGGCCTGACCGGACCCTGACCTTCATGCGGAATGACCCCATGGCTCCAACCGGTGGCATCCGCGCGTACGCGAACGTCAACGAGGCAGCGGGCGACCGGGGTGTGGTAAGGTGATCCGGTGTGCGTGACGGCTCCGTCTTCAACTCAGGTCGCGGATAGCGTTCGGCCGACCCTCCCCCGACCCCTCCCTGGAAGGGAGGGGAGTTCAAACCGGCCCGCGTCACGTGCCATGCGCACGACATGCCGCGCGACGATCAAGGCGTCGGCCGCCCACCACGACGGAGCCACATGGTGATTGCACATCCGCCTCATTCCGCGCGCCGCATCCTTGCAGTGCTCCTGTCCCTGCTCCTGACTGGCGTCAGCGCGGCCGCCGACTGGCCGACCTATCGCCGCGACAACCACCGCAGCGGCCACAGCGAGGAGCGGCTGCCCGTCCAGCGCCTGCACGAGGCCTGGCGGTACGTCGCCGCGCACGCCCCGCGCCCCGCCTGGGAAGCCCCCGCGCGGTGGGACGCCTTCGCCGCTATCCGCGGCCTCAGCTCCATGCGCGAGTACGATCCGGTTTATCACGTCATCGTCGTCGACGATCGCGTCTACTTCGGTTCCTCATCCGATGACAGCGTGCATGCGCTGGACACCGCTGCCGGCAGGACCCAATGGACGTTCACCGCCGATGGTCCCGTGCGCATCGCGCCGACGTACGATCAAGGCCGGCTCTACTTCGGCAGCGATGACGGCCACGCCTATTGCATCAACGCCGCAACCGGATTGCTCATCTGGCGCGTGCGCGCGGCCGACGATGCACGCCACGTCCTGAACAACCAGCGCATGATCAGCCTGCATCCGGTGCGCTCCGGCGTGCTGGTCGAGCAGGGCGTTGCGTGGTTCGCCGGCTCGCTCGTGCCGTGGGAACCGAGCTACCTCTGCGCGGTCGACGCGAAGACCGGTGCGATCGAAGGCGACGGCCGATTCCGGCGGAAGCTGACGGGCCAGTACACGCTCGAAGCCCCGCTGCTGTCGTGGCAATCGAAGCTGATCGCGCCGCAGGGCCGGGTCGCGCCGCTGCTGTTCGACCGCGCCACCGGCGCGCCGCAGGGCGCGCTGGCGGGCGGCGGCGGCAGCTTCGTTGCCGTCACGCCGGACGGTCGCGTCATCGTCGGCCCCGGCAACAAGACCGGCTGGATCAGCGAGAACGATCCGGCCAGCCGCAAACGCGTCGCCAATCACGAGCGCGCGATCGCCGCCGTCTTCACCGCCGACACCGCATTTCTGCTCTCGGATTCGACGCTCGCGGCCGTCGATCTGAAGCAGCGCAAGACGGCCTGGGTCGCGCCCTGCGATTGCCCGCTGGACATCATCGTCGCCGGTGATCATGTGTACGTCGGCGGCGCTGATCGCGTGGCGGCATTCGAAGCGGCGACCGGCAAGCGCGTGTGGCAGGCGAAAGTGCTGGGCCGGGCGCAGGGCCTCGCCGCGGCGAGCGGCGCTCTGTTCGTCAGCACGGACGAAGGCGTGATTCACTGCTTCAAGCCCGGCGACAAGCCCGCGCCGCCGGTGGACAACGCCCATCGCCTCAGCGAAGCGCTCCCGCCGCCGCCGGCGATCGAGCCGATCAAGGATGACAAGCTGCTGGGCCGCTGGGTGTTCCAGTCCGATCAGATCGACGGCGGCAAGCTGAAAGACCTGGCCACCGGCAAGCCCGCGACGATTCAAGGCACGACGACGCTCGAAGCCTGGGGTCCGTTCCAGGCGCTCGCGTTCGACGGCAAGGCGAATGAAGTCGTCGTCACCGATGACCACACGACGCGCAGGACGCCGGTCGAGGCGTTCACCGTCGAGGCGTGGGTGCGCGTTGACCAGGGCGCCGACTGGGGCGGGTTCGTCGGCATCGTGCAGGACAACGGCGACTACGAGCGCGGCTGGATCCTCGGTCACAACAAGGCGAACTTCACCTTCGCCGTCGCGAGCGAGGCGGTGAAGAAGCTGACCTACCTGCCGAGCGGGATGACCTTCGAGGCAGGCGTGTGGGCCCACGTCGCCGGCACCTACGACGGCAAGGTGATGCGCATCTACGTGAACGGCCAGCTCGAGGGCGAATCCAAGGCCCAGCGCGGCCCGATCGCCTACCCGCCCAAGGCGCTCTACACGCTGGGCAGCTATCACGATCAGGACGAGTTCCACAAGCTCAACGGCGCGATGAACGAGGTGCGCGTGTATGAGCGGGCGCTGACCGGCGAGGAGATTGCGCGGAGCTACATGTCCAAGCGGCGCGGCCTGCCCGAGCCGGCCGAGGAAGCCGTGATCAGTTTCGGACCGGTGCTGCGCTTCACCGCGCCGGACCGCGCGATCGTGCAATGGGAAACGCCCGAGCCGTGCCCGACGAAGCTGCACCTGCGCGAAGGCCAGGACAGGCGAGCATTTGATGTGCCGCAAAAGAGAACGAAGCACGAAGTCGAGCTCACCGGCCTTCGCCGCAATCGTCTGTACGAATACACCATCACGACGACCGCGAGCGGCAAGCCCGCCGACTCCAAAGCGTTCGAGTGCGACACGCACTTCAACTACACCGAGCCGGTGATCGCGGCAAGCGACGTGTTCGCGGACGACAAGGCGGTTCGCGACGCCGCGGCCAAGGCCATCGCGGCGGCGGGCGTGGATCATGGCGTCGCCGTCGTGTTCGGCGTCGCGGATCGCGGGCGCTTCGCCTTCGAGCTGGCGCGGCAGAGCTCGTTTCACGTCCTGTGCGTTGACACGGATCAGGCCCGCGTGAACGCCGCCCGAAAGGCACTGCTGGCGGCCAAGGTCTACGGCCCGCGCGTGAGCGTGCTGCACATCGAGTCGTGGAACGACTGGCCCCTGCGCGGCGACCTGGCGAACATCGTCATCGCGCCGCGGACGGTTCCCGCTTCGATCGTCGATCAGGTGCTGCGCCCGGCCGGCGGCGTGGCGTTCATCGACGGTGAAAAGGCGCGCATCCGCCCGCAGCTCGAAGGCGCCGGCATCTGGTCGCATCAGTACGGCCTGCCCAACAACACCGCCTTCGGTGGCGAAACGCTCACCGGGGCGCGCACCACCGGCGCATTGGCCGTGCAGTGGCTCGGCAAGCCCGGCCCGCGCGCCCAGGTCGATCGCCAGCCGCGCAAGCCTTCACCGCTGGCGGTCAACGGTCGCCTTTTCATCCAGGGTTTTCGCCGGCTCACCGCGCTGGACGCCTACAACGGCTCGATCCTCTGGAGCCTCGAGACGCCGCCGATCATTCGCTTCAACGTTCCGCGCGACTGCTCCAACTGGTGCGCCGATGACGAGGCCGTCTTCGTTGCAGCCGGCGATTGCGTCTGGCGCATCGACGCGCGGACGGGCGAGCTGAAGGACGCCTGGCCGGTCGCGACGCGACGCGATGCGACGAAGCCCGCAGACTTCGGCTGCGTGATGCGCGTGGGCGATCAGCTCATCGGCAGCACGACCCCGCGCGAAGTCAGCCATCGCAAATACTGGACGAAGGAGGCGTGGTACGACTCGCCCACCGGCGTGCATGCGGCCAAGATATGCAGCGATCAGCTCTTCGCCCTTGACCCGCGCACCGGCTCGCGCCGCTGGGTCTACACGGGCGGCCTGATCATCAACAGCACCATCGCCGCCACGCCTTCGCATCTGTACTTCATCGAGTCGCGCGATCCGGCCGCCCGCGCCAGGGAGGACCGCCGACTCGACGGCAACGGCTTCTGGTCGAGCGTGCATCTGATCTGCCTCGACGCCGCCACCGGCGACAGGCGGTGGGAGCAGCCGCTGAAGATCGAGCCCGGCAGCGTGAGCATTCAGCTTGCCGTCGCCGATGAAATGATCGTCGTCGGTTGCTCGCATCAAAAGCAGTATCACACGTACGCCTTCAGCGAGAAGGACGGCAGTGAGACCTGGCGCGCCGCCGACAACTGGTTCGACGGCAAGGACCAGGGCGCGGCCCACCACGGCACACACCTCTCGCGGCCGACGATCGTCGCCGGGCGGGTCATCGTGCGCCCCTGGCTTTACGACCTGAAGACCGGCGCGAAGCTCCAGCAGCGCATGCCCGTCATCAAGGAGGGCCACGGCTGCGGCACGTACGCCGCCTGCGCCACCTCGATCATCTTCCGCAGCGGCGACATGGCCATGTGGGACTTTGAAAGCGCGAGCAAGACGCTGTGGCCTCGCCTGCGCCCCGACTGCTGGCTCAGCACGGTCCCCGCCCTGGGCATGATCCTCTCGCCCGAGGCCGGCGGCGGTTGCAGTTGCGGCTCGTGGATGGAAACGTCGATCGGATTCATCCCCGTGCCCATCGTCGCGGCTCAGCCGTGATCTCGCGAAACATTGTCTGTCCAATGATTTTCAGCACCGGCGCGCTGCGGTTACAAATCCGTCAGCATGACACTCACATCTCGTCCCGTAGGCGAGCCTACGTTCGCGCGACATGGCGAAAAGTCGCGCGCTTCTGCGCACCTTCGAAAAATGAGTTAACAAGATCAAGCTGCTGATTAAAAAGCAGTTACGCGAACGTAGACCTCGCTGAATTGGGGCCAAGCCCGGGCTCGATCGGCGCCGACGTGTTGTACACTCCCTCGGGCAGTGGCGCGGCACCCATCATCTTCGACCTCAAGACCTTCAATGGGGTGCAGCGGCCGATCAGCGCGGCAAGGCAGACCCAGTTCTTCAGAAGATGGGGCGCAAATGCGCAGGAGATATACGTACCTCAGTGGTAGGAGCAGTCATGACCGAAACAGAACTCTATTGTCGCGCGGATGAAGCGATCGGACCGTTCTTAGAGGGCGAAGGATTCACCCGTGTTCAGCCCGCGGAGTGGGTGCGGCAGGCAACCGCTGGTTATGACAGGGTTGCCGTGAGCAAGGGGCCGCCGAGCAAGGCACGCACGCACTTTGCCGTGTTCATGAGCTACTATCCGAATTACCTTACCGCCACTGACGCGCTGTTCGATCAGCATAAGGAACAACCTCGCGGCTTTCCCTGCGGCCCCTACCTAACCCCGGTTGGCGCCACGCGCCGTCCCAAATACTGGTCCTACCAGAGCCCCGAGGCACTCGCGAAGTCGCTCCAGCACGTGAGGCAATGTCTGGAGGAGGCGGGGCTGCCGTGGCTCGAATCGCTGCGCGATCCGCGGGTGTTCGCTGCCGAGGTGGACCCGGTGGCGGCGTTCGACGCCGGCCTGGCACACGAGGCAGCGGGGAACATCGAAGAAGCAAGGCGGTCCTACAGCGAGATGATGCGCCGGTTTTTAGTGCCGATCCAGCAGTATGGAGAGGCTACGGGTCTGAAGGGAGCCGAAAAGCTTTTCGTCTTCCTCGCCAGGAAGCTCGGCGTGGAGGCGGAGCGGCGTGAGCGGCTGGAGCGCCAACTCAACTACCACCCGGATGTCAAGCCCCTACCGCGGTAGTCTCTCGCTGCATTTATTCTGGCGCACTGCTGAGCCGCGGAAAGTACGCTCCCTCTCTCTGCATTTATTCTGGCGCACCGCCAATCAATCGAATTCGCGGGGCGCGCGAGCCGCGAATCGTTGCCGTTCTCGTGACTTTCAACATCAGCGCGCACCAACCGCGCCACGCATCGCCCGAAATGTCATGTACCAGCTCGCTCCAACTTCACGCCGCCTGGCGGTAGTAATGCTTGAGCAACCCGCCCAGGCGCATCCGGCAACGGATCGCTCCTTCGTCCGGCGGTGCTGACCAGTTCCCCGTCAACCGGCCGATTCGGGCCGGTGGAGAAAGTCAAAGTTCGAACCTTGGCAGACAGGCCGCATCGCCAAACCCGTCATCGTGCAAGACATTTCACCTGCCTTGGGCGGGCCTACGTTCGCGCGCGACATCGCGAAAAGTCGCGCGCCCGCGCGCACTCCCTGAAAAATGAGTTAACAAGGTCAGGCTGCTGATTTACAAGCAGTTACGCGAACGTAGACTAGACCTCGCTGAATTGGGGCCAAAACCGGCCTCGAAAACGCGCGCGACTTTTTCTCGCGTTTAACAACTTGACGGGTTTGGAACAGGGAGGGGGTAGGATTGCGGCGCGGGTGTGCATTAGAATGGGTGAACCAAGTCGGGGTCCCATCGCATGACAACCAGGCAAGGTAATCAGCAATTCGCCACGACGCATTGGAACGTGGTACTCGCGGCGGGTCGGCCGGGGGCTTCGCGATATCGTGAAGCGCTGGCGTCACTGTGCGGCGCGTACTGGCCGCCGCTTTATGCGTTCCTGCGCCGCAGCGGGCGGACGGCAGCCGACGCGGAGGACCTGACGCAGGCGTTCTTCGCGCACCTGCTCGATCGCGGCAGTCTCGAAGTGGCGGACCCTCAGCGCGGACGGTTTCGTTCTTTTCTTCTCACCTGCCTGAAGCATTTCGTCGCCAACGAACATCGAGCCGCCAAGCGTTTGAAGCGCGGCGGAGCGGCTGCGGTGTTGTCCTTGGATTTCAAAAGTGTTGAGAGCCGGCTTTCGCTGGAGCCTTCACATGAAGTGACGCCCGAGCGCGCTTTTGAAAAAGGCTGGGCGCTGACATTGCTCGACCGCGCGACGAAGCGCCTGCGCGAAGAGATGACGAAGGCGGGCAAGGCTCGGTTACTGGAGGTGCTGGGGCCGCACCTGTCACGGCCGCAGGAGCGCGGGCAATATGAAGAGGCGGCGAACCTCTTAGAGATGACCCCCGGCGCGGTGCGCACAGCGGTCTCGCGACTGCGCGAACGGCTGCGACATTTCATTCGTGAGGAAGTGGCCCAGACGGTGGAAGGCGATGAACAGATCGACGCGGAAATCCGTGACCTGATGGCGGCGCTGGCAAGCTGAAGATTTTTCGCGACGACCTGTAACGATGCGCGGCGGAGGGTGTAGGAAGGGGTGACTTCGGTCCCCTTTCCCCCTGGGAGAGGGTCAGGGTGAGGGAAAAAGCGCCCGTGTGCCTGAAGCCGCCGAATGCACCGGGAGAACAGCCCTCACCCCAGCCCTCTCCCATCCCCGGTGGGGGAGCGGGGGCCGGAGTCCTCAGGAGCCTTAAAATGACTGATTCGCCTGACCCCGCCAAGCCTGACTCGACTGATGCTGCATCGTCGGGCGAACCGCTGTTGCCCGGTGACCCGGCGGAGCTTCTTGGCGTCGGCCTGCCTTCGGAGGATGGCACGCCCACACTCGACGCCACCGCCAACGCCGCGACCGCTTCGGGGCCGGGCTCGGCGGGCGCTGCTGCCTCGCCGCCGGGCGGATTCGTTCCGCCGACCGTCGAAGCACTGCGCGGCCTGTTCACGCAGCTTCACATCATCGAACTGCTCGGCCACGGCGGCATGGGTGCGGTCTACAAAGCGAAACAAACCTCGCTCGATCGCGTCGTCGCCGTGAAAATTCTGCCGCCACAGGTCGGCTCCAGCCCCGGCTTCGCCGAGCGATTCACCCGCGAAGCCAAGGCACTCGCCCGGCTCAACCACGCGAACATCGTCCACGTTCACGACTTCGGAAAGGTCGCCAGCCCGCAGGGCGATCTCTTTTACATCACGATGGAATACATCGACGGTGCCAACCTGCGCCAGGCAATGCGTGCAGGCACGATGACACCTTCGCAGGCGCTGGCGATCGTCGCGCAGGTGTGCGAGGCCTTGCAGTTCGCCCATGATGAAGGCGTCGTGCATCGCGACATCAAGCCGGAGAACATTCTCATTGACACGAAGGGTCGCGTGAAGATTGCCGACTTCGGACTGGCAAAACTCGCCCAGCTCGAAGGGCAGGAGCACGATGACATCGCACTGACGCAGACGCACGCCTACATGGGCACGCCCAGGTACATGGCCCCGGAACAGATCGAAGGCGCGAAGGAAGTCGATCACCGCGCGGATATCTACTCGCTGGGCGTGGTGTTCTACGAGTTGCTCACGGGTGAGCTTCCGCTGGGGCGATTTGATCCGCCTTCGAAGAAGGTGCAGATCGATGTGCGATTGGATGAAGTGGTACTGCGGACGCTGGAGAAGGAGCCGGGGCGAAGGTATCAGCAGGCGAGTGAAGTGAATACCGATTTAACCTCGATCGCCGCCGTCCCTGGTGCGGCAACAGCGGAGGCTTCTCGCGCGGCTCGCGACGAAACAACGCCGCCGACAGCGACGGTACCATTCCGCTCTAAGAGCCGCGGCCCCGCCGAACTGCTCGTCGCCGCGGCGATCATGACGCTGCTGACCGGCATCGGCATCGTCGCGTGGTGGCTGCTCACTGGTGAGTACGACGCCGCGCGGCCCTACAAAGGTCCACCCAAGGGCGCGCTTCAGTGGCACATGATGGCGATCGCCGCGACGCACGGCGGGTACGCGCTGCTCATCGGCGGCGCAGCGTGGCTGATGCTCAGCCTGCGCGCCCGGCTCGTTTCGCTGTTGATCATCATCCTCGTGGGCCTGCTGCTGCCGGCGATGTTCATCGTCAACGTGCTGCACACGACCGTCATCGAGTGGCCGGCGCTGATTCCGTTCTGGCTGGCGATGCCGGTGGCGCTGTGGGCAGTGATCGCGCTGCTGCGACAGGATGTGCGGCAGGATTATGAACAGGCGGCCGGGTCCCGCAGCAGTGATGACCCACGCCTCAGTCGCCTCGCATTGGTTGCCGCCATCCTGGTGCCGATGATCGCAGTGGGCTGGCCTGCGTGGCAGGTGGCCTTGCGCAAGTACTTCGACAATATGGCGGGATGGGAAGCGCTGCCGTGGTATTGGAAAGTGTTTGGCGCGAT
This sequence comes from Phycisphaeraceae bacterium, assembly GCA_040902585.1. Classification (GTDB taxonomy): domain Bacteria; phylum Planctomycetota; class Phycisphaerae; order Phycisphaerales; family Phycisphaeraceae; genus JBBDXA01. Next base: position 115,686 of record JBBDXA010000132.1, read on the forward strand.
CGGCGTCCTTCTCAGCGTGGCCGCCCTGTTCACGCCGCTGCTGGGGGCGATCAGTCTCTCGAACATCAAACGCTCCAAGGGCAAACTCTACGGCCTTCGCCTCGCCTTCGCGGACATGATGTGCTACCCGCTGCTTCTCATTGCCGGTGGCATCACGTTCGGAATTGCGTTTGCATTGCAAGCCCTCTTGGAACCCGCGCCGCCCGCACGAGACGAACTGCCGAAGGCCGGCGTTGCTTTGTACATCGTTGCCATTCCCGGCGCGATCGTTGCGACCGTCATCTGCTTCTTCATCGCTCGCGCTGCCTGGCGCGCCGTTTCGCCCGCAGCACCGGCAGAACCACGACACGACTCGAAGCCCGCGGATGATGCCTCCGCCTTCGTCTTCGCCATCATCGCAGTCGTGGTTTTCACCCTCGGCCTGATCGTGTCCGCAATTCTGCTGGCAGTGAATCAAGGCCCCGCCATCATCACGTTCGGCGGCACCATGCTTCTGGCGGTGGTCTTCGGTCTGCTCGGCAGGCGTAACCGGATGGGTCGTTACAGCGCCAGCCTCGCGCTGCTATTGGCGCTGGGATTCACTTCGATAATCTGGCTGCGCGTTTCCGCGTCTCAGGCACCGCAAGGCGGTTCCAGTCAAATGAAGGCGCTAGACAACGCGGTGACGCTTCCGCCCGGGTCGAAGTCAGACACCATCGTCCTTCAAGGCGAAGAACATCTGAAGTTCACCAAGACTAGTTTCAAACCGGGTGAGCCGGACGAGCCGGTGGAGAAGGTGGTTTACTACAAGACGCCGTTTGAATCGACGCCTTACCTGACGTATTCGACAGGCGATGACGATGGCTACAAAGTAGTGAAGGAGACAGCCGTCTCGTTTACATTGCAGCGTGTCGCGCCGCAGCGCGTCCGGACCCGGGTGGAGCCCAACGGCGAGATATTGCCACAATCCACATCTTCGGCCGCCGCCAATCAACGCCTAACTTTCAACTGGAAAGCGGAGGGCAGGGCGGCCGGGCCAGGTTCCCAACATCCGCCGACGGTTGATCCGCCGATACCGACGTCGCCCACCGCCACCGTCACTCTCGCCGCGGTCGACTATGACCCGATCGCCATCGGCGTCTGGACGCCCCTGTTCGACACGCCCGCCAAGCTCGCCGGCACGGGGGCGCGGCTGGATGGCGGCGTCGTGACGGTGGACGATGAATTCATCCTCGACCGCGCCCCGGCACCCGTGTCCTGCCGCGACGCCATCATTCGCGCCAAGGTCGACGGCTACGGCTCGCTCTACCTGCGCTGCACCGGTGACAGCTACAACATTGCTCTGAACGAGAACGGTCTGGGCATCAACAAGTGGAAGGACGGACAGAACCGCACGCTGGCGTTTATGCCGACGTCAGTACTGCCGAAGAAGGAAGGATTTCGCGAGTTCGCCCTGGCAGTCGTGGGCACGAGACTCGTCGCCTACCTCGACGGCAAGCGGCTGCTCGACGCGATCGACAAGGACATCGCCGCGAGCGGCCAAGCGGCGATCCACGCCCACATGTCCACCGCGCGATTCAAGGACATCGAGCTGATGTCGCTGGACGGTCACAACGTGACCATTCCACTCGCCGGCCGCGACGTGCTCGGCCTGCGCGAAGGCGTGTGGGTCACGCCTGATGATCCGACCAACGCCGGGGTCGATGGGCCGATCCAAAAAAGCACCGTCGTCAGCAAGTGGGTCCTCGACGGCAAGTTCATGCGCAGCGATGTCTACCCCGAGGGCAAGCTGGCCTACACAGTGCTGGAGACTTACGACGCAAAGACCGGCGACTATCCCGCGTGGGTGTTTGCCGCCAATGGTGAAGTCATCATGTCGCGCCGCACGTGGGTGCCCAAGTACAACACACTGCACGCCGAGACGGTCAACCCGGACACCGGCGCGACCGTCACTGTCGAGACGCGCTTCTTCCCCGCCGACGGCAAGCAGAACGGCTTCCTCCAGGTGCGCGACAAGGACGGCAAGCTCCAGCACACCGGCTTCGTGTACCAGCGCGTGAAGGATGGCATAGAGCCACGGCGGGAAACGCAGGATGTCACCGTGCCGCAGCCGGGTCGCGGCATCTTGCAGATGGAAATCGGCGAGTGGGAAGAGTCCTTGGTCATGCATCCGACCAGGGAGCAGCCCTTTGAGTACCGCGGCCGCGGCCGCGCGATCAAACGATGGGACATCAGCGGGCGCTATCACGAAACGCTCGGCGCTAATGAAGGCGGTGATTACGAGAACCTGGAACTGAAGACCTACGACGCGGGCAAGGACGAATACCGAGGCTGGTATTTCGATTCCAACGGCGGTTTCCATCACCACGTCGGTCGATGGGATGAGAAAACCCGAACGATCAACTGGGAAGGGATCGACAGCGATGGCAACACGGGCACTTCTGTCGCTTGGTATATCGACAAGGATCGCCTGCCGTGGAACGCGAACATGAGGAACAAGGACGGCGAGTTGGTTCTGGATATGGAATCCGTCTGTGCCCGCGCCGGCACGCCCGAGGCCAAGCGGCTCGTGCTCGACCGCCGCGTGGGTGACTGGGAGCAACTCGACCAGGGCAAACCGTTGCAGCGGCTGCGCGCCAGATGGGTGCTCGATCGTCGCTTCGTGCTTGGGCAGGTCGTGCACGCCAACAATCGGGAGGAGATGTGGATCGACGGTTACGACGAGCACGCCGGCACGTACCGGCGCTGGGCATTTAGTTCAGGCGGCACCCGCGAGCGGGACACGGTGAGCTGGGACAGCAAGACGAACACTTTCCGGCACGAGCGGCTCAACCCGTCAGGCTGGATCGTGAAAGTCGAGGAGAAGTTCCTGGACGCGAATCATTTTGAATGGTCGTCGCTGTACACCAAACCGGGCGAGCCGGCGACCGGCCGCGTCGGCCCGCTGGCCTTCGAGCGTTGCGTCGATGCTGACGATGCGTTCCCGCAGATGCCGCCCGCCGAGGGGCAAGACCCCAGACCCGCGCTTGTGCGACCGATCGGGCCGGCCGAACTGAAAATCCTCGACAGCTTCGTCGGCCGGTGGTCCGTGCAGGCGCGCGACAAACTCGCAGGCGACACCGAATGGCAGGACGTGCCCGGCAGCGCCACGATGAGCTGGGTGCTCGGCGGTCGCTACCTGCTGGATGAGGTGCGAAATGCCGAAGGCGAGCTTACGTTGCTCGGACTGTGGACATGGGACGCCGATGGCCGTGCCTTCCGCACGTGGTACTTCACCCCCACCGGTGACGCGCTCGAATCCACCGCGCGGTGGGACAAGGAAACGCAATCGTTCATCGGCAGCGGCAAACTCAGCAGCGGTCACACGATGACCTTAACGCATCGTTTCGATCCGCAGGGCGGCTTCGAGTTCCGCATGGTGACAACCGATCCGCGCGGCAGGGTGGTCGCGGATGTCGAAGGCCGCAAGACGCAAGTCAAGTAACACGAATCCCGCACGACATTGATCTTCATCGAAAGGCCTCATCATGTTCCGGTACACCGCACTCGTGATTGCCGTGATCGCGATCGCGTCGCCCCTGGTCAATGGAATGTTCACTGAGCGATGTGAACGATGTGTTGCTCGTCAGCAGCGAGTGAACAGGCGATACGCTGCCGAAGCCGTGGTACCAGACGAGCACGAGCAGCGCATGCAACAGGCCGAGCATGAACGTAATCACGCCCAGGTGCCTGCGATTGAACAGCAGCGGAAGAAGACGTTTATCGAGCCTGGCGAGCGGTCCGATGCAGAGCACGATGTGCAACAGCGGGTACCTTCGTCACGACTCTGCGACGAATTGAAACTCGTTCGACTTGGGGAGCACCAGGAAATGGGCGTAAACCACCACCAGCACGGCGATGCCGCGCGCGCCGTCGAGTTGGGGCATGTAGCCCTGGCCGAGGGCGGGTTCTGCGCGGGGAACTTCACTCGATGACGGCATGGTCATTGGCGGGGGCAGATTCAGCGGGGGTCCCAATGCTTCGATTCATTTATCGGCAACTCGACGCCGACTTCCGCCTGGCCGGCGTGTCCGTCTACGAATAGCGCGTTGGCGCGGTCATTGTGGCGCAGTCCGACGCGGCCATGCCCGTCTATATCGACTCCATCGCCCGGGCGCGAGACGTAGGTCCAACGGTTCGCAGTGACGGCAACATGATCGATGAAGACGATCGTCGTCGTCGAGCGACGCACGGCAGAAGTGCGCATGCCCTTGTTCCCGAAACCATTCCACTGGCTGTGAGGATAGTCGGGGCCCGGTTCCAGCAGGTATTGCCAGTTGTAGCCGTAGCTGGACGTGTTGTTGGACCATGGGATGAAGGCAACTTCCGATGGACACGCCCACATCTCGCTGTTCCAGGGCACGCGACCGACGTCGTTGAAGAGGGCGGTCAGGTCGCCGACGCCGACGTTGTTGTGCGGAAGTCGCCCTTCTTTATCCGACGCAATGCCCGCGACCACCACGCCCAGTTGCTTCAGGTTGCTCTGGCATCGCGCGAGGCGAGCGGCTTCGCGGGCGCGGCCCAGCGCGGGCAGGAGAATGCCGATGAGCATGGCAATGATCGAGATCACCACGAGTAACTCAATCAGCGTGAACGCTTCGTCGCGCTGACGCTTATGGGGGATGTGATCGCTGCTTGTTTTCATGACGATTGCTTCATTCACCTGTGGCGAGAGATACATCGGGCTGAACATTCGCGTCATCCGTCAGCGCCGCATCGCTCCACTGGCTTTCGTGCAGGCGGCGATAGGCGGAGTCGCTGTTCAACAGATCCTCATGTGACCCTTGCTCGACGATGCGTCCTTCGTCCAGGACCACGATGACATCCGCCATGCGCACGGTGGAGAGTCGATGCGCGATGATGAAGGTGGTTCTGCCATGCATGAGTTCGCGCATGGCGGCGACCAGGGCCCGCTCGGTGTGGGAGTCGAGCGCCGAAGTCGGTTCATCCATGACGAGGATCGGGGCGTTCTTGAGGAAGGCGCGGGCGATGGCGAGGCGCTGTCGCTGGCCGCCGGAGAGATTGACGCCGCGTTCGCCGAGCATGGTCTCGTAGCCCTGCGGCAGGTCGCGGATGAACTCGTCCGCCTGGGCCCGGCGGGCGGCAGCTTCGACCTCGGCGGGCGATGCGCTCGGCCGCGCATACGCAATGTTCTGCGCGACCGTGGCGGAAAAGAGAATGGTGTCCTGAAGCACGACGCTGATCTGCTCGCGCAGCCAGGTGAGTTTCAGGTCGCGAAGGTCACGTCCATCCAGCAGCACCTGGCCGGCGATCGGATCGTAGAACCGCAGCAACAGGCTGGCGAAGGTGGTCTTGCCCGCGCCGGTTCGGCCGACGAGGGCGACAATCTGCCCCGGCTCCACGCTGAGGTTGATGTCCGTCAGCACCGGCCGACCAGGCTCGTACTCGAAGGCCACATCTTCGAACGCGATGCCGCCGCGCACCTGCGGCAAGGTGACCGCATCAGGCCTGTCCACGACCTGCGGCTGAATCGCCAGCACTTCAAACACCCGGCCGAGCTGCGTTCGCGCGGTATGAACCACATTCGCACACTGGCTGAACGCGTTCATCGGCTGATAGAGCATGCCCATGTACGCCAGGAACACGAGGATGTCGCCGATGGTGAGGTATCCCGAAACGACGCGCCACGCCCCGACGCCGACCACGCCCGCCGTGCCCACCGCCATGGCCAGCCCCACCGCTGAACCGAACAGTAGTTGCACGAAGACCTGTCGCTGAAGGGCACCGAGACTGCGACCGGTCTGTTCGTTGATGGTTTGATTGAGCTGCGGTTCCCGCGAGAATGCCTGAACGGCGCGAATCGAGGAGAGCGATTCCTGCAAGGTGGAAACGAGGGCGCTTTCGCGTTCGTGGTAGTCCTTCGAGCAGCGCTCGATCCGCTTGCCGAAGCCGCGGATCAGGAGGAAAAAGCAGGGCGCGATCGCGAGCGTGACCAGCGTGAGCATCCAGTCGATGCTGGACATGACCAGCAGAATGCCCGTGAGCACGAGGATACCTGTCAGGGCCGGCGCCAGCGCCTGGCTGACGAGGGAGAGGGCGGCCGTGGTGTCGTAGGCGGCGCGATAGATCGAGTCGCCGACCTTGGATTTGTCGTGATAGGTGAGGCTGAGGCGATGCAGGTGTTCACACGTCGCGCAACGAAGCTGCGCGACGATCTTTCCACCCGCGCGGATCAACAGGTACTGGCTGATCAGATGAACGGTTCGATGCACGACGGCCAGCATCAGCACCGTGATGCAGATGCTGACGATCATGCCCGCGGCGCCGCGGTCAGCGAAGGCGGGAAAGAGCGACGCCAGCCATGCTGGCGCTTCTTGCTGTCCAAAGACATAATCGACCAGCCACTTCATGGGCCAGGGGTGCAGCAGTTCGATGCCCGCCGCCAGCGTCAGGAGAATGGTCCCGACGAGCGTGTCCCGCCGCGCGGAGCGCCAGAATGGCAACAGGCGTCGCAGCATCAGGGGTTCTCAACCTTGGGCATGTTAAGACCCTCGGCGCACTCGGAGGCGAGTTGCGCGACGGCCGCGATCATGAATCGCCGGGCATCGGCGAGACGTTTGACCGCGAACGCCCACGGCAGCGCCAGCGGGAGCAGGAAAGGAAAAAGCACAAACAAGGGTAGCGCCAGAGTCAGCATCGTCCAGAGCAGCGGCAAAATGCGCTTGCGTTTGGCTTCGACGCGGAAGCGAACGTAGTGACGGCCCTTCTCAAGATTCTCTTCATAGGTGGAACACAGCGTCACGCGGCAGGGGCCAGGGCCTTCGACATCGATATCCGTTTCCGACCACGGTTCGCTCGGTTTGCAGATCCATCCGCAGGCGCGGAGATGATCCTGCAAGCGATCGAGCCATTCCTGTCGCTGCGCGAGGTTGCCCCAGACGCGTTCGACGGGCGGAGTCGGGTCGGGTGCTCCGCGCGTGTCCCACAGGCCGCGCAGGTAACCGGCGGCGCGCACGAGCGGTTGCAGGATGTGCATCGTCGTGACGAGCAGGAAGCCCTTCGCTCGCTGAAGTCCGCGCCACCGATGCGTTTTCACGGCGTGCGAAGCGGGGATCATCGCCACGCCGACGGTCGTTGCGATCATCGCTGTCGCCAGTGACAGGAGGATCGCGCCGGACAGGGGCGACATCATCAAACCGAGAACCCCCGCCGCCAGCACGCACCATGAGAGCATCTGCCATTCGGCGGTGGTGAAAATCTGGAACCACCAGTTGAGGAACGGCTGATAGATGGACTGGAACATGCCGCCGCCGAACAGTCCCTGGTACACGACGGGTTTGAACAGCAGCGGCACGCCGTGTGCCCGCATGGCGGTCTGCGGACTGTCGTAGACCGCGCCGCGCCAGACCAGGTCGCCAAAGACGTTGAACCGGCCGGGATAGCGCCGCTTCAAATGGGCCTCGGCGTAGCCGTAACCGCGCTGCTGCTTGAGAAAGCCTTTGACGGTGGGCCTGCGATGATGCCACACCACCGCGCTGGGGCTGAAGGCGATCTTCTCTTCGCGCACGAGCAGCTTCCAGCAGACGTCCACATCATCGCCGGCGGCGCGATGCGTCGGGTCGAACATGTTGATCCGTTGCAGGGCATCCTTGCGGAACGCCATGTTGCAACCCGGCACGTGCTCAGCGGTTTCATCGTCCAGGAGCACGTGTGTCGGATTGCCCGGCGCGTGATCCACGCACAGCGCGACAAACCCATCTTCCGGCGGCGTCAGGTTCGGGCCGCCCACGCCGGCCGCGTTATGTTCCTCCAGCGTCGTGACCAGGTTGAAGAGCCAGTCTTCGTCGGCGTAAGCATCGCTGTCGATGAAAGCGACAATGGAGCCCGTCGCCGCTTCGATGCCAAGGTTTCGCGCCCGGCTCAAGCCGCCGTTGTCCACGCGGATCGAGCGCACACCATGCCGCGTCACGATCTGCGGCGTATGGTCCTTCGACCCGTCGTCGATGACAATGATTTCGTAGTCGGGATAGTTGAGCCGGCGAAGCGAACGAAGGCAGTTGTCGAGCGTCTTGGCTCCGTTGTAAACCGCGACAACCACCGACACGCGCGGCCAAGGCGTCTTTCGCATCTGGTAAAGGCTGCCGCAATAGATGCGACGGACCGTCGCCAGCGCGGGCTTGGGCCAGCGGTCCGCATCCGTCAGGCCGAAGTCCCAGCCTTCGATGGCATGCTGGAAAATCGACCATTGATCGGTCCACGCGTAGACCGCGGCACCGCACAAACCCTTCTCGAAGACGGCGCGAAGCTGCCAGTCGAGCACCTCAGCCTGTTTCTCGGTGCCGTGCTTGCGACTGTCGAGTCCCAGTTCAGAAATGAACAGGGGCCGATTGCCCGCCAGGGTCTGAAGGCGAGCGAGATACTTTCGGAAATCCGTTTCACGCTCCAGGTAGATGTTGTACGAGACCACATCGAGGAACGGAAGATTGACATACTCCGTCGGCGGATGGTTGCAGTAGGTCACCAGCGAATGCGGGGCCTGCTCCTTGACCGTCTGGTAGAGGTCATGCACGAACGACTCTATCCGCTTGCGTCCATACCAGCGCACCATCAGAGGCGGAATCTCGTTGCCGATGCTGAACATCAGCATGGCTGGATGATCGGCGAGACGCTTGGCGTGGCCGCGCGTCCAGTCGAAGGTGAAGCGCACCAGGTTCGGATCATCCAGTTCGCAACGGCGCATGCCCCAGCAGATATCGGGAATCAGAAAGAGGCCGACATCGGCGGCGGCATCGGCGATGCGATCACTGGGCGGGCCGTAGAGGCGCACGGTGTTGATACCCGCGTCGCGCATCCGGGCGAAGTCATCGCGAAGTTGAGGCAGCGGCGGGAAGGGTTCCCCATCGTCGTTCGGAGCAAACGAGCCATACGTCACCGCCTTGACCCAGAAGCGATCCTCGCCAACGCGTAGGTATTTGCCGTCCACAGCAGGGCGGCCAGGAACCCACAGCGATCCGGAATCGGACGGAGACAGACTCCGTTCGCGTTCGGCTTCAATGACCGTCGCATTCTCATGCACATTTTTCAACGACTTCTCCCTCGCAAAACCGGTTCCACATCGTAACGGAACACTGAGTCTGAACTAAATAACATCACTCGCACCGAACCATGCGAGACTCGTGCCGATCCCTTACCCGATCTCAGTTTGTCTTGAGAATCGCCCTGAAATCCACCAAAATCCACGACAAGCGGACTGTCGACTGCCCATCATGAAGCGAAGATGAAGTCAATTGGGGAGGCAGGCGAAAAGTCGTGATGAATGAATGCCCATTGCCCGAACGGTTGCCGTGACCAGTTGCCTGAAATGTGAACGGGATCATTTTCCCCCGCCTCGACGAATGCCGACGATTCGACCGCCTTCATCCGCATCCGTTGAAAACGTGGCTTGAAGCGTTGCGGCTCTCACTGGGCCTTTGGGATCTGCGGCGTCAATTCTTCCACTAACTGTCATGCGAGTCCCCAGCACCGTTCCGACGCCGCTGAATCGACCATTGTCCAGCGTGAGATTCGCGGCCATCAACTGGCCCGTCGATCCGGCACTATTCTTCACCTGAAGGATGATCGTCACGGACCCGGACCCGATTGCAATCGTGCCTTTGCCGGTAAAACTTCCTTTGACGGTGACGTCGTAGGCACCTGCAATGGCAGGCGCTTCCGGTGCCGACACGGCGACGAGCGCAGGCAGCAGGGTGATCGCCAGAAAGCAATACGCTCCGAGCCGACTTGAATATCTGATTTTCTCAGTGTTCATCGCTAGTACCCTCGATCACGTTCATCTATTCTCTACACGAGTCATGAGGTCAAGATGAAGACAGCAACTATTCCAGGGCGCTTACCGCTACCGGCGCTGAAGGCGATTGGGCACCTGGATTCAACACGCTTCCAGGAAGAATAATCCGCACCGTCGTTCCATGTTCCGGATCGCTCGCCAGTTCGTGTCGCCCGCCCAGAGCACGCGCGTGTGACTTGACCAGGTACAAGCCCAGGCCCAGGTGCCCTTTCTGCGAATCGCGCGAAGAGCTGACCCGGTAGAACGGATCAAACACACGCGACTGATGCTCGGCGGGAATGCCCGGGCCGTTGTCGCTTACGGAGATAACCAGATCACCGTCGACATCGCTCACCTCGACATGCACCCATCCGCCGGCGCAGTTGTGTTCGATCGCGTTGGAAACGAGATTGACCACGATGCTGTGCAACCGATGCTGTTGCGTCGCAATCCGTAGCTGCGGATCACACCAGGCCTCGACACGGACCCGGCCGAGGTTTGCGAGGGGCGCGACCTGGGAGATCACTTCTTCAATCCAACTGGCCAAGTGCAGTTCGCTGGAGAGTTCCTCATTGGCAGCGTGGTCGCTGCGCACCTGTTCGAGCAGGTGTTCAATCAGTTGCCGCAGGTTGTTCACGTTTCCCAGGCACCTTTGCAGGGTGTCACGGAGTTCGCTCTCGGATCGCGGACGGCTGAGTGCGACTTCGAGAGCCGTCAACATCGCGGCGACCGGCGTTCGCAGCTCGTGCGATGCGTCGGCAAGGAACTGCCGGCGCTGCTCGAATGCCACCTGTAATGCCGTGAGCATTTCGTTGAGGGTGGTCGCCACCGGCCGAAGTTCAGGCGGGAGCGGATCGGCTTCAATCCTTCGATCCAGTCCATGAACGTCAATGCTGCGAATGACCTCCGTGGCATCGCGGAGGGGCTTGAGCGCGCGTCGAGCCACGGCACCCACCACTCCCGCGGCAAGAAGACCGGCGACCAATCCGCCCGCGAGCAGCGCCAAAGCCAGCCGGGTGAGTGTGCGGTCAAAGTTGTCTGCCGGTGCGCTGTAAACGACATTCAATTGTCGAGTGGCCCCGGCGAGCTCGCCGGTCGGCACTGCGGCCTCCAGGGTGAGTGTCCGCATCCGCTGGCCCTCGCTTATGATCGTGAAGGATCGACGAGTGACCCGCGGCGACCACGTCCGGGCGACATTCGTCGGCATGCGCGCCACGATCTGGCCGTGCTCGTCGGCAATGAGGTATCGATCTCTCGCGTGTTCGGCCGCCCTCGCGCTCAATCCTGGCGCACCAGTCAATGCTCCGAGCCGGGCTACACGGTCGGTGATGGATGAATCCAGTTCCTCCAGCAGCACCGTTCGGACCACCAAGTAGGCCACCGCGCCGCCGGCGATGAGCGTCGTCCATACTGAAAGCAGAATGGCTGTCATGATTCGGCGTGTCATGTCTGGTCCGTGAGTACGTATCCCTGTCCGCGACGCGTATGAATCAATTTCACCGGCTGGTCCTGATCGATTTTTCGCCGCAGGCTGGCGATGTAGACGTCGATCACATTGCTCCCGAGTTCATCCTGTCCATCGTAAAGATGCTCCCACAGCTCCGTTCGAGAAATCACCTTTCCCTCATGGTGGGCCAGGTATGTCAGCAGCGCGAACTCCTTGGCGGGAAGAGTCAGCGGGCGGCCGCCGCGACGAACAGATTTCCGTGCGACGTCGACTTCCAGATCGCTCACTTTGAGAACAGTGGAAGTATGCTCGCGTGAACGCCGAATCACCGCGCGAATCCGCGCCAGCAACTCCACCCACTCGAACGGCTTGACCAGATAGTCGTCGGCACCGAGGTCCAGACCGTTGGCACGATCCTTGACCGCATCGCGGGCCGTCAGGCAGATCACCGCCGATCGGATGCCTTCGCTTCGCAGTGTCCGCAAGACGCTCCAGCCGTCGATTCCGGGAAGCATGATGTCCAGCAGAATGCAGTCGTACGGATTGATCCGCGCCGAATTCACCGCCTCGTTCCCGTCCCGGCACATGTCGACGGCATATCCTTCCTCGCGCAGTCCTTCGACGAGCGAGCGTGACAGGTCCGGATGATCTTCAGCCACTAGAATCCGCATATCGGGAAGACTTTCAGTGGATCGAGGAGCATGCGAGCATGCGAGCATGGGCGGCCCCCGAGGCCGCGCGGGGTCACGGTGTATTCCTGGTCTCAAGGCGCACGGGTGTAAGCAGATCCTTGAAGCAGGCGGTCTCGTCCATCGTGTGGGTTGAGCCATCGATCCATCCCGCGTTGATCTTCCCTTCCGCATGCCAGCTTGGAAGTGACTCAAAGGTGAGTATCGCGGATGTTCGTGTGACCTGATCGAACAGGCGGCCCGCCATGGTGGTGGAAGGGTCGCCTGTGTCCCGCCAGTCGTAGCTGAGCCCTGTCAACGGAAAGACCTCCATGTCCCCGGGACAGGCGAAGATTGCTGGATCACCCACATAACTTTGAATGGACTGAGCCCATGAAACACCAGATACCGACGGATCAGGCATCATCTGCTTGTTGTCCACGGCATACTGACGAAGCCCCATGGTGAGTTGCCGCACCTGCGAAAGACAGGCTCCGGAGTTGACGGACTTGCGCGTGTGCCCGATGGAGACCAGCACGATCGAAGCAAGCACCGCAATGATCAGGACAACCACGACCGTCTCAAGGAGACTGAACGCCGGCCGATGCCTCGAACAGAGCGAGCTACTATCTTTTCTGCGTTGGTTCCTCATCGATCAGACGCCGTCACGGGTTCCGAAAAGATCAGACTTGATTCTATATCGGACCAGCACACGATAGCCTGAACGAACTGAACCAGAACGCAGTGGCGTGAACTGACCGTACCCATTTGCCGTGTTCAGTTACTGAACGACCGATTCCTCTGTTTCGCCGACATGGAAACCATTGGTGTCCACTTTGCCTTTGCGAAGGTCGAAGGTGAACAGTGGGGCAAGCGACTTGATGGAACCGTTCGAGAGGACCGCCTGGAATGCGACGCCCAGACCATTGGGCCGACCGAATTCCATGTTTGCCAGCGAAGCGAGCAGTGTCCCTGACAGCGTTGTGCCGGTGTTGGTGCCTTGGATTGATGCGAGGCTGCTGATGCTGCTGGTATTGCTGACGCTGCTCTCCGCGTCGCCCACATCCGCACTGCGGTTCGGCTTGCCGCCGCCGTTGCCGCCGCCGTTGCCGCCGCCGTTGCCGCCGCCGCCTGTGCTGTCGTTGTCAATGATCGTGCCCGTGCCCTGGCCGTTGGCGATGGTCATGCCCGAAGCCGCGCTCAGGTTCAGATAGAACGTCTCGTTCCCTTCGACCAGCGAGTCGCCGAGCACTTTAACGACGACGGTCTTGCTTACTTCGCCGGGTTTGAAGGTGATCGTGCCTGAGACGGCGGTGTAATCCAGTCCCCCCGCAGCGGTGCCGTCGGCCGTGGCGTACTGAACGCTGGTCGAGGTCGTGGACGCCGCCGACAGGCTGATCGTGAACACCATGTCCGTCGTCTTCACCTGGCCCTTGGGCCCCGGGTTCGTCTCCGTCGCGCTGGCGTCGTTCACCGAGACGGTGACATTCACGACTTCGACATCATCATCAAGAATCGTCCCCACGCCCTGGCCGTCAAGGATGACCGCGCCTGATGCGTTGCTCAGGTTGACGTAGAAGACCTCGGTGGGTTCTACGAGCAGGTCATTGATGATCGGCACGGAGACGGTCAGGCTGGTGACGCCGGGATTGAAGGTCAGGCCCGTGATGAGCACCGCCTGATAATCGCTGACGGCCGTCGCGCTGCCGTTGGCGGTGCTGACATTGACCGTGACCGGCGAGGTGCTGGCCTGCGACAGGCTGACCGTGAAAGTCGCGACGCCGGCCGATTCATTCACCGTCACGTCGTTGATCGACAGAGTGGCCCCGGCCGAAACAACGGTCCCACTGATCGAGTACTGGCCCAGGCTGCCGTAGTCGCTGTAGCCCGTCGTCAGCGGGTCGCCCTTGCCCACGCCGTCGATGCGAAGGTAGTAGGTGCCCGCCGATACGTTCGCGTTGATGCTCGCGCTGAGCAGGTCCGTCGGATTCGACGATGCGATGATGTTGCCGGCACCGTCCAGAAGCTGCGCGAGAATGTCCAGGTTGCCGCCGCGCGCGGCCGGGAGAATGTTCAGGCTGATTGAACCGGCCGCGGTGGTAAAGGAGAACACATCGACATCGGTGTTGCGCCCAATGATGCCGCCACCGCTGACGCTCGAACCGCTGACCGACAGCGCGCTGGCGGAGGCAAGGGTGTTG
>JBBDXA010000133.1:0-14317 GCA_040902585.1 Phycisphaeraceae bacterium
CCATGGCACCCGATGGCGCCCGCTTCAGAAGATGGGCACGCCTGCCCGCCGCCTTCGACCGCTTACTTGACGCGACCTGCCTGACCCGGTAATTCTGTTACATGGAAGCCAACCTTCACAATTCGCGTATCGCTCCCTCCTCTTCCGCTTCTTCCGCAGCCCCCGCAGCCCCCGCAGCCGGCAAGATCGTCTACGATGCGCTCACGTTTGATGATGTGCTGCTCCTGCCTCAGCGCAGCGACTTCGTGCCCGGCGATGCGGATACGTCGACGCAGCTCACCAAACGCATCCGCCTGAACGTGCCCCTGCTCTCGGCGCCGATGGATACCGTCACCGAAGCCTCACTCGCCATCGCCCTCGCGGCGGAAGGCGGCCTGGGTGTCATCCACAAGAACATGTCCATCGAAGCCCAGGTGCGCGAAGTCACGAAAGTCAAACGCTCCGCCAACGGCGTCATCACCGATCCCGTCACGCTGCCTTCGGATGCTCCCGTCTCCGAAGCCCGCAAGCTCATGCGCGAGCAGAATGTCTCGGGTATTCCCATCATCGAACGAGCCACCGGCGACAAGAACGGCAAGCACGGCCGGGTCGTGGGCATCCTCACTCGCCGCGACATGCGGTTCCTCCCCAATGACGATCAGCCCATCAATCAGGTCATGACCAAGGAGCGGCTCGTCACCGCCGCTCCGGGCACGACGCTCGAACAGGCGGCGAAGATTCTCTATCGCGAGAAGATCGAGAAGCTGCTGCTCGTGGATAAGGACAGCTACCTGCACGGGCTGATCACCATGCGTGACATCGACAAATACGAGCAGTTCCCCAACGCCTGTCGCGACTCGCGCGGCCGCCTTCGCGTCGGGGCTGCGGTGGGCGTGCATCAGCTTGATCGCGTCGAGGCGATGATCAAGGCGGAGGTTGATGTGGTGATCGTCGATACCGCTCACGGCCACAGTCGCAACGTGATCGACACGGTCAAGGCGATCAAGGCGAAGTGGGATATCGATGTGATCGCGGGCAATGTCGCGACGGAAGAAGGGGCTCGCGATCTGATCGAAGCGGGGGTGGATGCGGTGAAGGTCGGCATCGGGCCTGGCTCGATCTGCACGACGCGGATCGTGAGCGGTGTGGGTGTGCCGCAGGTCTCAGCGATCATGAACGCACTTGAAGCTGCGGACCCGGCGGGCGTGCCGGTCGTCGCGGACGGCGGCATCCGCCAGAGTGGTGATATCACCAAAGCATTGGCGTGCGGTGCGAGTGCGGTGATGCTCGGCTCGCTCTTTGCGGGGCTCGATGAATCGCCCGGCGAGACAGTGATCCACATGGGCAGGCGATACAAGACCTATCGCGGCATGGGCAGCGAAGGCGCGATGATGGCGGGCAGCGCGGATCGTTACCGTCAGAGCGGCGTGACGGAGAAGCGCAAGCTGGTGCCCGAGGGTGTTGAAGGCCGCGTGCCGTACCGCGGACCGCTGAGTGATTTCGTGTATCAACTCGTGGGCGGCGTGAAGGCGGGCATGGGCTACTGCGGCACGCCCAACATGGAGGCGCTAAGAAGGGATGCCCGGTTCTGCCGCATCAGCGGCGCGGGCCTGACGGAAAGCCATCCGCATGATATTACGATCACGAAGGAGAGTCCGAATTACACGGTGGAGTATCGGCAGGAGGAGTGAGTTTATGGCGGCGAAGGCTTGGACAGGAGCCGCGGTTCAGCGACCCAGTACTCGGATTTGGGAATGTGCAGAGTCCAGATGGTGCGGTCGTTGAAGTACTTGATCAGGTCAGTGTCGCTGGCCAGATCGATTGACCGCGCCCAGACGATTTCGGATTCGTCGATCTTCGGATCGTTGAAGATCACATCGCGATGCGGCTTGACGCCGGGTTCGTAAGTCACAATGACCAGATCGTGCCCCGGTGACTCCAGCAACTTGTCGCGAACATTCGTGCGCTGCACGACCCAGAGTGGCGGAGCGGCCCGCTGCTTGGCGTACTCGAAGCTGCGGTAGAAGAGCAGCCCGGTCAGAAGGACAAGCAGGGCGCTGCTGGCGATGAGCGGTGCGCGTCGCGATCGGAACATGTGGCTGATCCGCCGCAGTCCCTGGACGACGAGAAAGACAATCAGCGGCGCGACAGGCGCAGGATAATGCACCTGCATCGCGAAGTTGAGGCAGACCGCGGTGAGGACGAAGAGCACGGTGAGGAGGGCGTAGAGGTTCCATCGCCGCCAGCGGACGCGAAACAGCCCGATCAGCGGAATGCTGAGGATCGGTCCGAGATAAAAGGCCCAGTAGTGGCCTAACTTCCAGGGAAGCAACCCGAAGAAGCCGGCCAGATCGCTTTGCTCGTCGTAGACGCTTTGTTCGATTTCCCACTTGGCGCGCATGATTGGCGGGGCCGATTCCGGCGGGCCGCCGCGAGGGACGAGAATGATGTTGGGAATCTCGCTGTAGGCGGCGACGTAGAGTTGATAGGGCAGTTGCAGCGGATTGCCCGTGACGCACCGGTTGTAGTGGAGGTGCGCCGCCCCGCCGATGCCCAGCACGATGGCGCAGGGCAGCACAACGCGGATCAGCTTCACGCTCAATGCTTGCCGTCGATCGCGGAGCAGCCACCAGCCGAACGCCGCAGCCGCCGAAAGGGCCAGCATGAGGCTTTCGTACGGGCGGCTGAACGACAGCAGCACCAGCGCGAATCCGATGGTGATGCCGATGCCCACTGAGGGACGAATGGAAACCCGCCGAATCCCGCGCAGAAGCAGGGCCGCGCCGATGACGGTTGGGATGCCGCCACCGGAGTAGTAGTAGGTCCACATCGAATAGATGCCCAGATGCAGCACGAACGCGATGCCTGCGACCATTGCCCATCGCGGCGGCAGCCAGACGTAGAACATCCACGTCACTGAGGCGCACATCAGCACGAGTCCCAGCCACAATCCATAGAAAGGATGACCGCCGACGACGATTCCGATCGCCATCAACAGCGAATGTGCCGGCGGATACTTCGAGGTGTAAGTCGGCTGCGAGAGCACGTACTGCGTTTCGAAGTGTCGCCAAAGCGGATGCGGCGCGTTCGTCAGGCGTCCTTCCGCGAAGGTCTGCGCCAGGAGCATGTGGCTTAGTTCATCTTCGATGCCTCGTTCGGCCGTTCCCGGTTCAGGCAACCCCGTGATGGCGACAAGGATTCCCACGCCGACGGCGGAAATCGCAGCGACAAGGGAGATCGCCAGGAGGGGGCCCGCATGCCGCCGAGTGGCCTTGTTGGAGTCAATGGGCATTCACGAGTTCCCGCATCGAACGCTACTATGGATTAAGCTACCCCCGACTCGATCCCGTTGCCACCCATTGAGTCTTCTCCGCTTGAGTCTTGTGATCTTCCCGTACACGTCGTCAGGAGTCAAAAAGTGGACGAATTTGGCAGGATGACGCAATTCAAATCTGGAGTCGGCGGCCGGTATGAACGATGACAGATGTGCCACCAGAGCGATGCGCGGAGACATCGAAAGCATTGCCCCCGGATCGACGGCTTCATTCGCGCCATGGAAACCTCTCTTGCAAATACGCGTTCTCAAGCGATTCACACGTCGCTGCGAGTTTCGACCGCTGCGGTTTTCTTTGCTAGCCTAGCTCTCGTCATGGGGCTGAAATTCGGCGGGTGGACCGAGATCCCCTATTGGGACGCGGCGATGGGCGTATTCCCGGCCTCGCTTACGCTCGCTGAAACCGACTTCGACTACCCGTCGCTACTGGAGGCTCCGACGTTTTTCGAGGGTGGCCCCAATGTTCATGCGACATCATTGATCACGCTGGTGTATGCCGTCATCATTAAACTATCGCCGACACACACCGGCGCCTACTTCATCATTCACCTGACCAACTACATTCTTTCCGCCGGTATTGTGGCGTTACTCTATGCATGGAGTTGGCCCCTTCTCGGGCGCGCTGGAGCCATCTTGAGCGCGTTTACCGCGCTCTTGTTTCCAGTAGTTTTCACCCAAGCAGGGCAGATGTATTTGGAAATTCCGTGCTTATTCGCGGCAACGGCCGCCATGATGTGCTTCAAGGGCCGTCAAATCATCCAGGCCACTGTATGGTCGGCGGTTGCCGTCGCGATCAAACAGCCCGGCATCGTGGTGGCAGGTACGCTCAGCCTCTTAACTCTGTTTGACTACGGGCCTCTCTCACGGAGATTGCTGCGGGGCGCAGCTATTGCCGCGCCTTCCCTAATTGTTCTTTTTGGATTTGTCGGGTCTCATGCCGCCGCGGGCGATCGTTACACCTACATCGAATTTCTCCGGCATGTGTGGTTCTACATCAAAGCTGTTCCTGACTTGCTGATCTTGATTTGCGCAACCCCTCTATTCATTGCTCTAATGTCGCCGCGAGTTTGGCGACCGTCCACAACCCCCGACGCGGCGAGCAAATCACAGCGAATATTCTCATACGTTTTCATGTTGATGTTTCTCGCCTTTTATCTCCTAGTGCCTCTCGTCGGAACCATTCACATGCTTCCGCGGTACTACGTCCTGATTATCCCTCTGATGATTCTTAATGTCGCGGACAGTGCTAAGGCGCTGCTTGGCCAGAAAGCGATGATGACGCTTTTATCCGTGTGCTTGGTGTTTTCCCTGCTCAACTACAATGGCCGCCTTTATCCCCGCATACCTGGTAACAACGGCGCGATCGCAGAGCGCTCTGCAGAATACTCGGATCTTCTCAAGGCGCAGCGCGACATCTTGGCGGCGGCGGAGCAACTTCCGCCGGAGGTGCCCGTTTTCTATGGCCTGCCCGAACACTATTTCTCAAATTATCCCGCGATGGGATACGTAGAAAGATCCATCGCCAATGGCCGATGCTTCACGTATGAACGCAAGTATGCCGTTCTCGATATTAATGAATTCCCCAACCACTTCTTCCTCCTGCTCACCTCCGGCCCAAACCTAAACTGGGTCAAGACTCAGGCTGACAACGATCCCTCTCGATACTCAGTGAACATCTGGACGTTCCCACAGGGCAATTTTCAAACCCGTCTCATTGAGATACGTCGTCTGATACCTACGGCCCCCTCGCCACAAGGCGCTTCTTGACGTTTTCGGCGGTCCTTCCGGACGAGCAGGGACTTCACGGGTCAAGCGGAACTACGGCACTTGGATACGGTCGCAACTTCACGAGGTTCTGACTCGAGTTCACGTCGACTACCCATACCTTTCGGTTCGGATAGTAGCCTATTAATCTCTGATTCTCCTCAATGTCGAAATATCGAGCAACGACAACCTGTTGGCTATCGATCTCCGCGCCATTGAAGACCCATTCGTGAAGTGGCACGTGACCGGGGCCTACGCGCACGAACAGTAAATGATCGCCGGGCATGCTTTCGAGTTCCTTGATAACAGCATCGCGTCCCGGCAACGTCGCGAGATCGGGATTAGGACCATTGACAATGATGGGTGCCAATTGAGCGACACACACCAACACAACCAATAGCATAGCCACTGCTGCTCCGAAAGTGCGAGGCAACCCCAGCGACATTCGACGCACACCTAGCATGAAAAGTAGAACGATTACCGATGCCGTCGGCGCAATATAATGCCGTTGACACCATGTTTCGACTGAGGCGGCCAAACACACCAACAGCAAGGCCAGCAACGGCGCGACATATCGGCGCTGACGCAGGCGCGCAATCCCCACGATAAGTGGCACGGTCAATACCCATCCGATAAAAAACTCCCATATATCCAACCATTCTCTCCCCTTCGTGCGGAGAACACCGCCCAATGACCTCTGCTGCAGATAATAATCACGTTCCCATCCGACATGAAAATTCGCGAGCGATGGATGAACGTATGTTTTTATCGCGGGTGCTGACCGATTCCACAAGAAGTATTCAGTTGATGAGTATTGGTCAAGATGCTCAACGTAGGGCAAACGCAAGGCCTCGCCGGTTACATATGTGTTGTTAATTGCCATGCCAATGAAACCACTCCCCACAACGAGCGCGGCAGGAAGCAACCCTCGCATCAAAGCGGAGTTGCGGCATCTCCAATGAAGGCGGACCCATCTTAGTAGCACAATCGCGGGGACAAGAGAGAACACAAGTCCTTCGAAAGGCCGCGAATTGGCCAAGATGATCAGCCCGACGCCCAAGACAATGGAATGTAATATCAGCGGCTGTCGAACGATGCGTGGCACTGCACCAATCACCAGCGCTCCTCCCACTGCCGCCATGCTTCCGCCCCAATAGGTCTGAACCCAATAGTCGAAGATCCCGAACTGAAGCGCAGCTATCACGCCACCAAGCAGCGCCCATCGCGGGGGCATAAACCCCTGCAGCATCCAGCATATAGCCGCCGCCATCAGGCCGCCCCCCAACCATGCCCCGACAATAGGGTATCCCGTGAGCAATTGACCACTCGCAAGGGTCATCCCCTGAACCGGAGGATACTTGGACATATAGGTTGGATGGCTTAGAACGTGGATGGTCTCGAAGAAAGAGGCCATCGGGTGCGATGGATTCGTTAACCTACCGCGCGAATAGGTATCGGCCGCGAGCAGATAACTGAACTCATCATGCACGGCGGGCAACCGCGGAAAGCCGACCGCAACGCCAACTATCGCTGAAGCCAATGTCGCGCAAACGCCGACCATTACGACTGCCACCCGCCGTCTTCGGGCCAAACCGTCAAAGCCGCGAACCATTCGCGAGAGGATTCTTATTGGCCGAACTGAAGTCGTACCCATTTTCGTTGAATGTCCTTGTTTCACCTAGGAATCGGTGTTATCTGGGAAATAGGGGTTGAAACTCGGCTACAACCAGCACATCACAAGCGTGCGACTCCATCGGGCAACGTCAAACGGTCCGGCAACCAAGTAGTCACAGCTTCCACGACTCGGGCCTGATCGGACTCCGTCAACCCGACGAAGCAGGGAAGGCGCAGGAGCCTGTCGGAAACATCCTCGGTGATGGGACAATCCGCAGGCGCGCCACCCGGATCCATCGCGACCTTTGAAAGGTGCAGCGGAACGTAGTGGAACACCGACAGAATGTCACATCCAGCCAGATGCTCGATCAGACTGTCACGGTCGGCCCGTGACGGGAGCAGCAGATAGTACAGGTGATAGGCCTGCTGGCAATGATCCGGAACAACCGGTTGGCGAACGCGATGTGCATTCGCCCACTCCTGCAAGGCCGCGTGATAGCGTTCCCAGATTTGCCTTCGTTTCACCTGGATCGTTTCTCTCGACTCGAGCTGCGCCAGCAGAAACGCGGCGAGAATATCCGAAGGCAGATAGCTCGATCCGAGATCGACCCAAGTGTACTTATCGACCTGTCCGCGGAAGAAGCGGCTGCGGTTCGTGCCCTTCTCGCGGATGATTTCAGCCCGGTCGATGAAGCGCTCGTCGTTGATCAGCAGCGCCCCGCCTTCGCCGCAGGTGATGTTCTTTGTCTCGTGAAAGCTGAGTGTCGACATGCATCCGAACGAGCCCAGCGGCCGCCCGCGGTAGCGGCCGAACAGGCCGTGGGCGTTGTCCTCGACCAGGGCGATGCCGCTTTCGTTTGCGATGGCGAGCAGTTCATCCATTTCACACGCCACGCCGGCGTAGTGAACGGGAACGATGGCCCGTGTTCGCGGCGTGATGAGCTGGCGCACCTTCGTCTCATCGAGATTCAGCGTGTCAGGCCGAATGTCCGCGAACACGATCCGCGCACCGCGCACCGCGAACGCATTGGCGGTCGAAACGAACGTGAACGAAGGCACGATCACTTCGTCGCCGGGCTTGATGTCCAGGAGGAACGCGGCCATCTCCAGGGCATGGGTGCAGGACGTGGTGAGCAATGCCTTGCGGGCCCCGGTCTCCTGTTCGAGGATGGACTGGCACGCGCGGGTGAAGGGGCCGTCACCGGAAATGTGACCGCCTTCGACAGCCTTTTGGATGTACTCCAGCTCTCGCCCGGTCAGTGATGCGCGATTAAACGGAACTCTTGAAGTCACGGCTGGCTACTCGGTGGGATTGTAGTGGAATGGTCATCGGCCGGCCTGATGGCTTCAATGGCTTTGTAGTCGCCCAGAGCCCGGTGGTTGCCCAGCAGGCGCATGATGCCCTGACCGACGTAATAGCCCACCGCGGTCAGCCAGCGGGGCCAGCGGATGTACGCCAGCGCCAGACGCGACGGCCAGAAGTGCAGCGGCGTGACGCCGCGGATCTGAAAGCCGGCCTGCTCCATGATCCGGCAGAACCGTTTCGTACCGAGCTTCAAGACGCGATGAAGAAAAGTGCCGTGTATCGGCTCCAGCAGGATGATGCGCCCGCCGGGCTTCAGGGCGCGATGCAGGCGTTGCATGACGTCGAGGAGTTCATCACTGTTGGAGCAGGCAACAGTCAGGCAGCCCCAGAGTGTAATGAGATCGAAATCACCTTCATGATTGATCTCAAAGACGGAGCAAACCTCGTATTGCGGGTTCGCTCCCTCGGCCTGTTGCTTGGCGATTTCGACCACCTTCTCAGCGAAATCGATTCCGGTAGCGGATGCCCCTCGCTGGGATATATGTCGGGTCATGCGCCCGGTACCGCACCCGACGTCTAAGACATTCAATCCGTTGAGTTCCGGCGCGACGCGGTCAAAGAATTTTAGTTGTTCATTGTGGTAGTAGCGGTTGAGGTGATTGTTGGGCCACATGGAGATCGCGTCGCCGGAATACTCTGCCGCTTTCGCGTTCCAATAGTCCGATTTGTTGTAGATTTTCGATCGATTGAGGCGGTTCGAGATCATCGCCCGTAAGCCGCTGGCTTTCATGTTCTTACCCTTGTGAATTGATTTGGTGCGGCCAACATGATGAAGTCCGATCTACAGGTTCTGAGTCATTTCTCGGTCGCTAATCAATTTTGAGTTTACCTCAAGGCGCCATCAAATCTCCGTTACGGATGGACTTTCTTCTGATCGACACAAGTGCCTGCAGCAGTCCTAGTCCGATAATGAGAATGCTGAGGAAGCGTGTGGCCAACGCTCCGGCCTGGGCAAGGCTTGGTGTATTTCCATATCGGACAAGAAACTCCGCGACTCCCGCTTCCGACACGCCGATGGCGCCGGGCACGAAGCTGAGGATGTTCACCAGCGTCATTACCGATACAAGCGTCAGGCCTTGGATGGCGTCGAGCTGGATATCCAGACCTTGAAGGCTGGCCATCCAGCCCAGCGCCACCGTCGCCCAGCCGGCGGCTGTGAGGAGGATGCACTGCGTGAAGATCATCGGTCGCGTCGCCAGTTTCAACGGCGCGATGATCGGGCCCAGTCGCCCTGTGGTCGGCCAGCGATGGATGAGCCAGGCCGCAAGGGGGACACACAGCACCATAGCGCCCGCCAGTGACAGGGCAAGCCACTGGGGCAGAGCCTCATCGGCGCGGATAAGGACGCAGACAATCGCCAGGCAGAGGACGACGAGCAGATCCATCGCCCGTTCGATGATGAAGGCGGTGTACCCGGCGGCGCGGTCCACGATGCCCATGCGCTTGAGCGCTTCGATCTTCAGAACTTCGCCCGATTGAAACGGCGTGACGATCGCCAGGCTGAGGTAGATCGAGTTGAGTTTGTAGAGCTCGCGCAAGGTCGGCGTCGCGCCGAGGCGATGAAGGATGGCATGCAGGCGGGCGGCGCGAATCCACCAGTAGACCATGATGGAAGCCCCGCCCCCGAGCAGAAGCCAGAGCCAGTTCATCTGCGCGAGCGATTCTCCGATCTGCGTCCATTGAAAGTTCGCGATGATGTAGCGAACCGCCAGGGCGATGAAGCCCAGTGCGATGGTGGTCGTGATGAGCCGGCGTTTGGTCGTCCCGCTCATGTCGCCTCCAGCTTCAGGCGACGGTGGAACTCGGCGACGCGTTCGTCGAGCGCGGCCCGACTGTCCGCTTGCAGAACAGCTTCGCCGACGCGGTAACGACCGTTGATGAACGGAGAAACAGTTGCGCCGCGCGGATGATCCCACACCAGCGACTTCACCCAGGGTTCATTCGCCAGCCGCTCCGCTTCAAGGTCATCGAAGTGAAGGAGTCCCTGCTTCCACACGCCCAGCAGCAGCAGGGCGGTCGGCTGCGGCGAACTAGAAGGAGGATTGGCGCACGGCATGCCGCAGGCGTACTTGACGCAGTACTCGACGAAGTCGATCTGAAGCGAAGCCATCCAGAGGCTGCTGAGTGAATTGCCGCCGAGACGAGGTGTCATCTCCAGGAGGTAGACCGTTTTGTCGCGTACGACGAAATCACAGTCGAGCGGTCCGGACTTGATTCCCAGTGTGTCGCATACCAGTTGGACCTGACGCTCGAGTTCAAGCCGGACGGAATCGGATAGCGTCGCGGGGACCAGGTGTCCGAGTGTCGTCGTGTATTTGCTCTCCGGCGTCAGGCGGTCGGTGAGCAGGGACGCGACGATCCGTCCGTTGTCGAGAATCGCTTCCAATGTCCCTTGATGGCCGACGATGTATTCCTCGATGATCGCCCGGTTCCATCGGCTGAACCGAAGTGACTCCGGCAGGTGCCGGGCTAACTCCTCCGCGCTATGAACGATGAAGATCCCCTTGGAGCCGGAGGATCCATCCGGCTTGATGATGCACGCGCCGCCGCGAAGCTCGCCGGGAATCTCCGATGATTCACCGGTGATGGCCGCGCAGCGTGGGAACGGAAGTCCGCACTCGCGTTGAAGCTGGCGGAACTTCTCTTTGCTGCACAACACGTCGGCCGCGCGAACGGGCGGGCCGGGCAGGTTGAATCGCTCCGCGACGCGGGCAGCCGTGGCAACGGCCACATCGGTCGCCGGCGAAATAACGCCCTGGAGTTCGAGCTGCTCGCAGCGGGACAGGACCGCCTCGATGTCCGTGGTGTCGATGAAACAGGATTCGTCAGCGATCGCGTGGCCGCCGTTCGTAGGCACGTTGTCCATGCTTACGACGTGCATTCCGAGTGACTGAGCGGCTTTGATCGTCGGCAACTGGTAGCGCGAAGCGCCAAGCACCAGCAGTTTGGGCTTCGTCATGGCATCGACTCACTCGTGCAGTTCACCGATCGTAAAACTGACTCGGGTTCGCGAGACCTGCCGAACCAGGCGCGATAGATACAGCCCGAAAATCATCAGGCAGAACATGGTGATCGCATTGAAGAACGAGATCATGATCATCGTGCTGGCCCAGCCGGGAACGCTCGTGCCCTGCGCAAGTGTCTGGTAGAAGATCGCGCATGCGTAAACGACCGCGAAGAAAAACGCGAAGGTCGATGCCAGCGCCACGGCATAGACGGGGTAGGACGAGTAGTTCAGGATCAGGTTGGCCGCGAGCTTGAGGCTGCGCGGCAGGTTGTAATTCGACTTGCCCAGCGTGCGGGGTTCGTGTCGAACAGGCACGTTCGTGCAGTTGGAAGTATGCGACAGCAGCATGGCGGTGATGTAAGGAAACGCTCCGCCCATGGCACACACGTTCTCGACGACAATCCGCCTGACCGCGCGAAAGCTCGTCAGTTGAAAATCGCGAGGCAGCTTGAAGATGCGGCGTTGAAGCCGGTCGATCATCCCGCCCGACTGGTTCCGCCAGCCCGCGTGCTGCTTGGCTTCATACGCACCGATCGCCAAGTCAAAGCCCTGGTCCACCGCGGCAATCAGGCGAGGCACTTCCTCCGGCGGATTCTGAAGGTCATCATCCATCGTGACAATCACCGCGCCATGACAGAGCGTGAACCCGCACAAAATCGCGTTGTGCTGTCCGCTGTTTCGCAGCAGGCGGGCGATCTTCAGCCGCGGGCCGTGCTCGGCTTTCAGTTGCTTGAGCACCTTCCACGTGTCGTCCGGGCTGCAATCATCGACGATGACGATCTCAAACTCCCGCTTCAGGGGAGTCAGCACATCGGTCAGTCTTGAAACGAGCGCAGAAAGCGATTCCGCTGAGCGGTACGCGGGGATCAGAACACTAATGGAATCGGACTCGGTCAAGGGATCATTCCAGGTGGCTTGATTGTAGGAGATCGGCAGGCGACATCGGACGCTCCACGCCGGACGTTATCGCCATGGTCGTTGCTTCGTAAGTCTGTTTATCGGCCTGATTGCACCGGCGACGTGCCAACGGACGGACTGTTGACGTTTTTGGTGCATTTATGCCGAAAAACGTCGTATGCCGCACTTGTTATCGAATCCTGCCCACCTTGAAGCCCCCGGCCCTGCCCCCGCCCCCGCCCCCGCCCCCGCCCCTTCGACGGCTTCCGCAAGATCGGCCTCGATGCCGCCATCGAAGACAAACTTGCCGCCCCCTGCGAGGCCTTCGATATCGATCCGCCCACGGCCGTGAACCTGTTCCCCGCGATGCTGTTCGACGAGTACGCCATCAAAGATTGGCCCGGCGAAACGGTGGCGGTCGATGAGTATTTCGCCGCCATGCCAGGCGTGCGCGTCCGCAAGCTCCCATGGACCAACGCCCCGGCCGGCTACGTGATTGAGGAGTGATGCTGAAAGGCAAAAAAGCAGGAAAGCAGAAAAGCAAAATGTGGAGTCGTTGCGATCATGGCCCTGCCTTACTTTTCTGCTTTTCTGCTTCTGTGCTTTTCTGATCTTCTGCTTTCTTCCTCCCTATGAACCTTCAGCATTTTCAAGAACACGGCTACCAGTTGTTGCCCAACGTGATCGATCGCGGTGTGATCGAGCGTCTGCTGGAGTTCCTCGCAGCCGATGCGGATGATGCCCTGACGCTGCTCATGGCGGACCTGCGCATTCGCCGGATGGAAGAGCTGGCCGCGAAGGTGGATGAGACTTTTGCCCGGCCTGATTTCGAGTCCGTCCCGAAGGATCAGCGGTTGGTCATGAGCGGGCACTTCCCGCTGGAGACGCGACTGTCACGCACGCTTTGGATGGTGCCGAAGCTGCCGCGGGTCAGGGAGGTAGTCGAGGAGGCCTTGAAGCACGCTGAGCTTTACATGCACCTGCCGCCCTCCGCGCGGTTCGTGCTGCCCCACAACAAACACGCCGCGGTGCCTGCGCATCAGGATGTGAGCTACAACCAGCCCATGAGCGACTTCGTCACGCTCTGGGTGCCGCTGGTGCCGATCGACGATGCCTGCGGCGGCATCGATGTCTTTGAAGGCAGCGGCCAGCCGGTCGAACGGCTCGATGATCGATCGCAGAAGTTCTGGCTCAACGGCGTCGTCACCGAAGGCTTCAATCGAAAGCACTGCACGATGGACGTCGGCGATGCGCTGCTCCTGAATAAGTGGATCGTGCATGAGTCGCACGCGAACGTGTCCAAGCGAATCCGTTTCAGCATTGACTTCCGCTTCTTCAGCGGCCGCGATGCCTCCTCGAAGCATCTGTTGGACATGCAGACGTGGAAGGTGATCGAGCCGGGGCGGAAGGTGGTCGCGGCTTGAAGGGGAGAAATCGCAAAGACAAAAGATCCAAAACTCAAACAAATCTCAAGGATCAAACTTCAAGTCTAAAAGGAACAACGCGGCCGCAATGGTTGGCTTGTTCGCGGACAGGGCATCGCGTTTGATGGTTTAATGGTTTTGTCGTTTGTGATTTGTTTGAGTTTTGGAGCTTTTGTCTTTGGAGCTTTGCCCTGCCAATGTCTACTAGCGAAGAAAGCCTCTGGTCCGGCGTGAAGGGCATGATCGGCCGGCGTCGCCTGACGCTGGGCGGGCACTGGTCGTTCAACCTGCGCCACGATCCCAAGCGGCTGCCCTTCGTGCTGGCGCGGTACAAGCTGGCCGCGAAGATGGCGTGCAAGGGGGCGAAGGTGCTGGAGCTGGGTTGCAGCGAAGGCATCGGCACACCCATCCTCGCGGAGTTCGCGGCTTCCTACACGGGTGTCGATATGGACAGCGAAGCGGTCGAAGCGGCGCAGCAGAATTTCGCGGCCCCGAACCGCACTTTCCTCACCGATGACTTCCTCGGCAAGACCTTCGGCTCGTTCGACGCGGTGGTGAGTCTGGATGTGGTCGAGCACATCGTGCCGGAGCTGGAAGATCACTACTTCGACACGGTGGCGATGAACCTGACGGAAACAGGCATCGCGGTGGTGGGTACGCCCAGCAAGACGAGCGAGGCGTACGCATCGCCGATGAGCAGGGCAGGGCACGTGAACGTGTTCACCGCGGAGCACCTGATGCAGGCGATGCGGCGCGTGTTTCACAACGTGTTTCCCTTTGGCATCAACGATGAAGTGGTGCATACGGGTTACGCGCCGATGTGTCACTATGTGGTGTGCGTGGGTTGCAACAAAGCCGCGACCGGTGGTCGCGGTGCCTGAACGGATGTCGATGGAAGAATCGGGGACCGCGACCGGTGGTCGCGTGGCTTG
>JBBDXA010000133.1:14327-27231 GCA_040902585.1 Phycisphaeraceae bacterium
GGGGACCGCCACCAGGGGTCGCGGCTTTATGGAACAGAACGAAACATCCCGCTGGGAACCCGTGAAGGATCTGATGGCCGGTGCCAGGCCGGTGGCGCTCGGATCGATGCATGCGTATCACATGGCCGCGACGCCGCGGCGGCTGCTGTACTCGCTGAGCTACTACAAGTTCGCGGCGAAAATGATTGGAAGAAGGAACGAAGGGACGACGGAACAGGGGACCGGAGAACAATCCGCAATCCGCGATCCGCAATCCGCAATCGGCGACTCAGGACCCAGGACCCAGGACTCAGGACTCTCTGTTCTCGACATCGGCTGCGGCGAAGGCCTTGGCACCTGGCTGCTTGCGGCCGAGTGCGGGTACGCGAAGGGCGTGGACTTTGATGCGGACTTGATCGAGACGGCGAAGGCGAACTGGCCGGCGGAGCGCTGTGCGTTTGAGTGTGTGGATGTGCTGAAGATGAAACCGCAGCCTTACGATGCGGTGGTGAACTTCGATGTGATCGAACACATTCTGCCTGAGCACGCGGGCGATTTTCTTGAGGCCATCACGGCCAATCTGACTGACTATGGTATTGCAGTTATCGGAACGCCGAACATTACGAGTCGGCCTTACGCCTCGGCGGTGACCAACGCAGGCCACGTGAATCTTTACGATGGCGACCGCCTGGAAAAGGAAATGCGCGAGCATTTCACGCAGGTTTTCATGTTCGGCGCCAACGATGAAATCGTTCACACCGGCTTTTCGCCGATGGCGCATTACCTGATAGCGATGGGCTGTCGGCCCCGAAGGTAGGAATACCGGCGGCTGCGGGGAACCCTTATCCATTCTTATCGCGGAAAAAGATAAGAATAGGCTTGAAATCAACCCGATGCAAAGGTTAGAATTGACTTGGTCCAACATCGCGTTCGCGGTTGTTCGAGTGGGCATCCATTTCCCGGCCCAAAGACTGCACGACTCAATGAAAGGAGCTTTGCATGGCAACGGTTCGAGACATCCTCGCGGAGAAGGGGTCTCACGTGCTCTCCATCGGTGAGGACGCTTCCGTGCTGGATGCGGCCTTGCTCATGAACGAGCACAAGATCGGCGGCCTGCCCGTCCTGCGCGAAGGCCGAGTCGTCGGCATGTTTACCGAGCGCGACATCCTCCAACGCATCGTCGCGGAGCAGCGCGATCCGGTGAAGATGTCCGTCGGGCAGACCATGACCCGCAAGATCACCACCGCCCGCATCGAGACCACCATCGATGAAGCCCGCGCCCTGATGCGCAACAAACGCATCCGGCACCTGCCCATTCTCGATGACGATGGCAAGCCACTGGGCATGATCTCCATCGGCGACCTCAACGCCTGGCTGATGGAAGACCAGACCAAGACGGTCGATGCCCTGAAGGATTACCTCAACGGCAACAGCTCGATGAGCTTTGTGCTGTAAGGCTTCGAGCGGCGTCCGTTGTAGAAAACCTCCAAGCCCGATGGTGAGTCTGCGAGCCGTCGGGGTAGGCTTCTTCAGTTGCATGAGAGCATACCCCGACGGCTCGGCGACCTCGCCATCGGGCTTGTGCATTGGCGACGATCGCGAGGGGGAGCGAACAAAGAAGAAAAAACAACCGGCCGCGGTGAGGCGGCCGGTTGCAAGTTGATTCAACTTTTAAGCGATGGTCCGATCGACCTGCTTAGAACTTCTGGGTGACGAGAGCCGTCGTATCCTGGAACACCATGGCCGCGTTGGCGTCGGTGACGGGCGAGGCACCGCCGGTCGATTCACCGGCGACAAACAGGTCGTCGAGAGCCACTTCGCCCTTGCCGGCGTAGCTGAGGTTGTTGAGGATGTTGTTGGTCTCGAAGTTGACGTGGACGTCGTTGTAGCCGACGGTGCCGCGCCACGCCGAGCCCTGCTCATCATGGATCGAACGAGCAGCAGCGGCAGCGCCGGCCGCGAGGTTACGATCGCTGACGACGGCGGCCTTGCTGTTGGTGGTGGACTTCCACTCGCCCTTGCGGTTTTCGGTGTCAACCAGCTTCAGCATGGCGAAGGAATAGCGCTTGTTGACCACACCCGAGCTCGCCGTGGCAGACAAACCCGCGGGAGTGATGGTCGCGTCGGTTTCGGACGGGCTGACCGCATATTCCGGCGTGAAGTAGGAGTTGCGGATCATGATGGCGTAGCGGTACGCCGGGTGCTTGCCGTCGGTCACGGTCGAGCCGTAGGCCGCGTCGACCGCCGGGGTGACGGCGGTGACGGTATCCGCGATGCCCTTGCCGGTGATGCCGGGGTACCACTCGTTGTTACCGGGTGCGAAGTTGGTGCAGCCCTGGATGATGCCGCGCACCTGGGTGGACGACTGCATCTGACGGGCGTTGCGGCGTGCTGAGCCGAGGGCCGGCAGCAGAATGCCGATGAGCAGCGCGATGATCGAAATGACCACCAGCAGCTCAATGAGAGTAAAACCTTTTCGTCGTTGCATGGGAACGCTCCTGATAGAGAAGTATGAACAATGGCGCGATCGACGTGATCGGGCTATCTGGTTGCCCGGCACAAGCCTTGACCTGGATCAGCCATTGGTGTCCCTTCATCAACATGGTGAAGGAAAAGCGTAAAAAACGGTATGGAAATACGCTTTGGCTGATTTTCGGCTGGCGCTTATGACGGCACAACACAACGGAACCGAAACGCTCGGTTCGCAGCAGACAGAGGAGTGCCCCAGAATAGTGGCCTTTCGATCGTGTCTCAAAAAAAATGTGGGTGGGAGGATGACGAGCCGGAAGAAATTATGATTGCGGATATTGAAGCGGAACCCACCTGACATTTCGGCGATTGCCTTCCCACGATCATGGAGGGCAATCTTCACTTTCGAGGCAGCATGCAAGAATCCATGCAATATCTGCGACTTGATTTAATTAGATTAACGAGGGTGATCCGGATTGTCAACATGGGTAACAGCCTGTGGAGAAATAATGATGAACATTTGTGACATTTCCGGCCGCGACTGGACCTTTCGCCGGGTTTGAGCGACAGTCTGGCGGGCTCAGTCCTTCCGTGAGATCGCGGAAGGCAACCCGTTCGTGCGGTAACCTGTTACTCAAGGCTCGCGCCAAGCAGTCGTCATGAATCGATTTGCCCTCACGATTCTTCTCAGTGCGTTTCTTCTCTTTCAGGTCCAGCCTATTCTGGGGCGTTTCATTCTGCCATGGTTTGGAGGCGGGGCGGGCGTGTGGACTTCCTGCATGCTTTTCTTTCAGGTGCTCCTCCTGGGTGGATACACCTATGCCCATCTCTTGAATACGCGCCTTGGGCCGCGCATGCAGATGACGGTTCACCTGTCGCTGTTGGCGGTGGCGATGGTGTTCATGCCGCTGGTCCCGCGCGGGGCGGCGTTGGACTTGCCGACGGACGGCGGCTCGCCGGTGATGGCGATACTTCTGACGCTGGCGATCCAGGTCGGGCTGCCTTATTTCATTCTGTCGAGCACCGGGCCGCTGCTTCAGGCGTGGTTCGGCAGGCAGCGGCCCGGGCAGTCGCCGTATCGGCTCTACGCGCTGTCCAACGTCGGATCGCTGGCGGCGCTGCTCACCTATCCGTTGCTCATCGAGCCGGCGATCTCGCTGAACG
This sequence comes from Phycisphaeraceae bacterium, assembly GCA_040902585.1. Taxonomy (GTDB): domain Bacteria; phylum Planctomycetota; class Phycisphaerae; order Phycisphaerales; family Phycisphaeraceae; genus JBBDXA01. Next base: position 17,940 of record JBBDXA010000133.1, read on the forward strand.
CGCAGGGCTGGTGCTGGACGGTCGGTTTCATCGGCTTCGCCCTGATGGCCGGCTGGTGCGCGATGCGATTCGGCACCGACAAGGTTCTGGCCGCGCCCGTGCCGATCGCCGCGGCCGAGGCCATCGCAGTCAATCCCGGCGCTAGCTCGAGTCAAGCGAAACCATCCCTGCCCGCGCTGGAGTCCGCCACGGTCAACCTCTCGCCCTCGGCACAGGTCTTCGCCTGGCTGGGGCTCTCGGCCATCGGATCGATGATGCTGCTGGCGGTGACCAACCAGATCTGCCTGGACCTGGCGCCCATCCCGCTGCTGTGGGTGATGCCGTTGGCGATCTACCTGATCACCTTCATTATCAGCTTCGATCGCGAGACGTGGTATCGCCGCATCGTCTTCGTGCCGCTGCTGGCGGTCTGCATTTTCTTCGTAAACCGCATCATGCACGAGCGGAGTGAGTTCTCACTGTGGTTTCAAATCTTCGCCTTCTGCATGACGCTGTTTGCCGCGTGCATGGTGTGTCACGGCGAGCTCGTGCGGCTCAAGCCGCCGACGCGGCGGCTGACCGCGTTTTATCTCTCCATTTCCGCGGGCGGCGCGATCGGCGGGTTCATCGTGGCGGTGATCGCGCCGCTTGTGTTCGTCGATCTCTGGGAGTTTCAGATCGCCCTGCTCGCCGCCTTTCTGGTCGCGGCCCTTTGCGTCTGTCTGGGGATCGTGCGTCAGTTGTCGCCTTCGAAACAGCGGCTTAGTTACATCGCCGCCGTGGCGCTGTGGGTCGCCCTGGCGTTCAGCATGTACACCTCCGCCGCCACGCCCTTCGTCTACTACACCGAGAACGTGCGCAATTTCTACGGTGTGCTTCACCTGGGCGAGCGGGTTGACCCCATCAACGGCCAAAGCAGCGAACTGATTCACGGCACCACGCGTCACGGCGTACAGTACTTTGCGGGCAACAGACGCCGCTGGCCCACCGCTTACTATGGCTACGACAGCGGGGCAGGGTTGGCTGTCGAATTCCTGGCGTACCGCGACGGGCCCGACAAGCTGCGCGTACCGGTTCATATCGGCGTCATCGGCCTGGGCGCGGGAACCATGAACGCCCACCTGACCGGCCGCGATTCCATCGTCTACTACGAGATCGACGCCGAGATCGAACGCTTCGCCCGAAAGTACTTCACGTTCATCGTTGACTCCAAGGCTCGAACGGAAGTCCTCCTGGGTGATGCCCGCGTGGTCATGAAACGCGAGGTGGACGCGGGGAAGTTGCAGAAGTTCGATGTGCTCTGCGTGGATGCGTTCACCAGCGACTCGATTCCCATTCACCTCATTACCTCTGAGGCGGTGGCGATCTACGATCAGCAGGTCAAGCATGACACCGGCGTGATCGCCTTTCACATTTCCAATCGGTACCTGGATCTGCTGCCGGTCATTCGAGGCCTGGGTGCGGCCCGCGGGATGAAGGTCGTACCGATTCACTCAGTGGAGGAACAGTGGAACGGAACTTCCGAGGCCCTCTGGGTACTCCTGACCCGCAACGAGGCGATGACGCAGGACCGGCGAATCCAACTGGCTGCGGAGCTGGGCGAGTCAAAACAGGAGGCGACGATCACCTGGACGGACGACTTCGCCAGCATTCGCGACATCATCTATATCAACCGCCGGCCTTCCAACGGGCGATGGTCCAACGTCCCCAATTCCGGGCGCTTCGTTCACGACTCGGCGGGTCTGATGCCCAAGGATGCAGCCCGCGAGCTTCAATGGAAGCTGCGGGCGATGTTCCTGGAGACAGGCAGCCGCTACCCGCTTCAGCTTGTGACGGATGTGAAGGTGCCGCGCGGCCAGAATCTGGGGGAGACAGCCGACGAATACGCCTCCAAACTCTTTGGCTTGTACCAGCTCGGCGGCGGCATCGACAAAGCGGTGATGCTCATGGTGCTCAAGGAAGGGGGACAGATTCGCCTGCAACTGGGAACCGCATGGCCTGAATCCATGTACCCGCGGTTCATGGCAGTGGTGAACGAAGTCGTCCTGCCCGGCATCGAGGCCGCGAAGAACCCCGGCGACATGGCGCGGGTGCTCGACGAAGCCATGTCCAGACTGGGCCAGATCGTGTACGAGGAATACACCGCCGGCCGGTGAGGTTAGACTGAATGGCGCAGTAGACAAGACTGAAGCACCGTCCCCGCAGGGCGGTGCATTCAAAACTGGAGCACCGTCCCGGCAGGGCGGTGCATTAGACGAACTGAAACCCACGGGCACCACCCTGCCGCGATGGTGCTCCAAACTTCTCACACCCGTTCTTAAGGAGGTTTCCCGTGTCCAAGTCCGCTTTATCTGCCCTGACCGCAGCCCTGCTGCTGGCCGTCGCATCCCTTTCACTCGCCGCCAAGAAGGAGTCACCCTCCGTGCTCAATCACGACATGAAGACCATCGAAGGCAAGGATGTCAACGTCGCCAAGGAATACGGCGACAAGATCGTCCTCGTCGTCAACGTCGCCAGCAAATGTGGCTACACCAAGCAGTACACCGGCCTTCAGGCGCTTTATGAAAAGTACAAGGACAAGAACTTTGTGATCCTCGGCGTACCGGCCAACAACTTCGGCGGACAGGAGCCGGGCTCCGACGATCAGATCGCCCAGTTCTGCTCCAGCAAGTACAAAGTCACTTTCCCGCTGCTTTCCAAGGTTTCAGTCAAGGGCGATGACATGTGCGAGTTGTACAAGACGCTGACCAGCAAGGACACCAATCCGAAGTTTGCCGGCGATGTGAAGTGGAACTTTGAGAAGTTCCTGGTGATCAACGGCAAAGTCGTGGCGCGTTACCCGTCGAAGGTGACGCCGGAAGAGATCGATGCGGATGTGGCGAAGTCGGCGAAATGATTACACGGGTGTCGTTCCCATTCAAACCCAACGAAAAACGCCCGCGGCACAGGCTGCGGGCGTTTTTGATGGGATAAGCAGAGTATGAGCCGAACTCCGGCTTAAAACAGCGTGTAAATGAACGGCGCAACCGTCGGCCCCAGCAGGAACAGGACGCCGAACAGCAGCAGGACGACGATGATGGGCAGCAGCCACCACTTCTTATTCTCACCCAGAAACTGCACGAACTCGCGGACGAGGCCGGGGGATTGCTCCTGGGCCTGGCGTTCCAGGTCGTCGCCCGCCTGATCCTGGGAGGGCTGGGGGGATGGCTTTGGCTGGTTTGCGGGGTCTGTCATGGCGGAATCGGCTCCAAGTGCGGGGCGGAGGGCCTGATTGGGGCCTCCCGACATAATAGCCGTTTGTGGCAAAGAGAGACCTTATTTCTATTGGTAACCGGCAAGTCCGGATTTACAATTCAAATAGAGAGCTTGGCGCGGTCGTGCCTTTTGGGGCGGCTGAGCTGCGATCTCCGATGACAGACTCATCGACTCCGTCAGGCCGGTTGGCGCGGCAGTTGGATTGATCTCGCAAAAAACCAGTGAAAAAGCCTTCATTATGCAGTGCAGCCAAGGGGCGAGTTCAGGAGGAGATTGCCGTGGGGGCAACGGGACTGGGGGACGGGGCGGAGTGGATGGATGACTGACGGGCGGACTGTCGGGTAAATGTCGGGTAATTTCACTTGAGCATGCGGAGTTTTGAAACATGCTGACCCTGATGGGAAATCGCAGTGGTCGCTTCTGCGACGGCGTCTCGCGCCGGTCGTTTCTGCAAATTGGCGGCCTGGCGATGGGCGGTCTGGCCTTGCCGCAGATTCTTCGCGCCCAGTCCGCCGGTACCCAGCCCGCAGGCGTCCCGGGGGCGGTGAATCTGACTCGCAAATCAGGGCGATCGCACAAAGCCGTCATCATGATCTTCCTGCCCGGCGGCCCGCCGCACCAGGACATGTGGGATATCAAAACCGAAGCCCCCAGCGAAATCCGCGGGCCCTTCGATCCCATCAAGACCAACGTCCCCGGCATCGAGATCGGCGAACTGTTCCCTCGCCTGGCGGGCATGTCCGATAAGCTCGCTTACATCCGATCCATCGTCGGCTGCAAGGATCGCCACGATTCCTTCCAATGCCTTACCGGCAGGCTCAACGAGAGGCAACCGCCCGGAGGCTGGCCTTGCCTCGGTTCCATCCTGTCGCATCTGCATGGTGCGGTCGATCCGGCCATTCCCCCGGCCTGCGGCCTCAGCCTGCCCATGGGCCACAAACCCTGGGCCTACAACGGCGAGGGCGGGTTCCTCGGCCCAGCGCACACGCCCTTCACCCCCGGCGATGAACGCGTGATGAGCAACATGGTGCTCAATGGCATCACCCTCGACCGCCTGCGCGACCGCAAAGCCCTGCTCGGTTCCTTCGATCGCTTCCGCCGTGATGCCGACCAGACCCGCCTGATGGAAGGCATGGATTCGTTCCAGGAACAGGCCATGGATGTGCTCACGTCCAGCCGGCTCGCCGAGGCGCTGGATGTGGAAAAGGAAGACAAAGCCCTGCGCGACCGTTACGGCCGGGGCAGCGACAAACGCCGCGATGACGGCGGTCCCGAGCTGCTCGACCAGTTCCTCGTCGCCCGTCGCCTTGTCGAGGCCGGTGCCCGCTGCGTGACCCTCGGCTTCAACCGCTGGGACTGGCACGGCAGCAATTTCGATCAGGCCAAAGTGGTCTTCCCCATGCTCGATCAGGGCGTTTCCGCACTGGTGGAAGACCTGCACAACCGAGGCATGGATAAGGATGTCTCGGTCGTGGTCTGGGGCGAGTTCGGCCGGACGCCGAAGATCAACAACACCGCGGGCCGGGATCACTGGTCCAACGTCTCCTGCGCCCTGCTGGCCTGTGGCGGCATGAGGACCGGGCAGGTCATCGGTTCGACCGACCGCATGGGCGGCGAAGCGAAGGACCGTCCCGTTCACATGCAGGAGGTATTCGCCACGATGTACCGCAACCTGGGTATCAACGTCGAGACCACGACCATTGACGACCTCCAGGGCCGGCCCCGTTACCTGATCGACCCGGAGTTCAAGTTCATCAGAGAGCTGGCCTGATCCCAGGCCCGTTTAGCGGTCGGGCCGAGTCCGCGAGGCCCACCCGTCCGCAGTTTTCCGAATCGAATGGAGTTTGAATGATGCAGAACCTCACTCGGATGACCATCGCCGCCGCAGTCGCGTTTGCGATGAGCATTCCCGCCGTCTCCTCTCTCTTCGCCGCCGAAGCTGCGCCTGCCGCCCCCGGCTCGGGCATCGCCCTGCTCGGCAAACCGAAGAAGGTCGAGATCAGCACCGCTCACGTCAACGCCAAGTCGGCCGTGACCATGTCCGGTGCCGACGCCCGACTTCAACTCATCGTCACCGGCGAGTACGACGCCGCCCGGCTTGTCGATCTCACGCGCGAAGCATCGCTCACCGCCGCTCCCGCCAATATCGTGAAGATCGGTCGCGACGGTCTCGTCACCCCGCTCGCTGATGGCAAGGTCACCATCACCGCGACCCACGAAGGCATCACCGGCTCACTCGAAATCACCGTCGATCATTTCGCCAGCACGCCCGACATTCACTTCGCCAATAGAATCACACCGATCTTCACCAAATACGGATGCAACGCCGGCGGTTGTCACGGCAAGAGCGGCGGACAAAACGGCTTCCGCCTCTCACTGCTCGGATTCGAGCCGCAGGAAGATTTTGAATACCTCGTCAAGGAAGGCCGGGGGCGTCGCCTGTTCCCCGCTTCGCCCGACAACAGCCTGCTGCTCACCAAGGCGATCAATGCCGTGCCTCACGGCGGCGGCGAGCGCATCAAGAAAGATTCGCACGACTACATGCTCCTGCGCCGCTGGATCGCTCAAGGCATGCCCGCAGGCGATCCCAAAGCCGCGGTCGTCGATCGCATCGAAGTTTTCCCCTATCACCGCATCATGCGCCAGGGCGATGAGCAGCAGGTCTCCGTCGTCGCTGTCTACACCGATGGCTCGACCGAAGATGTTACGCATACCGCCCAGTTCGAAGCGAACAATAAGGACATGGCCGAGCCTTCCGAGAGCGGCCTCGTGAAGGTGTTCGATCAGACCGGTGATGTGGCGGTGATGGTTCGCTACCAGGCGAAGGTCGCGGTCTTCCGCGCGACGGTGCCGCTGGGCGCGCCGGTCGAAAACCTGCCTGCTCCCAACAACTTCATCGATCAGCTTGTGTTCAAGAAGCTCCAGATGCTGGGCATGCCGCCGAGCGAGGTGTGTGATGATGCGACGTTCATCCGCCGTGTCACGCTCGATGTGACCGGCAAGCTTCCGACCGAAGTACGCTCACAGGCGTTCATCGCGGACAAGGACGCCAGCAAGCGCAGCAAGTACATCGATGAACTGCTCGACTCGACCGCCTACGCTGATTTCTTCGCCAACAAATGGAGTTCGATCCTGCGCAACAAGCGGCGCAAGTAATCGTACATGCGCGGCACGTTCAGCTTCCACGACTGGATCCGCCAGAGCCTGCATGAGAACAAACCTTACGATCAGTTCGTGCGTGATGTGCTGGCCTCCAGCGGTGAAGTGTCGATGAATCCGCCGGTGGTCTGGTACCGCGAAGTGACCAAGGCTGAGGAGCAGCTTGAAGACACAGCCCAGCTTTTCCTGGGCATTCGCCTTCAGTGCGCCAAGTGCCATCATCACCCGTTCGAGAAGTGGAGCCAGCGCGACTATTACAGCTTCAGCGCGTTCTTCAGTCGCGTCGGTCGCAAGACCGGCGAAGGGCCCGATGAATCGCGTATCTTCCACCAGCGCGGTGCCGCCAGCGCTCGCAATCCCAAGACGGGCGAGAACCTTTCGCCCACCGGCCTGGGCGCGGAGCAGCCCGTCAGCATCACCGTCGATGACGACCCTCGTCAGGCACTCGTTGACTGGATGAGCGACAAGGAAAATCCCTTCTTCGCCAAGAGCCTGGCCAACCGCTACTGGAAGCACTTTTTCAACCGTGGCCTGGTCGATCCTGAAGATGACATGCGGGCGACCAACCCCGCGACCAACCCCGAACTGCTCGATGCCCTCGCCCAGTCGTTCAAGGACAGCAACTTCGATCTGAAGAAGCTGGTCAAGACCATCTGCGAGAGCAAGACGTACCAGCTCTCGGCTGAGCCGAACCAGTACAACCAGAACGACCGCCAGAACTTCAGCCGCTACTTCCCGCGCCGCCTGCCGGCCGAGGTGCTGCTCGATTCCATCGATGATGTCCTGGGCACCACCACCGATTTCAACGGCCTGCCCCGAGGCACCCGCGCGATCCAGATCCCCGATCGCGGCGGCGTCAACAGCTACTTCCTCACCGTGTTCGGCGCCCCCGAAGGCTCCAGCGTCTGTGAATGCGAACGCACCAGCGACGCCAACCTCGCCCAGTGCCTGCACCTCTTGAACAGCAAGGAAGTGCAGGACAAGCTCACCTCAGGGCGGCCCAAGGTTCTGGCAGCGGACAAAGCCCGCGGTCACGATGAACGCATCAAAGAGATGTACCACCGCGCCTTCTCACGCAACCCTGATGCGGAGGAACTGAAAATCGCCCTGGCGGTGATCGAAAAGTACGGCGACAAGAACGTGCAGTGGGCCTACGAGGACATCGCGTGGGCCCTGATCAACACGAAGGAATTTATGTTCAATCACTAAGGAAGGGCCAAGGGAAGAGGGCCAAGGGCCAAGGGACGGGAATTCGTCATGAAGAAGCATCTGAAGATTGCTCTCGCACTCATGGCGGTCGTCGCCATTTATGTCGCGGCATACGTTTCGTATTCGGCTCACGGCTTTTACCAGAAGGGACCGCGCGGCTACATCGGGCAGGTTGTGTGGCAGCCCGCCTTGGGTGATAGCCAGGTATTGCAAACGCTCTTCGCCCCGCTGGTTTCGTTCGATCGTCGGTTCGTTCATCGCTCGTATCACACGTGTTAGGCACCGCTCGAAACCCTCGGCCCTCGGTCCTTGGCCCTTGGCCCTCTCGGAGCTCCCCATGCTCAACATCTTCGGTCGTCGTCACGGTTACTGCGACGGCGTTTCCCGCCGCAGCTTCATCCAGGCCGGCGCCATGGGCGTCGGCGGGTTGATGCTCTCGGACCTCCTGCGCGCCGAAGCCGCCGCGGGCGTTGGCTCCTCCAACAAATCGATCATCAACATCTTCCTCGGCGGCGGGCCTCCGCACACCGACATGTTCGATCTCAAGCCCAACGCGCCCGTCGAATACCGCGGCGAGTTCAGCCCCATCAAGACCAACGTCGCCGGCATGGAAATCTGCGAGCACATGCCCAAGCTCGCCACCATGGCCGACAAGTTTGCCGTCGTTCGATCCATCGTCGGCACGGTGGATGATCACAGCTCCTTCCACACCAACTCCGGCTTCGCCCAGCGCGATCTCAAGAGCGTCGGCGGCAGGCCTGCACTCGGTTCCGTCATCGCCAAGATGAAGGGCAACACCGCCAGCGGCGCGCCTTCGTTCGTCTCCATGATGGGCGATGTCAGCCCCGGCTTCCTCGGCGCGGTGCATCGGCCTTATCGCCCCGACGGGCCCGGCCGCGAAAACCTCAAGCTCATGCGCGACATGACCGCCGAGCGCCTGCGCGATCGCACCGAACTCCGCACCCACCTCGACAAGCTCCGCAAAGAGACCGACACCTCCGGCGAGATGAACGCCATCGACGCCTTCACCGGCCGGGCGTATGACGTCATCACCTCCGGCGAATTGGCCAAGGCATTGGACACCAGCAACGAACCGAAGGAAGTGCAGGACAAGTACGGCCGCGAAGGCCGCAACTTTCTTCTTGCCCGCCGTCTTGTCGAGGCCGGCGTCCGCACCGTCACCTTCAACTGGGGCGGCTGGGACACGCACAGCAATAACTTCACCACGCTCCGCCGTCAGCTTCCGCAGCTTGATCAGGGCATGAGCATGTTGATTCAGGATCTGTACGACCGCGCGATGCTCAAGGACACGATCATCGTGATGTGGGGCGAGTTCGGTCGCACCCCGCGCGTCAACAACAACAACGGCGGCCGCGACCACTGGTCCCGCGTCATGCAGGCCTTCATCGCCGGCGGCGGCCTCAAGACCGGCCAGATGATCGGCACCACCGACAAGCACGGCGGCGAAGCCGATGACCGCCCCGTCCACCTGCGCGAGGTGTTCGCCACGCTCTACCGCCACTTCGGCATCGACGCGAAGAACACCACGCTCACTGATCCGCAGGGCCGCCCGCAGTATCTGGTGGATGGCCGCGATCCGATTAAGGAACTGATCTAAAGATGTAACGCAACCGACGTTTAGCGGGGGGGGGGGGGGGGGGGGGGGGGGGGGGGGGGGGGGGGGGGGGGG